>NZ_CP042433.1:1904857-2222334 GCF_007970805.1 Flavisolibacter ginsenosidimutans | reverse complement strand
GCCATTACAGTCTAAGATTCATGCCACACTATGAGTGGGCGGCGGGCAGAGACGTTAATCCCTCAATTTTGGCTAAGCCAAGTGTTAATCGTCTTTATGAAGTTTCGTGAATAGAACTGATTTGGATACGCAACAGGTCGAAACATTTGTGTTGTAGCGGTCGCTGGCAAACGCAGCAACAGAGAAATGGGAAAGAGTACGCACCCGCTATTTTACAACCACGGCAGGTACTTTATCTTTTCCGGATGACCCAATAAAAAATAACAATAAAAAAGGTTGATGCTTTCGCTGATGTGCAAATAAGCCTTGCACAGCATAAGGCTGTGATCGCCTTCGTTTGGCAGCACCACAAAATCGCGGATAACACGGAAGAAGCTTAAATACCATTTGTGAAAATGGTCAATGTCGTAATTGAAATGCGCAAGGTGCAAGTAAGGCTGATACAGTTTGTGGTAAGGTTCGTCCTTTACATACGACACCCTAAAGTATCCCAATTGGTTAGGTCGAACTTTGTGCAAACCAACTTCCCATTTGCCCCTGAACTTTTGATTGTCCTGAACCACCGTTTCGTTGTAGCCGAAATTGCGGCCGTCTTTTTTATAAAAGCCTTTCTTGAATTTCTCACCCGATAGTTTGCCCACGGGTTCGTGGTTCCAGCCGCAATAAATGTAGCCGTTTAGTTGCTCCACGTCCGGCGCGGTGCCGGTGAGCAAAACATTTTCCAGCGTGGCCTTGTCGGCTTGTGCAAGGGTTTCGTAGGTCCAGGTTTGCGCCATGGCAGGGAGTTTAAATTTTTAGCTTGTTGAAGCTTCCTTAAAGGTATTCGATAAAATTTTGTCATTGATAAAGCCTGCCTCCAGTAGAATGCCGGTTGAAATAGAAGGCAAGGGCAAAGACAGAAATCAGTCGCGGCCGGTGGCGTCCGTGTCAACGGTTTTACTTGGTGGCTCGTTGGCGGGACGCCAACGAGAGCAACAGACAGAAACCAGTGAATGGCCACGGAAGAATAAATACAATCTTCTTCGCTTAATTGCGGAGAAATGAATAAGTTCAGGCTTCAATTTTTTAACTACACATCAATGCATGCGGTATGCGAAAACTTTTTCTAACGCTTTGCTTCCAGCTTTTTCTTTTGCTTGCCTTTGCACAAAGCTTTTCGCTTGGACAAAGAGTAGAAGGCTATAATTCCGGCGAATGGTACAAGGGCACAGTCACGCAAATTGGTTCGGGCAATTACCAAGGCTACTATTACATTCAGTGGGAGAAGTATACAGTCGGCCAATGGGTGAAAGCTGAAAACGTAAGAGCCGTTAAAACGGCTGCGGCTGCAGCAGCAACAAGCCCGCGTGCAGGAGAGTATGTTATTCTTTCGTACAGTAGTCAGACAAACCCGCTACGCATTGGCTATTTTACGTTAAGCAATGGAACGTACACGTATTACAATCTCGCCAAAAAACAAATCGGTCAAGGTGCTTACACCTATAACACAAACACGAAAACCGTGCAATGGACAAGCGGGCCTTTTAAAGAGACTGCGTGGGGCGGACAGTTTGAAATTGACCGAGAAGGCAAGACGCACAAAATTCGATTGAATCGCGTAACGATTGGATCGAATAGTACGGATTCGAAATGAACGTTAAGGTATTGCTGCAGGTGGAATATTTTATGACTGTCAGTCCGTTACTGCAGCTTAGCTTGGTTTGATGATAAAACGAAGAACTTTTGCTGGGTTTTATTGGTGAAGCCTGAACAACTAGCGATAGTATCACATAGTTGATGTTTAGCGTTCAGCCCCACTTGTAGCAGTATTACTGTTGTGCGAAGACGTTTCTTTTTCAGCAAGTAACTTATCTATGTAGGCACGTTCTTCTTCAAAGGTCATGTCTTTAATTTCATTGCTGATTTGTTCACGAATTTTCCGTAAATCTTTTACTACGTTTTGTTGCGTATTAACTGTTTGCGTCGTCATAATTGATGATTTCTTTTGGTGTTCTAATTTCAATCATACCGTGTCCAAGTTGGTAGTTTATACCGTTGTAACCACGTATTTTGTCAAGGTTCACGATATGCTTGAAGTTCCAACTCACTAAAACGTCAGCTTTGGCAAGTGTCGCCATCGCAATGTGTTGGCAGTCCGCACGGCTTGTTTGTCCGACAACCTTTGCTACAATATATTGGTCAGCAAGTTGAGCTGCTTCTGGTGTCAACCTAATGTTTTCAATCTGATTTGACGGAAGTGTCGCCAAAAAGTCTCTAACTTGTTGTGGTGCTCTTAATAATTCGGCTTCTAACAAATCGGAAACAATAATTGAAAGCCGTCCATTAACAACTGCTTCAAAGAATGGAATGGTGTCAGCAGAAAACTCTTTGTCAAACTGCCCACCCACAACCGATGTATCTATGTACACCCTTTTCGTCATTGTTTCAAAGGTAAAGATTTAAAGGGGTCTCTATGAGCTTTGGAGTATCGGAGCAAGTTTCGCACAACGGTTATCGGCTTTGCGATGGGCTGGACTTCTGTGGTTCGTCTGCCTATACAAAAGTTGATTAGATTGATGGTGATGAAAATAAGAACAAAAGATGATTTGTGTACTTCCTGATAACAACCGCTGCTGATTGGCGATTTGTAGTGGATTGTTCTTCCGGCTGCCAGCCTATTGCAAAACTGTTGTTGGTGGCAGCCGTATTTAGACGAATCTAACCTCTTTTAAAGAATTCATACAGCCCTCTCATATTTCGTTGCAGTACATACAAGAAGAAGGTTAGAAAACTAAGGTAAATACCAAAATAAAAGAAAAGGCGGTATGTCAAAGAATAGCGGTCATACCAATTCATAAACTCCTCAGGGTTCTTTGCGTTGTAAATAACCTTCATGTTTGCATATTGTTCTTCGAAGGTCTTTTTACTACCACATTTTTGAGAATGTTCTATTTCTCGGCCGTCTATGGTCGTAAACGTAAAATGTGCATATTCACCTGACTAGTCTTTATAATAAGTTGAAGCAGCGTTTGTTATTATTCCGCTGGCAGCAAGTCGTAAACGCTCCTGCCTGGCGAGTATAAACTGAAGGGTTACTACAGATAGAGCGAGGAAAAAGCAAATTAGAAGTTTCTTTCTTTTCGTCACTGAAATTTCATTGGGGTGCTGTCACTGGTTGCCACCAACGGGTGTATTTACGCAACATAACTACACTTAAAAGCTTCTGCAATAAGGCACTAACTGTACAATTCTTGCCGAATAGAAATTCGAACGCACAAGAGTGCGACGCAACAGGCGATGATAGTAGCAATGCAGATCGGTTCATCATCTTCTCACAACATCTTTATCCTTTCCGGATTCGCATTCGCAAATGAACTCAACAAAGCCCGTATCGTGCTGTTGTCTTTGTACGGCGTGATGTATTCCTGGATTGCTCTTTCAGAAGTGATTTCAAAATTCTTCGGCAAATAACCCATGCCGAAAAAATTTCCCTGCACCACCATGATGCACGAAACTTCGTCTTCGGTTAAACCTTTGTCAAGCACAACATAAGAAGGCCGTTTGGTGAGTGAAGAAATAGCTTGTAGCACACGGTCGTTGTAAAGCGAGGGCAATTCTTTTTTCTCGCAGGCGCCGTTGCAATGGCCTTCGTCCATGCCCACGCAAGCGTCGTTGCTCGTTTGCATAAAGCAAAGCTTGGGGCAAAGCGAAAATTCTTTCATCAGCTTGCGCAGCACGCCGTGGCCGTCAACTTTGTAATGAAAGGTGTAAATGGGCGTGGAGTTTTTGCGCTTCTTTTCAATGGCCAATCGCATGTAACCGTTTTGGTCTTCGTACACAAAAATGCCAAAGAGTTCTTCGGGCTTTTTCTGCGACACGTTAAAGGCCGGCCACAAACGTTTTATCTCGGTTGATTCCAGTATCGCCGCCATTAGTTCCGTTGCCGTTTGCTGAAAGGAAATGGCGTGTACAGTACGCAAAAAATTTTGCTTCTGCTTGCTGTCGCTGTTGTTGCTGAAGTGCGAGTTCACGCGGCTGCGAATGTCCTTGGCCTTGCCCACGTAAACCACTTTGCCTTTTGCATCGTGGAAGTAATAGATGCCCGGTGAATGAGGCAGGGCATCAAAATGTTCTTTGGGAACGGCAGGCGGTAAAACGGCATCTTTCGAATGGCGGTTAAGCGCCGATTGTATCGCACCTTTTGCATCGCCGTTCAACAGTTTCTGAAACAGCACAACCGTAGCCGATGCGTCGCCGCCGGCACGGTGACGGTCTTTTATTTGGATGTTAAGGGAATGACAAAGATTGCCCAAACTGTAGGAAGGAAAGCCCGGAAAAATTTGTCGCGCCAGGCGTACCGTGCAAAGCTTTTTTACGTTGAGCGAATAACCAAAATGCGCCAGGCTGCTTTTGATAAACGAGTAGTCGAAGTTGACGTTGTGCGCCACAAAAATATTGCCTTGCAAAACGGTAAAAACTTTTTCGGCAATCTCTTCAAAGTACGGAGCATCGGCCACCATTTCGTTGGTAATGCCGGTAAAAGCCTGGATGTAGCGCGGGATGGTTTTTCCGGGATTGACCAGGGTTTCAAATTGCTCAATGACTTTTTCTCCGTCAAATACCTGAATGGAGATTTCGGTAATGCCGTTAGCCGCCGCATAGCTGCCCGTCGTTTCAATGTCTACAATGGCGTACATCGCTTTGTTCACTTGTTTGGCTGTTCACTTGTTTACCTGTTTACGCAAACCGTTACATTCGTCCACCAACAAGTGAACAAGTGAACGGGTAAACAATAAAGGACGTCGAAGGTCTAAAATTTTTGGCAATGGCACAATCAGTGGAAAAATTTTTATCGTTAAAAAACCGGCTCGAAAAAGTTTACCGTCACCTGAGCAAAGGAGCGAGGCGGCAAGGCATTTCCTGTTACCGCATTTACGACCACGACTTGCCTGAAGCGCCGTTTATTGTGGAAGTTTACGAAGACAAATTGTACGTTTCGGAATACAAGCGGCGACACAATCTCGGCGATGAAGAGCACGAAGAATGGCTGGCTGAATGCCTGCGCATCATGAGCGAAGTAACCGGCATTGCACCGCAAAATATTTACACCAAATTGCGGCAGCGTAAAGAGGGCAGAGGTGGGCAATACCAGAAAGTGGCCGAAGACAAAAATGAATTTGTGGTAAGCGAAGGCGGCTTGAAGTTTATCGTCAACTTAAGTGACTATCTCGACACAGGTTTGTTCCTCGATCACCGCATTACGCGGCAAATGGTGCGTGAACAAAGCAGCGGGAAACGGGTGCTGAATCTTTTTTGCTACACGGGTTCGTTCTCCGTTTATGCGGCAGCCGGCGGCGCAAGCGAAGTTGTCTCCGTTGATCTTTCAAAAACTTACCTGGCGTGGGTTGAAAAGAACATGGCGTTGAATTTTCCGGGTGAAAAAAAACATAAAGTCATTCATGCCGATGTACTGCAATACTTGAAAGAACTGCCCGCGGGAAGTTTTGATTTGATTGTGATGGACCCGCCGACCTTTAGCAACAGCAAACGAATGGAAGACATATTGGACATTCAACGAGATCACGTCTCTCTCGTCAACGATTGCTTAAAGGCGCTTACGCAAAACGGTTTGCTTTACTTCAGCACCAATTACACAAAATTTATTTTGGAAAAAGACAAAATCCATTCTTCACAAATCAAAGACATCACCCGGCAAACAACGCCTTTTGATTTTGCCGGCAAACTAAAACGGCAATGTTTTCAAATCACCAAATAAATACCGTTGCACAAAAAAGCCGGCGCAAGGCCGGCTTTTGCTTGTTGGTATTGGTTCATCATTACAGTGTCTTCAGTACGTCGTTCATGTTGCGAACGGCATCGGCACTCTTGTTGAAAAGGCCTTGCTCTTCTTCGTTCAGCTTGTAGTCAACAACTTTTTCCCAGCCGCCTTTGCCAATCACCACAGGCACGCCAAGGCAAATATCCTTTTGCCCGTATTCGCCGTTCAGCGCAACGCAGCAAGGGAAGAGGCGCTTTTCATCTCGCACAATGCTTTCTACCAAAGCCGCACTTGCTGCGCCGGGTGCGTACCAGGCCGATGTGCCGATAAGCTTTGTCAGCGTAGCGCCGCCCACCATTGTATCCGCCACAATTTTCTTCTGTTGTTCTTCGCTTAAATATTCCGTTACCGGAACAGAGTTCCACGTTGCGTAGCGAATCAAGGGAATCATCGTTGTATCGCCATGGCCGCCAATCACCGTTGCGTTCAAGTCGCTCGGCGAACAACCTAAGGCCTGGCTCAAATAATATTTAAAGCGGGAACTATCGAGAATGCCGCCCATGCCGATGACTTTGTTCTGCGGCAAACCGCTTGTCGTCATCGTCAGGTAAGTCATCGTGTCCATCGGGTTGCTTACTACCACGATGATGGCATCGGGTGAGTGCTGCAAAATGTTTTGCGTAACGCCGCGAACAATGTTGGCGTTGGTGCCAATGAGTTCTTCGCGGGTCATGCCCGGTTTGCGCGGCAGGCCGGAGGTGATGACAACGACATCGGAGCCTTTTGTTTTTGCGTAGTCGTTCGTACTGCCAACAACTTTTGTGTCAAAGCCAAGCAGTTGAGCGGTTTGCATCATGTCCGTGGTCTTTCCTTCGGCCAGGCCTTCTTTAATGTCGAGCAGCACCAGTTCTTCACACAATTCTTTGCGGGCAATATTATCGGCAGTGGTTGCGCCAACCGCACCAGCGCCTACAACGGTAATTTTCATTTCGTGAAACGATTTATGTGTAAGAAAATATTTGTGTCGCAAAAGTAAGGGAAGAAAAAGGTTCCGGGTTTGAAGTTTGAGGTTTGGAGTTGGCGTGCGCAGATGCTTTCTTCTCCTTTGCCCCTTTGCTCCGTGCGAAATAATTTTTTATGGACCAGAAGCCAAGGCATCCATTGAGCATCGTTGCGTCGCACTCTTGTGCGCCTTGTTCGCTGCGCGGCAAGATTGAACTATAAAGAACACAGCGAAGGACAAAAAAAATTCTCTGTGTTCTCCGTGGTCAAAATCACCGGAACAGCAAACTGCTGTCGCCGTAACTTAAAAAGCGGTAATCGTTCTGCAAGGCGTGTTCGTACACTTTTTTCCAATCCTCGCCAATGAAAGCTGCCACCAACAACAAGAGTGTAGATTGCGGCTGGTGAAAATTGGTAACCAGCGCCGACGGAATTTTAAATTGGTAACCCGGCACAATCAACAAACTCGTTCGGCAATGCAGTTGTGTAATCGCTCTTTCATCCATCCATTGCACAATTGCTTCTAAACTTTTTTTGTAATCCACATCGCTGGACAAGGAATAAACTTCCCATTGGCCGAGAATCCATTCATCCGCAAGTGATCCGTTCAGCAACTTCACACCGAGCCAGTAAATACTTTCAAGCGTTCGCAGCGAGGTTGTTCCAACGGCAACAATCGTATTGGCTTCAATGATTTTTTGCAAGGCCGCTTTCTCTACCGTAAAATCTTCGCCGTGCATTTGGTGGTCGGCAATAGCACTTGACTTGACCGGCTTAAAGGTTCCTGCGCCGACGTTCAGCGTAACGAATTCGGTTTGCATATTTTTTTTACGCAAGGCTTCAAACACGGCATCGGTAAAATGCAAAGCCGCAGTTGGTGCGGCAACCGAGCCTTCGTATTTGCCAAAGATGGTTTGATAGCGGGCAGCATCTATTTCCTCAGCACCTCTTTTAATATAAGGCGGTAGTGGAATGGCCCCGGCAGCGTGCAGAACTTGTACAAAATGAAAATCTTCGGGCTGCCAGTCAAACTGAATGATAAAACTGTCCTCAACCTTGCCTAAATATCTTGCCTGAAGAATTACCTTTTTGTCCTCAACGCTCAGGCTCTTCTCAAGTACCTGCCCCGGTTTCCATTTTGAAGCGCCACCAATGAGGCATTGCCATTTGCACGAGCCTTGCTGCTGCAAAGCGTTTTCCATGCTTTGCAAGTGCGGTTCCAGGCAAAAAATTTCAATCACACCGCCGCTTTGCTTTTTAAAAAGCAGCCGTGCTTCAATGACTTTGGTATTGTTCAATATTAATAAGCTGTTGGGAGGAAGTTGTTGCGGCAGGTTGTAGAAGCGGTCATGGGTGATCTTCCCACTTTTGTACACCAACAGCTTTGAGTCGTCTCTTTTTGGTAACGGATACGCGGAGATGCGTTCGTTTGGAAGGTTATACGTGTAGTCTTCTATCAGAATTTTTTCAGCGTTTATCATAATACGGCTAACAACAGCAAGAGTTCAAGAATTAGTTGTGGATTACTCTGAGTTTATCCACAGTTATTCACATGCAATGCACAGCGAAAATCTTTCGCTGAACCAATTTTTTGCGTGAAACACAGTGAAATAAACGGCTTTCATCTTTTTGCGCAACGTGGAAAACTATACCGCACGAAATCGCGTAACGAAAGTGGTAAAAAGTGTTATTTTGTGTCGAATCTTTAAACACTTTTCCCAAATCTTCCATGGCAGGCTTTCTCGGCGAATTCGAAGTTACGTTGGACGCTAAGGGTCGCTTTCTGCTTCCAGCAGGCTTGAAAAAGCAATTGCCGGAGGGCGAAAATACGCACTTCGTCATCAACCGTGGCTTTGAAAAATGCCTGAGCCTTTACACCAAACAAGCCTGGGAGCCTGTGTTTGAAAAGATTAGTTCGTTGAACCAGTTTGATCCGGAGGTGAGAAATTTCGTTCGCTATTTTTTGAACGGTGCAACGGAAGTGGAGATAGATTCTGCGGGTCGCCTGCTGTTGCCGCCGAACCTGAAAGAATATGCGGGTTTGATAAAAGACGCGGTGCTCTCATCATCGGTTGACAAGATCGAAATCTGGTCGAAGGATGCTTACCAACAGTTCTTTGAGAATTATTCGCCAACCCAGTTTAGTGCGCTGGCGCAAAAAGTAATGGGAGGGGAATCGAAGTAAGATGGAAGAAAGAAACGAGACATCTTACCACGTTCCCGTTTTGCTGAACGAAGTCATCGAATACCTCGCCGTTAAGCCGGCGGGTGTTTACGTTGATTGCACCTTCGGCGGCGGCGGGCATTCAAAAGCCATTCTTCAAAAATTAAACAAGAATGGAAAGCTGGTTGCTTTTGACCAGGATGCTGACGCCAAACAAAATTTACCCGACGACGAGCGGGTTGTTTTTGTTCCGCACAACTTCCGGCACTTGCAACGTTTTTTGCGCTTGAACGGCATAAATGAAGTGGACGGAGTGTTGGCTGACCTGGGCGTTAGCAGTTACCAGTTTGACGAAAGGAGCCGCGGCTTTTCCATTCGCTTCGATGCATCGCTTGATATGCGCATGGACCAACGCGGCGAGAAAACGGCAGCCGATGTTCTGAACAATTACAGCGAAGCGGAATTGCACAAGCTCTTTGAACAATACGGCGAAGTGACGAATTCAAAAACATTGGCGAAGCTGATTGTCGAAAAGCGAAAGACTGCACCTTTTCAAAGCAGCGAAGCTTTCAGAGATGCGGTGTTCAGCGCGGTGAAAGGCAATCCCAATAAATATTTTGCGCAGGTCTATCAAGCCTTGCGCATGGAGGTTAACGAAGAAGTGCCCGCACTGAAAGAAATGTTGCAGCAATTACCTAACGTGTTGAAAAAGGGCGGACGTGCGGCAGTCATCACCTTCCATTCGATAGAAGACCGGTTGGTGAAGACTTTTTTTCAACGCGAAACCTTCGTTACCGAAGAAGAAAATCCTTTCGTTTCGGTAGAGATAACAAGGCATTTAAAAAAAATAAACAAAAAGCCCATTGTGGCTTCGGAAAGTGAAGTGCGATTGAATCCGCGGGCAAGAAGTGCCAAGCTTCGGGTAGCGGAGAAAATGTGAAACAAATAAATGTATGGAACAAGCGAAGAAAAGAAAATACAAATGGAACCGGTGGCTGAACTATCAGTCCATCGTAAAGCAGATTCCGTTTTTTCTTTTTCTGGCTTTGCTGGCAGTGGTGTACATCTATAACGGGCACAACGCCGATAAAACCATTCGACACATTGGCAAAGCCAGCAGCGAACTGAAAGACCTGCAGGGCGAATACAAATCCGTAACCGGCGATGTGCTGTTGCGCAGCCGGCAAAGCGAGATGGTAGAAACCGTAAAGCCTTTGGGCTTAAAAGAACTGACAACGGAACCGGTGATATTGGTTGACAGTACAAAAGAGTAGGCAAACAAGAATGTAGATACAAAACCAACAAACGACCTAACGCAAAGCAGAACGTGGAAATCAAAAAAGACATATTGTGGCGGGCTTACTTAAGCTTCATTGGTATGGTGGTGTTCAGCCTCTTTGTGTTGGGTCGTGCGGCTTACATTCAAAACGTGCAGGGAGATCACTGGCGCAGTCTTTCCGACAGCATGCACCAGAAGTACATTGCGCTTGATGCCGAACGCGGTACTATCTTCAGTGAAGACGGCCAGATGCTCAGCACCTCGATTCCTTTCTTTGATATTTATATTGATTTTGGCGCGGAAGGTCTGCATGAGAAAAACGGCAAGCGCTTTCGCGAAAACCTGGATTCACTTTCTATTTCTCTTGCCAACCTGTTTGGTGACAAACCCGTTTCTGCTTATCGCAAAGAACTAAAGCAAGGTTACCAGGACGAAAACCGTTATTATCTTCTGCACAAGGGTCTCACGTTTGAGCAATACAAAAAGTTTAGAAGCTTCCCGCTCGTTCGATTGGGCCGTAACAAAAGCGGTGTGATTGCAGAAGAACACAGCAAGCGTTTAAACCCCTTTGGTTTGCTTGCACGCCGCACCATTGGGCTTGCACGGGAGAACGCACAGAACGTGGGCATTGAACGCACTTACGACAATATGTTACAGGGGCAAACCGGTAAGCAACTTGTGCGTTACATTGCCGGCGGTGCGCCCATCCCCGTTGAAGGTTACCAGATAGAACCCGAGAACGGCAAAGACGTTTACACTACGCTTGACATTCACATGCAAGACATGGTGGAGTCGGCCTTGATGAAGATGATGCAGCAAAGCGGTTCGGAACACGGCACGGCTATCGTGATGGAAACAAAAACAGGTAAGATCAAAGCCATCGCCAATCTTGGCCGCCAAAAAAAGGATACCGGTTACAGCGAAACGATGAACTATGCGCTGCAAACAACAGAGCCGGGTTCTACCATCAAACTGGCAACGCTGTTGGCGGTTCTTGATCACGGTTCCAGCAAGATTGACGACATGGTGGAAGTAGGTTCTGCGGGGCATGAATACGTTGGTGTGAGAAACGTGAACGACGCAGAAAGAGCGCCAAAACCTTTGCTGACCGTTCGCGAATGTTTTGCGCACAGTTCAAATGTGGGCTTTGCAAAACTGGCTTACAAAGCCTTTGCCGACAAGCCCGATGTTTACAAAAGCTATCTTCAAAAATTTCATCTCGATAAAAAAACAGGCATTGATCTTTTAGGAGAAACACCGCCTTTATTGCCGCGCATCAAACGCAACAAAGAAGGTCTTCACGCGATGGTGACTGCGGCCTTTGGTTATGCCTTGCAGGTAAGCCCGCTGCACACGTTGATGCTTTACAACGCCATTGCCAACGACGGTAAGATGATGAAGCCTTATTTGGTGAACAGTATTAAAGACAACGGCGTCACCGTAAAAGAATTCGAGCCGACAGTGCTTGACGAAAAGCTTTGCAAACCCGAAGTAATTGCCGCGGCAAAAAGCAGCATGGAAGCCGTTGTTTCCATTGGAACCGGCGCACCTGTGTTTAAAAATTTTCCGATTCCCGTTGCCGGCAAAACCGGTACGGCGCACGTAGCCGGCGGTGATGTGGGTTACGAAGACGGCATTTATCAAGCCTCTTTTGTTGGTTATTTCCCCGCTGATAACCCACAATATACTTGCGTCGTGGTAATCAAAACCAAGCCCCACGCACCCATTCACTTTGGTGGACAATTGGCAGCGCCGGTGTTTAAAGAAATTGTAACCGGCGTTTACTCGCAATACATGCGGGATAAAAATATTGGAGTGGTTACCGTGGTGCCGGATAGCTCATCGTACATCTATGCCGGCAGTAAAGACGATATGCAGAAAGTGTTGCAACAGTTAAGCATCCGATACGTGGATTCGATGGACAAAGGAACATCGCTTGGGCAATTGTATCCATATAATTATAAGCCAGTTGCCAAAACCGTTTTGGAAACAAAAGCCGTGATGCCTGATGTGCGCCACATGACCTTGCGTGATGCCTTGTACGTGTTGGAAAGCCGCAACATAAAAGTGACCGTAAAAGGCAAAGGCAAAGTAGAGGCGCAAGACATATTGCCTGGAACACCGTTAAAGAAAAATACAACCGTAACCATTTTATTAAACTAAGTGAAGACGCTTGCTGATATATTGTATAAGGTGCCTTTAAAGGCTGTATCGGGTTCAACCGATGTCGTAGTGAGCGGTGTGCAGATTGATTCCCGTAAAGCATCAAACCGCAGCGTATTTGTGGCAGTAAAAGGTGTGGCAATTGACGGTCACAAGTTTATTGATAAAGCCATTGAGCTTGGTGCGATTGCCGTTGTTTGCGAAGAGTTGCCTTCGCAGCAAAAGGAAGGTGTGACCTACGTGCAAACCGAAAGCACTGCGGAAGCGGCTGGCATTCTCGCACACAATTTTTACGGGCAGCCTTCGCAAAAATTAAAGCTCGTTGGTGTAACCGGAACGAACGGTAAAACAACCATTGCAACGCTTCTGTATAAACTGTTCATTTGTCTCGGCTATCAATGTGGGTTGGTTAGCACAGTAGAAAACATCATCAACGGAAAGATCATTCCTTCTACTCATACAACGCCGGATGCAATCAGTTTGAATGCTTTGTTGAAGCAAATGGTAGACGAAGGTTGCGAATACGCTTTTATGGAGGTGAGTTCACACGCCGTGCATCAAAGAAGAATTGCAGGATTGGAATTTGTTGGCGCCCTATTCAGTAACATTACCCACGATCATCTTGATTATCACAAAACCTTTGACGAATACATCAAGGCGAAGAAGGCTTTCTTTGACGGCCTTTCTTCTTCGGCCTTTGCCATCACCAATATAGACGACAAACGCGGCCTGGTGATGTTGCAAAACACGGCGGCAAAAAAGCTTTCGTACAGCCTGCGTTCGATGGCCGATTTCAAAGGAAAGATTTTGGAGAACGGCCTCTCGGGTTTGGTAATGACCATCAACGACCAGGAAGTTCATTTCCGGTTGATTGGTGAATTCAACGCCTACAATCTTCTGGCGGTTTACGGGGCGGCCGTTTCACTTGGGCAAGACAAGCAGGAAGTGCTGCAATGCTTGAGCAATACAACCGGTGCAGAAGGACGGTTTGACTACACGGTTTCGCCAAAAGAAAAAGTCATTGCCATTGTTGATTATGCACACACCCCGGATGCGTTGATTAACGTATTGGCGACCATAAAAAAATTAAGACAAGGAAACGAACAGGTGATAACCGTTGTGGGTTGCGGTGGCGATAGGGACAAAACAAAACGTCCGGTAATGGGCGAAGTGGCTTGCGAACACAGCGACAAAGTCATCTTCACCAGCGACAATCCGCGCAGCGAAGACCCGATGGAAATACTGAATGACATGGAAACGGGTTTGCCGGTTTCTGCCAAGCGGAAATACATTGCCATTGCCGACAGAAAGCAAGCGATTAAAACTGCCATCTCCATGGCGCAGCCGGAAGACATTGTTTTGGTGGCGGGTAAAGGACACGAAAAATATCAGGAGATAAACGGTGTAAAGCATCACTTCGACGACAAAGAAGTGGTGCAGGAAATGTTTGAATTATTAAATAAGTAGCCGTCAGCTATCGGCCTTCAGCTTTCAGAGCTGATGGCTGACAACTGATAACTGAAAGCAAAACAAAAATGCTGTATCATCTTTTTGAATGGTTAAGAGCAAACAACATCCGCTTCCCCGGAAGCGAACTGTTTCGCTTTATCACCTTCCGGATATTGATAGCAGTGTTGTTGTCGCTTTTCATCACCACCATTTACGGCAAAAATATCATCCGGCTTTTGCAGCGCAAGCAAATGGGCGAGTCGGTGCGTGAACTGGGCCTGCAGGGCGAACAACAAAAGAAGGGCACGCCAACCATGGGCGGGCTGATCATCATTGCCGCTATTCTCATTCCTACCTTGTTACTTGCCGATCTGACAAAGGTGTACATCCGACTGATGATTTTCTGCACGGTGTGGATGGGCGCCATCGGCTTTTTGGATGACTATTTAAAGATTCGGGCAAAGCGCATTGCACAGCAAAAAGGAATTGCCTACAAAAAAAGCGACAGCGATGGTTTGGCTGGCAAGTTCAAAATATTTGGACAAGTAATGTTGGGCATCGTGGTAGGCGCAACTCTCTATTTCAACCAGAACGTAAAGATTTGGCGTGAGTATGTAGGCGCCGACAAAGGCATCGTTGCCAAGGCATCGGATTCAACTTACAAAGGACCATTCAAGGTTGTCATCATTAACGGAAAGAAGAGAGTGTTTGTGGAAGCAAAATCTTTCGTTACCACCATTCCTTTTGTAAAAAACCACGAGTTTAACTACGCAAGATTATTGCCGGCGGCCTGGAGCGATTATACCTGGATACTCTATATTCTCGTAACCATTTTTATTGTAACGGCTGTGTCCAACGGTGCAAACCTGACCGATGGGTTAGACGGTTTGGCAACGGGAACGTCGGCCGTTATCTGCGGCGCCTTCGGCATTTTTGCTTATGCCAGCGGCAGTTTATTAATTGCCGATTATCTCAACATCATGTACATCCCCAACCTTGCCGAGCTTTCCATTTTCATCGGTGCGTTGGTGGGCGCCTGCATCGGCTTCTTGTGGTACAACTCTTACCCGGCGCAGGTTTTCATGGGCGATACGGGAAGTTTAACACTTGGCGGCATCATTGCGGCCCTTGCATTTATCGTTCACAAAGAATTGTTGATACCGCTGATTTGCGCTGTGTTCTTTGTAGAAACATTGAGCGTAACGCTGCAGGTATCGTATTTCAAATACACGAAGAAAAAATACGGTGAAGGCCGGCGGATTTTTTTAATGAGTCCCTTGCATCACCATTATCAAAAGAAAGGTTACCCTGAAGCGAAGATTGTCACACGGTTTTGGATCGTTACCATTCTGTGTGCTGTTGTTTCGATTGTAACCTTAAAAATAAGATAGACAGGAAAAACCATACCAGTAAGGTCCTAATGATGAACCAACAACAAACAACGGAAATGACGATGCTTTTGAAAAACCAACCTAACCTGTCGAGCGGACAACGGACAACAGTCAACTGTCAACCGAAAGCTACTGCATGAAGCGCAAACTCGTGATACTTGGCGGTGGCGAAAGCGGCGTAGGTGCGGCGGTGTTGGCGAAGAAGAAAGACTACGACGTGACGTTAATGGATGAAAGCTCTTTGAAAGAAGGTTATCGCAGCGAATTGCAAAAAGCAGGTGTGCTTTTTTTAGAAGGTGGAGTGAACGAAGATGAGTTGCTGAACGCCGATGAAGTGGTGAAAAGCCCGGGCATTCCCGAAAAAAATGCGTGGGTGAAAAAGTTAAGGGCGAAAGGCGTTTCTGTCATCAGCGAAATTGAATTGGCGTACCGGCACAAGGGCGAAAGCAAGATCATCGCCATCACCGGAAGCAACGGAAAGTCAACGACAACGTCGCTTATCTATCACATCTGCAAAACGGCGGCCTTGGATTGCGCGCTGGTTGGCAACATTGGTTATTCGTTTGCCAAACAAGTGGCCGAAGACCCAAAGCCTTTGTACGTAGCGGAAATTAGCTCGTTCCAGTTGGATGACATTGTAAGGTTTCGTCCCGATGTGGCCGTGCTCCTTAATATCACGGAAGATCATCTGGATCGGTACGATTACAGGTTTGAAAACTACATCCGCAGCAAGTTTCGCATTGCGATGAACCAGACATCAGGCGATTATTTTATTTATAACCTGGATGATGATGTCATCATCCAATACATGGAACGAAACCCCATTCACTCAATTCAATTACCAATGAGTATGAAGCAGAAGGTTAACCAAGGTGGCTACATTCAGAACGACGAAATGCACGTCAAAACCGGCTCGGAAGAGCAGAGCATGAGCGTTTATGATTTTGCGTTAAAAGGAAAACACAACCAATACAACACCATGGCAGCAAGTGTAGCGGGAGCAACGATGGATATCCGGAAAAACAAAATCCGGGAAGCGGTGCAAACCTTCGAAAACCTGGAGCACCGGATGGAGCCGGTGGCCACGGTGCGGGGAGTGGAATTTATTAACGACAGCAAGGCTACCAACGTGAATTCAACCTGGTATGCGTTGGAAAGTATGACCAAGCCAACGATTTTGATCTTGGGTGGTGTGGATAAAGGCAACGACTACACTCTCATTGAAGACTTGGTAAAAGAGAAAGTAAAAGCCATTGTTTGCATGGGTGTGGACAATTCAAAGATTCATGCTGCGTTTGATGGTATTACGAGATTGGTTGACACCGGCAGTGCAGAAAACGCGGTACAGGCTGCGTTTCAGGTTGCTGCTCCAGGCGATGTGGTGTTGTTAAGTCCGGCCTGCGCGTCGTTTGATTTGTTCAGCAATTACGAAGATCGCGGGAAGCAGTTTAAAGAAGCGGTGAAAAATTTATAGTTGATCGTTGGATATTGACCGTTGGCCAAAGACGACCAACAATCAACGAACAACAGCCAACCACTATCGTTGCTATACCTTGAAAAACTCCAACTGTAAAAACAATGACCGAACCACAAGACATAAAATTTTCTGACCTGGCGCAAAACATAAAGACCAAGGCGCTGCTGCAAAAAACCAGCGGCGACAAGGTGATTTGGGCCTTGGTGTTGTTACTTGGACTTGTGTCCTTGCTGGTGGTGTACAGTGCTACCGGTTCGTTGGCCTATAAAAACTACAAAGGCAATACGGAAGTTTATCTTTTCAAGCAAATTGCGTTCATTGCCATTGGTTTTGTCATCATCTATTTTGCCCACCGGGTTAATTACACCATCTACTCCAAAGTTGCCAAGATTCTTTTGCTCTTGTCTATTCCTTTGCTTTTTTACACGCTGTTCTTTGGCGTGCGCATGAACGAAGGAAGCCGCTGGATTCGCCTGCCCATCATCAACATGACAATGCAGACTTCCGATTTGGCAAAGCTTGCGCTTTTCATGTTTTTGGCAAGAATGCTTAGCCGCAAGCAGAACAAGATCAAGGATTTTAAAAAAGGATTTCTTCCTGTCATCATTCCCGTTGCGGTTGTGTGCATGTTGATTGCGCCGGCCAATCTGTCCACGGCTTTGTTGCTGGGTGCAAGCTGCATGTTGCTCATGTTCATCGGAAGGGTAAGCATGAAGCATATTCTATTGACGATTGGTTGTGCGTTAATTCCCGTGAGCTTTTTAATTATGGCAGCGGTTATCAAGCACAAATCCGGTGATGCGGAAGATGAAGTGGCCACAACAAAAAAGAAAGAAAAATCTTCGCGTCTTTTTGCCCGCGTGGACACCTGGATCGGCCGCGTGGAAAACTTTATGTACGGTTCGAAAGAAGGCGCCAACGACGACGATCATTACCAGGTAAACCAGGCAAAGATTGCCATTGCACGCGGCGGTGTGTTGGGTAAAGGCCCCGGCAATGGCGAAGCAAGAAATTTTTTGCCACAGGCTTACAATGATTACATCTATGCCACGCTGATTGAAGAATACGGTTTGCTTGGCGGTGCGTTTATCATCTTTATTTACCTCGTGTTTTTGTTTCGAAGCATACGGTTGTTTAAAAAATGTCCCTACGCATTCGGTGCCTTCCTTGCATTGGGATTAAGCTTTACGTTGGTCATTCAGGCCATGGCCAACATGGCGGTGAACGTGAATCTCTTTCCCGTTACCGGTGTTACGCTTCCGCTTGTGAGCATGGGCGGTAGTAGTTTTTTGTTTACGTGTTTGTCTATTGGCATTATTTTAAGTGTAGCCCGCAACGTTGAAGGCCTTGAAGGGAAGAAAGCGCAGGAAGCAGCGGAAGCAAACAAAGAGTACGACGAAATAGACGAAGAAGAATATGACGAGGAAGACGAAGAAGTAGAAGAATCAACAGCGGCAAAACCAGCACTTGCGTAGGGACAGCCCTTGGCACGTCCACCGAAAATGAATAGAAGGTAATGTAACGAATGGCAAAACGAATCATCATAGCAGGCGGTGGAACAGGCGGGCACATTTTCCCTGCAATTGCCATTGCCAATGCGTTGAAAAAAGCAGACAATACAGTTGAAATTTTGTTTGTCGGAGCAAAGGGGAAAATGGAGATGGAGAAAGTGCCGCAAGCGGGATACAAAATAGAAGGATTAGACATTGCGGGTTTTAACCGAAGCTCTTTGATAAAAAACATAAGTCTGCCGGCCAAGCTGGTGAAAAGCTTTTTGCAGGTGCGCCGCATCTTTAAAAAGTTTGTACCCAATGCCGTGATTGGCGTGGGTGGTTATTCATCCTTTCCGGTTTTGCGTTTTGCGCAGGCAAAGGGCATTCCTTCCTTCGTTCACGAATCAAATTCGTTCGCGGGAAAGTCAAACATGCTCTTGGGGAAAAAGGCAACAAAGGTGTTTGTGGCAAGCGATAACATGCAGCAATTCTTTCCGCAAGAAAAAATTATGATTACGGGCAACCCTGTGCGGCCCGACATTGTGAACGTTGCGACCGTTGCAAAAGAAGAAGCCTTGCGCTTTTTTAATTTACAGCCGGGAAAGAAAACGGTGTTAATTGTGGGAGGGAGTTTGGGTGCGCGGTCCATCAACGAAGCCATTGAAAACGGTTTGATTGAATTAACGAACGCAGGCCTGCAACTGATTTGGCAAACCGGCAAGACCGGCGCACAGAGATGGGAGGATGCGGCCGCGAAAAAAGAAAATGTTTGGGTTAGCGATTTCATAAAAGAAATGCAATATGCCTATGCAGCAGCGGATATTGTTGTCTCAAGAGCCGGGGCGATGGCAATCGCCGAATTGTGCGTGGTGAGAAAGCCCGTTTTGTTCGTGCCCTATCCGTTTGCTGCCGAAGACCACCAAACGGTGAACGCACAAAACCTTGTGAAAAAAGATGCCGCATTAATGGTGAAGGATAGCGAAGCAAAGGAGAAAGTCGTATCAACCATCATTGCGTTGGCAAATGATGAAACAAAGCAAACCAAGTTGAAAGAAAACATCTCTGCATTGGCGGTAACCGATGCAGACAAAAAAATTGCAGACGAAATTTTGAAAACAATAAACTAAGGAACTAACTGCCGGATGAACCCTACGGTGAACATACAGGAAATACTGGATTCTCCTTCGCGGAGGGTTTATTTCATTGGCATCGGCGGCATCGGCATGAGTGCCCTTGCCCGTTACTTCCTTTCAAAAGGGATTAAGGTTAGTGGTTACGACAAAACGGAAACAGCGCTGACAAAAGCACTTCGTGCAGAAGGGGCGGAGATTCATTACACAGAAGACGTGGCAGCCGTTCCGAAAGACGTTGCTTTGGTGGTGTACACGCCGGCCGTTCCAAAAGACCACAAAGAGTTGGTTTATTATCAAACGAACGGTTACAACGTTGTCAAACGCAGCGACGTGTTAGGAGCCATCAGCGAAAGTTCTTTTAACATCTGTATCGGTGGCACGCACGGCAAAACAACCATCACAACAATGGTTGCACACATCCTGCGGCACAGCGGTTATGGTTGCAACGCATTCCTCGGCGGTATTGCGTCTAACTACGACACAAACTTTTGGAGCAGCGACAACAACGTGTGTGTGATTGAAGCCGACGAATACGACCGTAGCTTTTTGAAGTTGAGTCCGGACGTAGCGGTAATTACGGCTATGGATGCTGATCACCTGGATATTTATGGTGATGAGGAAGCGGTGCAGGATGCGTTTGTGCAGTTTGCCAACAAGGTAAAAGAAGGCGGCCTGCTCATCGGTAAATTTGGTTTAAAGCGATTAAAAGAAACAACGGTAAAAAAACGCTGGACATACAGTCTTCAGAACGATGCAGCCGATATATTTGCGGCCCGAATAAAAATAGAAGAAGGCGGTTATCGTTTCGATGTTCAGCTAAAAGATAAAGTTCTTTCAAATTGCGAGTTGCGGATCGGCGGCATGCACAACGTGGAGAATGCTGTGGCTGCGGTTGCGGTGGCTTCGTCGTTAAAAATTGACGACGAAAAAGTTAAAGCGGCCCTTGCGGCATTTAAAGGCGTGCACCGAAGGTTTGAGTACGTGATTCCACCGAAAAAATTCAGCGAAGGCGCCTACGTGCAACCCGTGTTGGTCGATGATTATGCGCATCATCCCGAGGAGTTGAGAGCTTTGCTCACGAGTGTTCGAAGCTTGTTCCCGCAGCGTGTGGTGACGATCATTTTCCAACCGCATTTATTCAGCAGAACCCGCGACCTGGCCGGTGGCTTTGCCGACGCATTGTCCATTGCCGACCGGGTAATTCTTTTGCCCATTTATCCGGCCAGGGAACTGCCCGTTGAAGGCGTGAGCAGCGAAATGATTTTGAAAGGCGTGGAACGGGATGATAAGCAAGTCTTATCGAAAGAAGAATTTTTAGCGTGGATGAAACAGCACGCAAAAGAATTGAACAAGGAATTTGGTGAAGTGATGGTGATGGCCGGCGCGGGTGACATTGATGCATTGGTGAAACCGGTGAAGGAAATGTTGATTGGTTGATAAGTTGATTCGTTGAAAAGTACGTTGACGCAGCCAAGCACCTGTCAACTTATCAACCAATCAACTTCTAAATAAAAAACGATTGAAGTTTAAACGACCCATATATCGTATTCTTTTCTTCGCTGCGTGGATTGCGGTGCTGGGTGGTATTGCCACGCTGGTCATTGCGGCCAATGGCAAAACAAAATCACGTACCTGCAAGGGTGTAACGGTTTCTATTAACGGCGACGGAGAAACGCTTTATGTGCAGAAAGGCGACGTGTTGAAAACAATCGAGCACACGGCAAAGGGGCCAGTTGTAAACAAACATTTTGGCGACCTGAACCTGGGTGCGCTGGAAAGAACCCTGGAAGCAAATCCGTGGATACGCGATGCTGAAATTTATTTAGACACGAAAGACGTGCTGCACGTTTCGGTTTGGGAACGACAACCGATAGCAAGAGTATTCAATACGGCCGGCGCTTCGTTTTACATTGACAGTTCGGGTTTTCAATTGCCCTTGCTGGAGACCTACAGCGTCAGGCTACCGGTGGTTACGGGCTTCACAAGCGATAAAAGGTTTAACGCGAAAGACAGCATAACACTGCGGGGTTTGAAAGACGTGGTTGCGGCAATTGTGAAGGATTCGTTCTGGAATGCGCAAATAGGGCAGATAGACATTACACCCGAACGAAAGTTTGAGCTGGTGCCTGTGATTGGAAGCCACATCATCAAACTCGGTTACGGCGAAGACGTGGAAAAGAAGCTGAACAACCTGATGATTTTTTACAAGCAGGTCCTGCCCAAAGCGGGCCTTGCAAAATACAGTACGCTTGACGTGCAGTTTGAAGGCCAGGTTGTTGCGGTTCGCAAAGGACCGACCTCGGTTGTTGATTCCATTCAACTGCAGAAGAACATTGAAGAACTGATGAAGCGTAAAGCAGCGGAAGAAGAACCGGATGATGCGTTGCCTGCCATACCGTGGGTAAAGGCGCAACCAACAACAATAAACGATTCGTTGACCGAACCGCCGTTAGAGCCAACAACGACTGAGAACAATCCATCAACTGCTGATAGACCAGGGCAACAAAAATCCAATCCAGCGAAAAACCAAATCCAGAAACCCAGTCCTCAAAAGCCACCGAAAAAGCCGATTAAGAAACAAACGCTAAAGCCAAAGGCAGTTATGCCGGCAAAAAGCAGGAACGAGTATTAGTTTACTCGTTAAGCGCATTCACGCTTTTCCAATAGGGAGAAGCTACTGGCGCACAAAGCCTCGCCAGCCGAAGCGAATGTGCAAGCCGGAATGGGCGGTCTTGCCGAATAGCGGGACGAACGTTGAAGTGTGCGACGCAACAGAAGCTTAATAGCAGCACTGTTGCTCAGTACAAAAAAATATTGGTTATGCAAAGGCGCAACCACAAAAAGGAAAACGGAAGAAGAGTGTTCATCCAATCCGTGCAATTCGTTTTTCCTTGTAATCCGTGAGCAACAACTAAAAACAACAATATGAACAACGAGCAACCAATTATTGTGGGGCTTGACATTGGAACCACCAAAATTGCCGTGATTGCCGGACGAAAGAACGAGTTCGACAAGCTGGAGATTTTGGGATTTGGCCGCGCTAATTCCAACGGCGTGAAACACGGGCAAGTCCTCAACATTGACGAAACCATTAAGGCCATTAAGCAGGCGCTGGAAGCCTGCTATTCGTCGAACCCAAGTTTGGTAATCAACGAAGTTTACGTGGGCATTGCAGGGCATCACATCAAGAGCTTGCAAACCCGCGGCGACATTGTACGGCAGGAAACGGAAAACGAAATTTCGCAACGCGAGATTGACCAACTGATCGCCGACCAGTACAAGACGTACATTCCGGCCGGCGACCAGATCATTGACGTAATTCCGCAGGAATTTACCGTTGACAATTTTCAAAACATTCAGGACCCCATCGGCTACAGTGGCGTAAAAGTGGGCGCCAATTTTCACATCATCACCGGCGACAAAAATGCTATCCGCAACATCAAGCGTTCGGTGGAAAAATCGGACCTGGTAACGAAGGACCTGGTGTTGCAACCACTGGCTTCTGCGGCGGCCGTAATGGCCGAAGAAGACCTGGAAGCCGGTGTGGCCATTGTGGACATTGGCGGCGGCACTACCGACCTTGCCATCTTCTATGAAGGGATTTTAAAACACACAGCCGTGATTCCGTTTGCGGGAGAAAATATCACCAATGATATCAAGACAGGGCTGGGCGTTTTAAAAACTCAGGCAGAGCAAATGAAGGTGCAGTTCGGCAGTGCGCTGGCCAACGAAGCAAAGACCAATGCCTACATTACCATTCCGGGTCTGCGCGGCATGCCGGCCAAAGAAATCAGCGTAAAAAATCTGGCGCACATCATTCAGGCACGCATGAGCGAAATCCTGGATTTTGTGACCTACCATTTAAAACAGGTTGGATTAGACAATAAAAATTTAAATGGTGGCATCATTCTTACAGGTGGAGGCTCACAGTTGAAACACCTGATTCAATTGACAGAATACGCAACGGGTTTAAATGCACGCATTGGCTTGCCCAACGAGCATCTTGCACCCAACCACATTGACGAATTGGCCAAGCCAACGTACGCCACTTGTTTGGGTTTGATCTTAAAAGGCTATGATGATTTTGAGCATGACCGCAAGCAGTTTAATTCTACTTATAAAAGAGTGGAAGTGCCCGAAGGTTTGAAGCAGGAAATCATACACGAGGAATCGGTTTTGGTAGATGCGAACGGCAGTGCAATGAAACCCGCCCGCAGTAGGGGTTTAACGAATTTCTGGCCCAAATTCAAAAACAGTTTGATTGAAATGTTTAAAGAAGACGAAGACGAGAAACTGTAATTAATTATGAGTTTAGAATGATGAATTATGAATGTTGAAACCAACTCATAATTTCTAACTCATAACTCATAATTCTCAAGCAAGCCCAGTCCTTCCACCCAAAACAATTCTCAACCGTCGTTGCTGTAGGCGACGACACAAAAAACGATTTTATGATCCATTTTGATTTGCCCAAAGAAAAGTCATCCATAATAAAAGTGATCGGCATTGGCGGCGGCGGAAGCAACGCCGTCAACCACATGTACAGCCAAAACATTGAAGGCGTAAACTTTATCATTTGCAACACCGACGCACAGTCCATTACGCAAAGCACCGTGCCTAACAAAGTGCAGCTTGGGCCCCACCTTACGCAAGGACTTGGCGCCGGCGCCAATCCCGACATTGGCCGCCAGGCAACCGAAGAAAGCCTGGAAGAAATCAAACGCATTTTGGAAGTAAACACCAAGATGGCCTTCGTTACGGCCGGTATGGGCGGCGGTACGGGAACCGGCGGTGCGCCCATCATTTCCAAAATTTGCAAAGATCTCGGTATCCTAACCGTCGGCATCGTTACGACCCCGTTTTCGTACGAAGGCCGCAAGCGCCAGATGCAGGCCGAAGAAGGCATCAAGAACTTAAAGCAGTACGTTGACACACTGTTGGTGATCAGCAACGACAAACTGCGCCATCAATTTGGCAACCTGAAAATGCGCGACGCTTTCGCAAAAGCCGACAACGTATTGGCGACGGCCGCGAAATGCATCACCGACGTTATTAACAGTACAGGCCAAATCAACGTTGACTTTGCCGACGTGTGCACGGTGATGAAGAACGGTGGTGTGGCCATTTTAGGCAACGCAGCCTGCGAGGGCGAAGACCGTGCGCAACGTGCTATTGAAGATGCATTGAACTCACCGCTGCTGAACGACAACGACATTCGTGGTGCCAAGTGGATTCTCATCAACATCAATTCTGCAGAGGGCGAACACGAGTTCACGATGGACGAAGTAGAGATCATTCAAACGCATTTGTTGAGCCAGGCGGGCGAGAACACCGACGTGATTTTGGGGCTGGGTTACGACAATTCGCTGGGCGAAAAGATCGGCATCACCCTCATCGCCACCGGTTTTGAGCACAAAGATCCGTTTGTGAAAAAAGTAGCCATCAAGCATCAGCCACAGGAGGAAAAAATTGTGATGACGCTTGGGGAAAAAGAAGCCCCCAGAGCGGCACCGGTTATTGAAGAAAAAACTGAGGATGTGCTTGCGCCGACGCTGGTGGACGAAGAAGAAAACATTACTGACATACCGATGCCGCAGTTGAGTTTTAAGGAAGAAGAAGAGCCGCAGGGACCCCGCGAACTTTTCTCCCTTGACGGAACGGCAACAAAAGAAGAAGAGCCGAAAGAAGAAGCACCTGCACCGGCGATTCAACTCAGGTTTGTAACCGACGAAGAGGACACTGCCGCGGCCGAACGCGAAAAAGAACGCGTGGAAATGGAACGCAAAAAGCAGGCGCTCGAAGACAAGTTTGAAGCCCTGCGCCAAAATATTTTGGGCGGACAGAAAACAGCGCCTTCGCAAAATGCACCCGCCGCCGGAGCGGGAGGATACCTTTCGCGGCCCTCGAATATTTACAGTGAGCCAAAGAAAGAAACGCCGCAGGCAAATACCCGGGACGACGCGAAGCCATCGCTTGTAAATGTTTTTAAAGAAGATGAGGTGTCGGACATGAAACTGGTGATAAAAGCCGAAGCGCAAAGTGAAGAAAAGCCTTCAGCCGATGCGCCACAAACGCCTCAAGCGAAGGCAGGTGAACAGCAGCCGGTGAACGATGCTGGTGACGACAAGCAGCGTGCAACCGACCGCTTGCAAAAGCTACGCAACCTGTCGTTCAACCTGAACGCGGCTGACCCGAACAACGAGTACGAAAACGTGCCGGCCTACATTCGCCGCAACATGGACTTGCAACAGGGCAGATCGGCTGTTGAGAATTTTTACAGCAATTACACGGTGAAAAGCGATGGCAAGAACAACGCGACCATCAGCACCATCAATACATTTCTAGACGGGAAGAAGCCCGATTAATGTTTGTTTCTATTGAAGCCGCCGTCCACGTAGTTTTCAACTACCGGACTCCAGAATAGGCTTGTGTTTTTAGTTGTTCCCCGCTGCTCGCAGCGGGGTTTTTTTATGCCCGCGGATAGAGAGGGTTGGAGAAGGATTATCGGGATTGATTTCATTGTTTATGTACTTCTGGCTGCAGTGCTGCGCAGGTTGGCGTTCGTGCCAACGTAAACTTCAGGTTAGTAGTCTTTAACGAATAGACACTTGCTGAACGTACAAGATGTGACGCAACAAAAGCCTCATAGAATTCCAAAAGCAGGGTGCAAAAAAATTGCCTGCATCACTCTGCAGGCAATTCAAAAATCTTTCGACAAGTCTCTTACTTTTTTTCAATCACCTCTTCACCTTCTACAATGGCCTTCAGTTTCTCGGCCAGTGCGTACACGTCGCCAATCTGGTGCCCTTTTTCAAAACAATAAGAGGCGCCGAGTGCTTTTAGTTTTGATTCCATTGTGCTCATGCCGGTGGAGTACATTGCTATGGATATGTCGCGAAGGGCGTCGTCCATCTTCAGGCGCATGAGCACTTCGCCGCCGTTCATGCCGGGCATGTTGTAATCCAAAACAATCAAAGCCGGATAAAGCGAAGAATCGGGAAGGTTGTGCAGGTACCTTAAAATTTCTTCACCTGTGTTAAAAACTTTTATGTGGTCGGTGTAAGTCAGTTCGGTGAAAGCCAGATGCATAATATACCGGTCGTCTGCATCGTCCTCCACCAATAAAATGCTGTGGCTTGCTTGCATAAAACAGTTCAATTCAGATTTGAAAAATACAACAATCGGCGCAAGGAATGGCCGATTGCCGCGAAAACTTTTAGAGACCGATTTTTCGTGCGATTGGTTGCTTTGCTTACAAGTCATCGGTTACAAATTTCCGCCGCGTAAAAAACACGTAGGCGAAAAGATAAACCGCAAGTGCCGCAATCAGCACGCCTATAGCCGGCGTGTCGGGATAAAAAACTTTTTTACCAAAGGGAATGGGCAGCATCACGTCCGTTACCTGAAGCGGGAAGAAATAACCATAGGGCGCCATGTGAAAATTGAAGGTCATCAGGGCCGTCGCCAGCCACTCAAAAATAAGTCCGTACAAAATGAAAACGATGATGGCAAGGCCGCTCCGGCGGAAAAGCACGGCCAGCATGAGCGCAAAAAAGATGTAAGCAATGGCCTGCAAAAAAACGTAGCCGATGTTCTCAAATCCTTCCCAGGAAAACGATCCCTGCGACATCGAGCCAAACACAAAACCGGTGATGACGTTGATGATGGTAATGAGCACGGCCATGATGACGCAAAGCAATATTTTTACGCCGATGAATTGCTGGCGGCTCAAGCCGTCAATGATGTTTTGCCGGTGCGTTTTAAAATTAAACTCGTTCACCATCAGCATGATGATGATCATGCCCGGAAAATAAAGCAGCCAACTGCTCATCCATCCAACGGTTTGCCACACTTTGGGAAACGCAAACGGGTTGCCGAGGATTTGTTCGCTGGCAGGCATGGCCTCAACGGTGCGTTGGTGCGCTTTCCACGCAATGTAATTGATGAGGAAAATGGAAACGAGATACAGAACACCGAATACCCAGAAGGCGCGGTAGTTTTTAATTTTCAGCCATTCGATTTTTAGCAGATGGAGCATGGTGATTAGTTGATAAGTTAATTGGTTAATCAGTTGATAGGTAATGCGATTTGATAAGTTAAGAACCGTGCGAACAATTACATAGTAACTTATTAACGTATCAGCCTATTAACTGGGCTTTTTAGCGGTCGCTTACTTTGCCGGTGATTTCAAGGAAAGTTGTTTCGAGGGATTTGCGTTTGAGGTTGAGCCGGTCCAGCACAATGCCCGCTTCAAAACAAAGGCGGTTAAGTTCTTTGGCCGTTACGCTTTGCTCACAAACAACGCGAACAAAATTTTCCTCAACGTAAGCGTTGATCACACCTGGTAAGGTTTTCACAACAACGAGTAACTGCTCAAGATTATCCGAACCAATTTCAATCACCACGTTTTGATCGGCATTCTTTGAAAGCACTTCGGTCACCGTACCAACCGTTTTTAAGTCACCTTTTTGGATGATGGCGACGTGGCTGCACACCTTCTCTACTTCGTCTAAAATATGGCTGGCCATGATGATGGTTTTGCCTTCGGTGGCCAGTAACCGGATGAGATCGCGAATCTCCGCAATGCCAACCGGGTCAAGGCCGTTCGTCGGTTCGTCAAAGACCAAAACATCGGGATTTCCCAATAGCGCAGACGCAATGGCAAGCCGTTGTTTCATGCCTAACGAATACGTGCTGAACTTGCTGTCCTTGCGCTGGTAAAGGTTTACTTTTTTGAGTACGTCGTCAATCTGGTCGTAGCCTTTTTGTTTGATTTCGGCCGCAATGCGCAAGTTGCGTTCGCCGGAGAGATAATGATAAAAGTTAGGCGTTTCGAGCAAGGTTCCAATATGCTTCCGCGTATCGGCGTCAGGTGTTTTGCCAAAAAACTGGAAGCTGCCGGATGTTGGTTTTAAAATGTCCATCACAATGCCCAGCAAGGTGGTCTTGCCACTGCCGTTGGGACCAAGAATGCCGAACACACTTCCGTTGGGAACGTCGAACGAAACACCGTTGAGTGCACGAATAGAGCCGTAAAATTTCGTAAGGTTTTGAACCGAGAGAACTGTCGTCATCAGCAATGCGGTTTAGTTTGGTTTGAAGGTAAGCGACAAGCTTCGCTTTCACAATTTTCGTTACACCAAAACGATTTTGCGGCATATCAACCATTCCTCCTTTTTCTTTGTTCCTTCACTATGGCAACGATTTTAATTACAGGCGGCTCTGGTATGATTGGTTCGGCATTGACAAAAGAATTGCGTCGCAAAGGGCATCGTGCAGTAATTCTTACGCGGAAGAAAAAAGGAAACGATCCTGATTTTAAAGAATGGAACGTTGAAGAGGGAACGATAGACGAAAACGCCGTTCGCGAAGCTGATTATATTGTTCATTTGGCCGGTGCTAACGTGGCCGAAGTGAGATGGACGGACAAACGAAAGAAAGAAATACTTGACAGCCGCGTAAAGAGCGGCGAACTTTTGGTGAAAGCATTAAGCTCCATTTCTAACAAAGTAAAAGCCGTTATCAGTGCTTCGGCTATTGGCTGGTACGGCCCTGATTCGCAGGTTCCAAACCGAAGGCCTTTTGTTGAAACGGATGGCGCACACAATGATTTTTTGGGACAGACTTGCGTAAAATGGGAGCTTGCCATAGAGCCGGTAAGGCAGTTGAACAAACGACTTGTGATTTTGCGAACGGGAATTGTGTTGAGCAACGAAGGCGGTGCTTACGCAGAATTTAAAAAGCCGCTGCAATTTGGAATGGCAACGATTTTAGGAAGCGGCAAACAGGTCGTTAGCTGGATTCACATTGATGATTTGGTAGCCCAGTACGTTGCCGCTATTGAAAGTGAATATTATTCCGGTGTTTATAACGCCGTGGCGCCACAGCCGGTTTCCAACAAAGAGATCGTTTTAACGATGGCGAAACAAAGAGGCAAATTTTATATCCCCGTTCGTGTTCCGGCCGTTGCTCTAAAAATCGCTTTGGGAGAAATGAGTGTTGAAGTGTTGAAAAGCGCAACCGTTAGCGCTGAAAAAATTCAGACGCAAGGTTATCAATTTTTGTATCCGCAAATTGGGGATGCGGTCAGGCAATTGGAAGGAGAAGGCAGAACAGCCATTAAGTAAAAACACATTCGTCTTTAGCAACGAAGCGGCCTAGTCTTCATCCCTCGTCAGTAGCCAAAATTTGCGCAAGGCATTCAGTTGATCGAAGTCGAGCGAAGCTTCTTTTGCATCGGTGAATTCTTCGCTATCGTTGTACGTGAAATGCCGCACTTCCTTGTTGTCAGTTTTCAGTGTAAAATCGTAAAGGTGGCTGCCGGTTTTGTTTACGGTCACGTGCATGCCATCATCCAATGTAAATTGAAGCGGAAAATGCTTGTCCATACAGCGAAATTTTCTTAAAGATAAGAAGGCATGCCCGTACGTTCAGAAACGAATGTGCTTTCCCTGGCAAGTTGATACCACAACTTTCATTCGCGCTTATCGCACCTAATTTTGCACCCAGAAAACAAATCCCATTGATTGAAACTTTTTTTACGGCAGTAGCCGTTACCCTACGCATCGTTTCCAATCCTTTGGGAAATGTTTTTCAAAAGCAACTCACTGCAAAAGGACATCATCCTTTGCTCGTTAATTTTCTTACTTATTTTCTTTTGTCCCTTGTATGCCTTGTGATCGCTTTTACCGTGCATTGGAAAACTTTGCCTCAGCCGTTTTGGTTTTATTCAATCGCAGGCGGAATCGTTGGCGCTTTGGGTAACGGCTTTTTGGTAAAGGCACTGCAAAAAGGCGAGCTTTCGGTGCTTGGACCAATCAATTCGTACAAGGCTATCGTAAGCATAGTCGTCGGAATTTTTCTGTTAGGAGAAGTTCCAAATCTCTGGGGCTTGCTCGGCATTGCTTCGATTGTGTACGGAAGCTATTTCGTGTTGGACACAACAGAAGAAAAATTTTCATGGAGCTTGTTTAAGCGGCGCGAAATACAGTTTCGTGTGTGGGCAATGGTCTTCACGGCGGTTGAAGCCGTGTTTGTGAAGAAAGTTATTCTGCTGTCATCAGTGTCCGTTGCCTTTTTAAGTTGGTGTTGGTTTGGCGGGTTTTTCTCCCTGCTTCTTTTGCTCGTTTACTGCGTGAACGTAAAAGCAGAAACGCAAAAAATAAAACAGACAGATTTGGGTAAATATGCTTCGCTTGTGGCTTGCATTGGCACAATGCAGGCCACAACGAATTACGCTTTTGATCACATGCCCGTAGGCTATGCGCTGGCGCTGTTTCAGCTTTCCATCATCGTCAGCGTATGGTTGGGCCACCGGATGTTCAATGAAAAAGACGTGCGCAAAAAAATGATTGGGTCGGTCATTATGATTGTTGGTTCGGTCGTCATCATTCTTCTCAAATAAAAAAGCGCCCCGGTTGAGGCGCTGTTAGTTTTAAAAAGCTTTTTTCTTTTCGGGCAGCGGCGGCGTTTGCGGCTGCGTGTACAAAGTCTGGTTAACCTTTGCCGGGTCTCCCTGGTAAACCCAGGTAAACTTGTTCACGTATTTATTAAACACGTTGTTCACATCCTGTGGGGTTACTGGCTCCAGGTCTTCTTTCATGGTAAAAGCCTTGTGCCAATCACCTTGCAGCAATTCGCTGCGCGACACCATACCGGCCAATGAGCCATTGGTTTCATTCTGGTAATACTGGTACGTTGCAAAGGTGGTTTTTGTGTTCTTCACGTCATCAGCAGGAAAGCCGTCTTTCTTTAGTTTATCTACCATGTTGCGGGCTACGGCAATGTATTTGTCGGGTTCTTTTGTGGTAACGTACATGGCCGAGTAAGGTGTAAGCCCGGTTGATATCCACGCGGCAGGCGCATACGACAAACCGTTGTTGGTGCGTACTTCCAAAAAGGCTTTGTCGTAAAACATTCTCGAAGCAAGCAAGGCGGGATAGTATTCTTTGGTGTTTGCTTGCGGCGCTGCCGAAAATCCCATCACGTAATTGGTAGCGTTATCTTTCTTTTGCGCGGCAAAACTGTTTGCCTGCGGAACGTAGGTTGTTCTTTTTAAAACAAATGGTTTGCCTTGCGGAAGCTTGGCGAACAGTGCCGTCATCTTCGCCTGCAAATCCTCTTTGGCCACGTCGCCAACTACCACCAAAAAAATTTGATTTTTGGCGAGCACCGACGAGAGATAAGACTTCGTTGCTTCTGGCGTTAGTTTCTGCAGGCTTTCCATTGTGCCGCTGGGCATCTTGGCATAATCCATTCCTTTGAAAGCCGTTTGCATCGCCATCTTCTGCAAGGCAGCATCGGGATTGCTTTCTTCCTCACGCAACTGGTTTATAGCTTCTTCCTTTATGCGGACAAATTCCTTAGCATCAAACTTCGGCATCGTAATCGCCTCGGCGTACAAGGGCCACACGGTTTCGAAATCGCTTTTGATGCAGTTTAACTGAATGTGCGCTGCGTCTTGTCCCGTGTAAGCGTTCATGCGGGCATCTACCTCGTCTAAAGCATTTTTAAATTCGTTCTTGGTATGTTTCAACGTACCGCATTCGGTTAAAGCGGTCATGGCTAATTTTTCAATGCCGGCTTTGTCAGCGGTGTAGTTTTGCACACCGCCCTTGATGACCATGTCCACTTGCACAATCTCGTTGCCACTCGGCACTACAATTACTTTTACGCCACTCACCATCATTTCGTAAGGCTTGGTTTCCTGCGCATTTGCGCATGCACCTATCAATAATAAATAAGCAAATATTTTTTTCATGACAGAGAGGTTTAGTTTTTAAAGTATTCCGATGGTTTGTATTTGTCGTTCATTTCTTTGTTGATGATCATGCCGGCCACGTAGGTTTTGCCGGTAATGTATTTGGCAATGTATCGCTGGATATCGGCCCGCGTTACTTTGTCCATCGCGCCGAAATAATCGGTCATGTAATCAAGCGATGTACTGGCCCAATTGTATGTGAGTTGCGAGGCAAGGCTCGACGGTTTTTCCTCCTGTCTTATCTTCTGCCGCTTTAAACCGGCTTTGGCCGTAGCCAGATCGGCATCGGAAAAATAATCCCCATCGCCCCAGTGTTTTATCTGGTTCATTGCTTCGGTGTAACATTCTTTCAGCTTGCTTGGAATGGGTGTAAGGTAAACGCCAATAGGACCTACGTAACGGCTTGTTTGGTAACCAACATCGGCTGCCGTCGCCAGTCCTTTGTCGCGCAAGGCCTGTGTCCATTTACTTGAATTGAGTGAAAGGATTTTTGAAAACACATCGGCTGCAACGGTGGCCGCCGAATCGTTGCGTGTGTCAGGGCCTTGCCAGAACATCATGATCTGCGGGTTCTGCGCAATGGATGATTCCTTGATGAAATAATCGGTTTTGGCAACGGGTGCAAATTCCGGAATGGGATATTTTGTTTGCGGGTTCCACTCCGAAGGTTTCCAATCGCCGAAAATATTTTTGGCCATCGCAAAGGCTTGCGAAGGATTAACGTCGCCGCAAACAACGAGCAAAGAATTATTTGGCAAGTAATATTTGTCTTTAATCACCATCATTTTGGCCGGTGTGGCGGAGTTAATGATGTCGTGATCGCCGATGGGGTTTTTGCGGGTGAACAAATCGCCCCACATGCGCTTGCCTGCTTCAAAGTATAATTGAAAGGACGGATCACTTTCGGCGCGTTGAAACTCACCGTCCACAACGGGCCTTTCTTTTTGCATGTCTTCTTCGCGGTAAATGGGGAAGCGAATGGCCGCATTCATAAACTTCAACCCGGCTTCAAGACTGTCCTTGTCAAACGTGAAAAAGTAATTCACTCTTTCTTCGCCGGTCGTGCCGTTCCAGATGGCGCCCAATTCTTGTGTGCGTTTTAAAAATTTTTCCTGGTCGGGATAATCCTTGTTGGCTTTGAAAAACATGTGTTCAAAAAGGTGCGAAAGACCGCTGTACTCCGGGCCTTCGGTGTAAGCGCCGTTCTTGACGGCAATCTCAATGGTGGCGAGCGGCACCTTGTGGTTTTCAATGACCACTACTTCAAGACCGTTATCGAGTTTTTGCCAGTAGTAGTCTTTCGGTAAGCGAGGCTGCGCCCAGGCCGACGCGGCATAACCGGCGCACAGCAATAGCAGAAGTTTTTTCATAACGTGTGTTGGTTAAAAAAGGTTTTGAAGAGAGACTAATATAAGCAGGAATTGACGTTTCGCCAATGGGTTTTTTGGGGTGGTTATTACGCCGGAAGAGCGGCCGTAAGGTTTTTTATCAGCCGAAAACAGAAGGCCGGAAAATGTCTTCCGGACCGGCTTCGGTGTGATTGTAATGATAGACGTTGGTAAAGTCCCCAACGGTGGCTTTCCCGTTTTGGAAAACGAGCCGCTGCAATTTCAGGTTCGCAATGTCTTCCCGTTTTACTTTACGGTGCATTGGATGCATGGTGCCGCCTTTTAAGCCTGCGGCAACGGAAGGATCATACTGGTATCGTGCGTCCACAAGCGTTCCGCGTGGATACATAATACCCGGCACACCCTGCCCGCGAATGTCTAAGATTTTTGGATGGTCAAGGCCAAGCGTATGGCCGTATTCGTGTGCCGCTGTGGTGGAACCCTTGTATAAATTTTCAAGAAGAAAATAACCGCTGTTGCAACCCAGCCCGTCCACAAACGAAATGCTGCCGTGCGCAAATTCTTCGATGCGGAAATAATTGTTTCGGGGATCGGTGTTTTGCAAAACTTCCAGTTCGGAAATATCTTTTTTTAATTGAGCGGTGATGTTGAATTGAATAAGATAAGATTGATTTCCGAAGATGATTTTTTCTTGTGGTTCGTTCCACATCATTTCTATTTCATCGCGTATTTGTTCCGTTACGGCTTCGTTTGCAGCGTTGCCGTACGTGATGATGTGCGAAGAAATAACGAATAAACTTTTGGTATGGTATAACTCAGCGTGCCCCATTTGTGTTTAGTTGCGAACAGGCTTGCCGCCTTTCAACACGCTTTGAATTCTTTCCAGTGTTTTGCGTTCGCCGCAAAGAGAAAGAAAGGCTTCGCGTTCCAGGTCCAACAAGTATTGTTCACTTACCAGCGTGGCTTCGCTTAAATCGCCGCCGCACATAACGTAAGCAAGTTTTCTTGCAACAACTGCATCGTGTTCAGTGGCGAAATCGGCTTTTGTCATGCCGTTAATGCCCGCATACAAAGACCCCAGTACATCGCGTCCCATGGCTTTGATGTCCTTTCGTTGCGTCGGCATCACATAACCGCTGTCATAAATTTCTATCACAGATTTTTTCGCTTCCATCACTCTTCTGTCAAGATTCATCACCACTTCGTCAAGGCCTTTGCGGTAGATGCCGAGGTTAAATCCTTCAAAAGCCGACGTGGCAACTTTCGCCGTCGCGATGGTGAGGAAACGATTTTTTAACGTAATGGTTTCGGGCTCGTCTTCGTGCATTTCATCGGAAGCACGAAGCACAAATTCTTTGGTGCCGCCACCGCCCGGAATTAATCCAACGCCCAATTCAACAAGACCCACGTAAGTTTCCGCAGCCGCGCAAACCTTATCACTGTGCAAAGCGAGTTCACATGCACCACCCAACGACAAACCGTGATGCGCCACAACAACCGGAACCGAAGAATAACGTGCCCGCATCATCGTGTTTTGAAACATTCGGATTGCCATGTCCAACTCGTCCCATTCCTGTTCAATCGCAATCATGAAAATCATTCCTACGTTGGCGCCGGCTGAAAAATTTGCGCCTTCGTTTGCAATCACCAAACCTTTAAAATCTTTCTCCGCTAATTCAATGCTTTTGGTGATGCCTGTGAGTACATCGCCACCGATGGAATTCATTTTTGTGTTCCATTGCAAACCAAGAACGTTATCGCCGATGTCATACAGTTTACAACTGTTGTTTTTCCAAACAATTTTGTCCTGGTAATTGCTGAGAATGATAAACTCATTGCTGCCGGAAATTGACTTATACGTTGTTGACGAAGGATCGTAAACAAGCATCTTTCCGCCTTCAACTTTATAGAAAGATTTGTTGCCGGCAGCAAGCATGTCTTCCACCCAAGGTGCAACAGAATAACCCGCAGCTTTCATTGCCGCAACGGTGCGTTCAACACCCAATACGTCCCAGCTTTCGAAAGCGCCGATCTCCCAGCCAAAGCCGGCTTTCATCGCATCATCAATGCGGTAAACTTCGTCGCTGATTTCAGGAATGCGGTGCGAGATGTAGGAGAAAAGCCCGTAGTGAAATTGACGATAGAATTCACCTGCTTTGTCTTGTGCGCCAACCAACATTTTTAACTGCTGCTTTAGGTCATCAACCGGTTTTGCAGCATCTACCGATGCAAACTTCGGTTTTTGTCGCGGTGCGTATTCAAGCGTTTGCAGATTCAACGTTTGAATGTCTTTTTCGCCGCCAGCGCCTTTTACTTTTTTGAAAAAGCCCTGGCCGGCTTTGTCGCCCAGCCAATTATTTTCAACAAGTTTATTTAACCACGAAGGAATTTGAAATGTGCTGCGTTGTTCATCGGTTGGGCAATTATCATAAACGCCTTTCGCAACTTTCACAAGGGTATCAATGCCCACAACGTCTGCCGTGCGGAAGGTTGCGGACTTCGGACGGCCAATGATTGGGCCGGTAAGTGCGTCGACTTCATCAATCGTCAAACCCAATTTTTCAACGGCCTGGAAGATGGCCATGATGCCAAATACGCCAATTCTGTTTGCAATAAAAGCCGGTGTGTCTTTGGCAAGCACCGTTGTTTTGCCGAGATACAAATCGCCATAGTGCAATAGAAAATCAACAACACTTTTGTCGGTATCGGGTGTTGGAATAATTTCTAATAAACGCAGGTAACGCGGTGGATTAAAAAAGTGCGTGCCGCAGAAATTTTTCCTGAAATCTTCGCTTCTTCCTTGCGACAAAAGATGAATGGGGATGCCCGATGTATTGGACGTAATAAGCGTTCCGGGCTTTCGAAATTGTTCTACTTTTTCGTAAAGTGCCTGTTTGACATCGAGGCGTTCAACCACTACTTCAATCACCCAATCGCAGGCAGAAATATCCTTTAAGTTGTCATCAAAGTTGCCGGTGATAATGCGGTTGGGAACGTCTTTGGTAAAAACAGGAGAGGGATTGCTTTTAATCGCCGCCTGCAAAGAATCGTTCACGATTTTGTTGCGCAAATTCTTATCCGTTGATTCTTTTGCTTCGGTTGGAACCATGTCGAGTAACAACACTTGCAAACCAATGCCCGCAAAATGACAGGCGATGCGTGAGCCCATAACGCCGCTCCCTAAAACCGCTACCTTTTTGATGATTCGTTTGTTCATACAGAAATTAGTTAGTTATGCAACTAATTGTGAAGATAGGGATTAAGTTAATAAGTTGATTGGTTGATAAGTTATTGGAGGCTGCGGAAACAAAGCAAATTTCATTGCCAGGGTCAACTTATTCTTTGCCTTCGACAACAATCACAATCTCGCCTTTTACGGTTTTTTGTCCGAAGTAATCGTGCACTTCCTGCAACGTGCCTCTTGCGTTTTCTTCAAACATTTTTGTAAGCTCGCGGCTCACACAGCATTGGCGTTCGGCGCCAAAATATTGAATGAAATCTTCCAATGTTTTTATCAAGCGCATGGGCGATTCATAAAAAATAAGGGTGCGTTCTTCGTTGCTTAATTGTGTGAGTAAAGTGTGCCGCCCTTTTTTCAGCGGAAGAAAACCTTCAAAGCAAAAACGGTTCGTGGTGAGACCGCTGTTGATAAGCGCCGGAACAAAGGCCGTTGCGCCGGGCAGACTTTCTACCTTGATATTGTTTTTAATGCACTCCCGCACCAATAAAAAAGCGGGATCAGAAATGCCAGGCGTTCCCGCATCTGTTACAACGGCCATGACTTTGCCGGTTGTTAACTGGTCAATTAAATGCTGAAGAATTTTGTGTTCGTTGTGCTGGTGATAAGGCGTGAGCGGCTTTTGAATTTGATAGTGGTTCAACAGCTTTGAGGTTGTTCTTGTGTCCTCGGCAAGAATAACATCTACCTGCTGCAATACCTCTAAAGCACGAAGCGTAATGTCTTTTAAGTTGCCGATGGGAGTGGGAACAAGGTAGAGCATGTGCTGGTTGATTGGTTGATTTGTTGAGTGGTTGACCAGTAGTTGTCAAAAACCAATCAACCAATCAACCGAGGCAACTAATGAACTTCGATTTCGTAAAATTCCATCACCGCATTGGCCAACAATTTCTTGCTCGCCTCTTCGGCAATGCGTTTTGCTTCTTCTTCAGATGAAGCTTCGATTTGCAGCGAAATATGCTTGCCCACGCGAACGTCTTCTACTGAATTTAGCCCCAGGTTTTTTAATCCGCCTAAAACCGCCTTGCCTTGCGGGTCTAACAATTCTTTTAGTGGCATTACATGAACCTGTACCGAATATTTCATGGTTTGTTCCTTTTGTTGTTTGCGGGCAAATTTAGGATAGAGATTGAATGTGAACTTTAATTCACGATTGTCGTTTGATGCTTCGCGTTTATACCGTTACGTCAACGGTTTTGTTATTGTTGCCTTTAGCCAACGCGGAGGGCTCCTTTGAAAAAGCGGAAAAGATCAAATACAGAACGAAGACGATCGGAATAGCCAACCATTGCAAAGCCACGAGGCAAATAAGCGAGAGGGCAATTAGGATGTATTTGAGCAAATTGTTTTTCAGCGAATAGTCTTTGAACTTGATGGCGATAAAAGTGCGGTTACAGGTCATCAAATAACTAAGAAGAATGATGACGGCATACAACAACCAAACGTTAATCAATAGTTGTGGTACGTGCAGGCTTGCTTTCCAACTCAAAGGGTTTGTATCGGCGTACCAAATGATGAGCGGAAAGGAGGCTACCACCAAACCCGCAGCAGGAGAGGGAACGCCTTTAAAACTGTCCGATTGGTTGGTGCTCACGTTAAACTTTGCCAGCCGCCAGGCAACGGCACAGGAGAATAGAAAAGCTGGCAGCAGCAAAGCAAAGGAAGTTGATAAAGCATCTTCCTTTTGCGCATAACCCAATCGCAACAATTGGTAAAGAATCATTCCCGGCGCGACGCCAAAGCTCACCACGTCGCTCAGCGAGTCAAGTTGTTTTCCCTTGTCGGTAGAGGCTTTTAACATGCGGGCAAAAAAACCGTCGAAAAAATCAACCGCTGCCGCGAAAAAGATAAACAAGGCACCGAGAGCCATTTTTTCGGGGAACACCACTTCGGCAGCGCCGGCATCGTTTAATGCAACAATGCCGCTGTCCACCTGCATGATGTAAACAATGGCAATGCAGCCAAAAAACAAATTGAGAAGTGTAAAAAGGTTTGGAATTTGTTTCATGATTTAGTCCACGGTCAACGGATAATGGTCCACTGACGAGCGTTTATTTTAGAGAGTTTCGTAAAGCTTGAATTTTTCTGCAGAGCGAATCTATGAAATCGTAAAGTTCTTTGAATTCGTCTGTAGAAATATACTTTCGGTTTAACGCTAAATACAGGCAACTGACAACCTCAATGGCCGAGCGCAACGCATAACCGAGAAAGCGGTTGAATTCATCGTTTGACTGACCTGTGGAACCCTCTGCAATGTTTAATGAAACTGAATCGGAAGCTCGCTTTATTTGGCTTGTCAGGATAAAAAGTTCATCCTTGGGAAAGCGTTTACATATTTCATGAACTCTTCCGCTTAATTCAATTGCTGATTTCCAAACTTGTAGTTGTTCAAACTTGAAAGGCATTGGTTTTGGTTTATGGTCAACTGACGACGGTCGGCAGATGGTCATTCATGATGGTTATTTCATTTTGGATTTCAAATGGCAAACAGTCAAAATTTGCATGCCCGCCTGTGGACCGTTGTCCGTTGTCTGTGGACTACCTTGTCATAACCGCTTCAATTTCCTCCACCGTTATTGGGATGCCTTCAAACAAATCAACGTTGCCATTTTCGGTGATCCACACGTTGTTTTCGATGCGGATGCCCATGCCTTCTTCCTGAATATAAATGCCGGGTTCAACGGTGAACAACATGCCCGCTTGAATGGGTTCGGTTCGAGTACCTAGATCGTGAACGTCTATTCCCAAATGATGTGAGATGCCGTGATACAAATACTTACGGTAAGCTCGGTTGTCGGGGTCCTCGTTTTTAAAATCTTCTTCTTTCAGCAAGCCAATCTTCATGAATTGTACCGTGGCCTCGTCGCCAACTTTTTCAGTGTAATCAACAATGGATATTCCTGGCTTCAGCAAACTCTTTGCGTAGTTGTGCAAATGCAAGCAAGCATTGTAAACCTCTTTTTGTCGCGGGGTAAACTTGCCGTTCACCGGAATGGTTCGCGTTAAATCGGCCGCATAACCGCCGTACAAGGCGCCAAAATCCATCAGCACCAATTCGCCGTCTTTGCATTCCTGGTTATTAGAAACGTAATGCAGCGTTCTTGCCCTGTCGCCGCTGGCAATGATGCTGCCGTATGCTTCGCCGCTGGCTCTTTGGCTGAGAAATGAATGGACGATCTCCGCTTCGATTTCGTATTCCATTACGCCGGGTTTCATAAACTTCATTACCCGTTCAAAAGTTTTTCCCGTAACGGCAACGGCTTTTTTTACGACCTCAATTTCCAGTGGCGTTTTAATGGCCCGCAATTCCTTCATAACCCTCGCCGCACGTTCGTATTGATGCAAAGGATACCGTGATTTCATTTCATCAATGAAACGGTAATCACGTGAACGAAGCAGGTTGGCCTTACGGTCGTTCTCGTTTGAGTCTAAAAAAACATTGTCTGCTAAATGAATCCAGGGTTGCAACAAACCATCTAAACTGTCTAACCACACAATGGTTTCGATGCCGCTGATGGCGGTTGCTTCTTCTTTGCGCAGGCGCTTGCCGTCCCATTTTTCTTTTAACTCGTTCGGGCGAACGAGCACCAATACTTCGCGATATTTTTTATCGGGATTGTCGGGAAACAATATCACCATGCTGTCTTCCTGCTCAATGCCGCTAAGCCAATACAGGTCGCTGTTTTGCTGAAACGTATAAATGGCATCGCCGTTGCGCGGTACTTCGTCGTTGCTCACAAAAATGGCAATGCTGGCCGGCTTCATCTTTTCAACAAAGCGCTTGCGGTTAGTAACAAAAATTTCCGGGTTGAGGGGCAAATGTTTCATTCAACTTGTTTATGGTGCAGCAAAGTAAAACAATTGAAGAAAGAAACGACGTTGTGTAGATTTTACACGTGCTGTTTTTAGCTGCGCGGTTTTGCCTTTACCTTTGTTGCCTAACATTAAACGATTGCTTTTTATGTCAGTACCTACCATTGTTTCGTTCTCCACGGAGAACCTAATCCGTATTGGATTAAAACACACAGACAACATCCATTACCAGTCAAGTCCCGAAGAATTAGTGCAAGACACCTTGCGCAGGGGCGAGGGCACGTTAACCGACAGCGGCGCCCTTGCCATCAACACAGGCGAGTTTACCGGGCGTGCGCCACTCGACAAGTTTACGGTTAAAGACGAAACCACTGCCACCACTGTGCACTGGAACAATTTCAACATTCCTATTGAAGAAAAGTACTTCCATCTCGTTCACAAAAAGATGGCGGACTACTTAAACAACAAGGACGAAATTTGGGTGCGTGATTGTTACGCCTGTGCCGATCCCCGTTACCGTTTGAACATTCGCGTGATTACCGAAAAGCCTTCGACAAATTTGTTTGCCTACAACATGTTTCTCCGGCCCACAGAAGAAGAGTTGGATGATTTTACAGCCGACTGGCACTTGCTTTCTGCTCCCGATTTAAAGCTGGATGCAACAGAATGCGGCGTTCGCCAGCACAACGCAGTTATCGTTTCGTTCAAGCACAGAACCATTTTGATTGCGGGAACGGGTTATACCGGTGAAACAAAAAAAGGCATTTTCTCCATTCTGAATTACATTCTTCCGCTGGAAAAAAATGTATTGAGTATGCATTGCAGTGCCAATATGGGCAGCGATGGCGACACGGCGATTTTCTTTGGATTGAGCGGCACGGGAAAAACAACCTTAAGCGCTGATCCAAAACGAAAGCTAATTGGTGATGACGAACACGGCTGGGCAAGTGATAATGTCTTCAATTTTGAAGGCGGTTGTTATGCCAAGCTGATTAATTTATCGGAAGAAAAAGAGCCCGAAATTTTTCACGCCATTCGTCCCGGCGCAATTGTGGAGAACGTTCGGTTCTATCCCGGTACAAAGCAGATTAATTTCGATGACGGGAGCATCACCGAAAATACCCGTGTTTCTTATCCCTTGCATTTCATCTCCAACGCATTGGAGCCATCAGTTGGCAACGTGCCCAAAAACATTTTCTTTTTAACCTGCGATGCTTATGGTGTGTTGCCGCCCATTTCCAAACTAACAAAAGGGCAAGCGATGTATCAATTCATTTCGGGTTATACCGCAAAAGTTGCCGGCACAGAAACGGGAGTAACAGAGCCAAAACCTACTTTCAGCGCTTGCTTTGGTGCGCCTTTCCTGCCGCTGCATCCGGGCAAGTATGCCGAGATGCTGGGGAAGAAAATGCACGAGAACAACGTAAACGTTTGGTTGGTGAATACAGGCTGGACCGGCGGCCCTTACGGCGTAGGCCGCCGCATGAAGCTTTCCTACACAAGAGCCATGATAACCGCTGCGCTTGAAGGAAAGTTGGATAACGTTGAAAAAGTTTCCGACGAAATTTTTGGCGTAGCCATTCCAAAGGAAGTGCCCGGCGTACCGACGGACGTATTGATGCCGCGAAACACCTGGAGCGATAATAACGCTTACGACCAAAAAGCGAAATTTCTTGCGGGTTTGTTTGTGAAAAATTTTGAGAAATACGCCGCTGGTGTATCGGAAGAAATTTTGAGCGCTGCACCAAAGCCCTAAGCGTTAAAAATCTTCGGATAAAACAAAGCCCTCGATTTTGAGGGCTTTGTTTTTCGATACATTTACGGCTTTCGCAAAAGACAACAGAACATGCAAAAGAATAAACGACACATGAAAACAATTTCGCTTTCTCTTTTCCTCCTTTTCTCTTTCACCCTTCTTGCGCAGCCCGACCGGTGGCAGCAACGGGTGAAGTACACCATCAATGCCGATGTGAACGTGCAAACCAATCAATACAAAGGCAAACAAAAGTTGGAGTATTGGAACAATTCACCCGATACATTAACGCATGTCTTTTTTCACCTTTACTGGAATGCCTTTCAGCCGGGCAGCATGATGGACGAACGCAGCCGCCGGCAAGGAACAATCTTGGTACCACGCGGCAGCAATCGTGTACCCGACTGGGATGTTCGTGTTCGCGACCGCATTGCCAATTTAAAGCCCGATGAAATTGGTTACGAAAAAGTGACGTCGATAAAAATGAACGGCCGCGAACAAAAGACAAAGCTCTGCGAAACCATTTTGGAAGTGTTGCTTGACAAGCCCATTCTTCCAAAATCGCAGGCAACGTTTGACATGGAGTGGGACGCACAAGTGCCTTTGCAAATTCGCCGCAGCGGAAGAGACAATCCGCAAACAAACGTTCGCTATACCATGACCCAATGGTACCCGAAAATGTGTGAGTACGATTACGAAGGTTGGCATCCGACGCCTTATGTAGGCCGCGAGTTTTATGGCGTTTGGGGCGACTACGATGTAACGATTTCAATTGATAAAAGTTACATTCTTGGCGGAACTGGTTACTTGCAAAATGCATCGCAAGTTGGCTACGGTTACGAAGAAAAAGGAACAACGGTTCAGCGTCCCGCGGGCAACAAGCTGGTGTGGAAATTTAGTGCACCAAACGTGCATGATTTTGCCTGGGCGGCCGACCCCGATTTTGTTCACCTCTCAAAAAAAATCCGTTCCGATTTAACGCTTCATGTGTTGTACGATAAAAGCGATGTAAAGCGAGTAGATGAATGGAACCAAGTGTTACCGAAGATGGAAAAGATATTTCCGTTTGTAGAAAAAAAGTTTGGCCCTTATCCGTACAAACAATATTCGTGGGTGCACGGCGGCGACGGCGGCATGGAATACCCGATGGCTACAATGATCAACGGTCCCGGCGACGGCGTTACCGTTCACGAGTTTTTACACAGTTGGTACCAGGGAATGATGGGCACGAATGAATCTTTGTATCCATGGATGGACGAAGGCTTTACCACTTTTGCCGAAAACGAAACCATTGCTTTTCTGCACGACACAAAGGAGTTTCCGCATGAGGGAGAATACAACAGTTATCTGGCTTTGGTAAGATCAGGGCTTGAAGAACCGATGTCCACCCACGCCGATCATTACAATACCAATTTTGCGTACAGCATTGCTTCGTATTCGAAAGGTGGAATTTTTCTTTCGCAATTAGGTTACGTAGTTGGTGATGCGGTGCGGGATAAGATTCTGTTGGAGTATTATCGCTTGTGGCGATTTAAGGAACCGGCCGTGAATGATTTTATGCACGTGGCAGAAAAAGTTAGCGGGCTAAAATTGGATTGGTACAAAGAATACTGGGTGAATACAACAAGAACAATTGATTACGGCATTGACAGCCTGTGGGAGGCGGGCGGCGCTACCAATATTCGATTGGCTAAGATTGGCGTAATGCCCATGCCTGTTGATATAAAAATTACGTTCAAAGATGGCAGCAGCGAATGGCATTACGTTCCCGCTTATCAAATGTTTGGCGAAAAGCCCGCCGAGAACGGACAGGAAAATCGCAAGGTATATGCACCGTGGCGTTGGACCAGTCCAAATTTCACCGTTTCTACTAACCGCAAGCTTACCGATATAACAGCGGTTGAAATAGATCCCTCGGGCCGCATGGCCGATGTAAATCCCAAAAACAACCGCATCGAATTAAAGTTTTAAAACCGCAGACGTTGATCAAAAGCATCTTGCCAAAAGCAAGGCGCTTTTTTCTTTTCAACATTAACAAAATCATTCCTTGCATTATTAATCCCAACGGTTTTCCTTCGTCTAAGATCTAGCACGAAAAAAATGATTGCGCAACTTTTGCCGACATTTGCTTCGTCTTGATAGAAGATAACACAGTTATGAAACGAATTTTTAGATACAGCATTGGCTTAATGATCATTTCGGTTTTTTTCTCTGCGTCTGCGTGGGCACAAAAAAAACTGACGGAGGGTTCTATCTTTTACGACATCACCATTAGCACGAGTGCTGAAAAGCCACAGAACGGTGAGTTTTTAAACGGCGCCACAAACGCAGTCTATCTCAAGCCTGGTAAAAGCCGCACCGAGATGGTGAGTTCTCTTGGCACGCAATCAACCATCATCAACCAAGTAGGAGACAAAAAAGAAATTACGATATTAAAAGAATACGGTGAGCAGAAGTACATGATTAGCCTTACGCCTGCCAACTGGGCCGACGTAAATAAAAAATACGAAAACGTAAGCTTCACATTTGATCCTTCGGCTACAAAAACAATTCAGGGATTTGTGGCTAAAAAAGCGATCGGCAACCTGGCTGACGGCACAACGTTCACAGTTTGGTATACACCTGACATTGTGGTGGACAACAAAGACTTTCAATACGTGAATAGAAACCTGCCCGGTCTTGCCTTGGAATACGAGACAACATTGGGCAATTTAAAGGTTACGTACACGGCTTCAAAAGTGAGCTTTGCACCCGTACCGGCGTCAAAATTCGAATTGCCCAAATCGGGGTACCGGGTTATGACCTACCAGGAAAGTAAAGGCGGAAAATAATTTAATACTTCTGGGGAGTGCAGGAGAAGGTGATTTTTCCCAAAAGCGGCATTTTTTTCAACGGCAATACATAAGCGGCATTTCCTTTTTGGTACGTCACCATTGGGTTCAGCATGATAAATTCTTTTCTCTCCGGCTGGCTGAACAAACTGTTGCTTTTGTAATTGTAATTGGAACGAAGAGAAAAATTTTTTGCGCTGTAAAGTGAGAAGGAGGAATTCTCTTTGCGACCTCTTTTTCCACCGTCATCGCCCAAAGTAGCAAAGGCAGCTACCGAAGCTGTTACCAGCAACAGTGTAGCGACTTTTCTCTTAAGAAGGCGGTTCATTTTAGCGGTGTTTAGGTTCATTGTTGCGGCGAAGGTAGCATCATTTATTAACAATCTTTCAACTTTGGGCCTTTTTCTTTATAATTCTATTAACGCAAGTGCATGGATTTTGTTGTCTATAAATAGAAAATTTGCCGGATTCGGCTTACTTTGTTTAAGAGGAGATCATTATTATGAAAGCATACCCGCAAGAAGACAAGGACGGAATAGACGAACTTCTCAAACTGTACAACAATCTTCGGAACGGTCACGGCAGTTTTATCGAAGAAGAGGCTTTCGAAAAAATCATTGACTACTACGACGAAAAAGAAGAAATCAGCAAGGCGCTTGAGGCTGCGGAAACTGCGTTGGAATACTTCCCTTACTCTTCTTTGCTCCTTATTAAAAAAGCCGATCTTCTGCTGGCTACCCGAAAGTATCACCAGGCTTTGGAAACGCTTGAAAAAGCCGAACTATTTGACGCCAAAGACATCAACCTCTTCATCTTGAAAACAGATGTTTACCTGGCTCTGGACCGGCAGGAAGAAGCGGTTGAACTTTTGCAAACGGCCATCCAAAATTTTGAAGGCGAAGAAAAAATTGAATTGCTTTTTGAACTGGCTGATGTATACGACGATTACGAAGAATTTGATAAAGTGTTCGATTGTTTAAACGTGATTTTGGAAGAAGAACCAACCAATGAAGAAGCCCTTTACAAAATCTGCTTTTGGACCGACTTCACCGGGCGCAACGAAGAAAGCATCCGGCTTCACCTGAAAATCATTGACGAACATCCTTTCAACGAACTGGCTTGGTTTAATTTGGCGGCGGCCTACCAAGGATTGAAGCTTTACGAAAAAGCCATTGATGCGTATCAATACGCCATCGCCATTGACGAAAAATTTGATTATGCCTACCGCAACGTTGGCGATGCCTACATCCGTATTCGCAAATACAAAGAAGCCATTGAGGCACTGGAAAAAGTGCTGGAGTTATCCAAGCCGGAAGAAGTGATTTACGAAGCCATCGGCCATTGCTATGACCGGATGCACAATTATGCGCAGGCCCGTTTTCACTACCGCAAAGCCTCGCATTTAAACGCCGAAGACAGCAAGTTGTATTATAAAATAGCTTGCACGTATTTCAACGAAGGACAATGGGCCAGCGCTGCAAAACAATTGGAAGCTGCCCTGAAAATTCATCGTAACCAGCACGAGTATAACCTGCTTATGGGGGAATGCCTGCTGCAGATGGAAGAAACAAGAGAAGCCGTGCAGTTTTTGTCAACGGCAGTGCGTGTAAGACCAAGAAATATCTCCGGGTGGGAAGCGCTGATTCGCTGTTTATACCTTGCAGAATATTATCCCGAAGCCCGCCAGCAAACCTTGTCTGCACTTAAACATACGGGCGGTAAACCCGTCTTTTTTTATTATCTCAGCGCCGTCTTGTTTGCGCTCAATAAACCAAAAGAAGCGTTGTTGTTTTTGGAAAAAGGGTTAACAGCTTCGCCCAAAGGAGTGAAAAAGTTAGTCCAACTCAATCCGGCCATGTTGCAAAAAGCGCAGGTTGTGGACATGATAGCACGGTACAAACGAAATCGGTAGCGGCAAAAAATTACTTCCCTATTTTTGCCCGCAATTTTAATCAGCTACTGAATGAATTTTAATCTTTCGCAAATTCCGGAACGCTTTCAAAGTCCACGCACGGCAGGCGTTACCATGGTCATGGACAAAGGCCTTAGCGTAGAAGAAGCAAAAAATTTTTTGAGCGTTGCACACCCACACGTTGACATTATAAAGCTTGGCTTCGGAACTTCTTTTGTGACGCCAAACCTGAAAGAGAAACTGGAAGTTTATCGTTCTTACGACCTGCCGATTTATTTTGGAGGAACCTTGTTTGAAGCGTTTTTGATCCGCAACCAGTTTGACGATTACATAGCAGTTTGTAAAGAATTTGGTATAAGCTACATGGAAGTGAGCGACGGCTCTATTACCATTCCACATGCCGAGAAATGCGGCTACATTGAAAAGCTCACCAAATACGGAACCGTGCTGAGCGAAGTGGGCAGCAAAGATGCCGAGCACATTATTCCACCGTATAAATGGATTGAACTGATGCGAGCCGAACTGGCTGCCGGCGCTACTTACGTGATTGCCGAAGCCCGCGAGGCTGGTAACGTGGGCATTTACCGCGGCAGCGGCGAAGTGCGGGAAGGCTTGGTGCAGGAAATTCTTACCCAAATTCCCGGCGAGAAAATCATTTGGGAAGCGCCGCAAAAAGCGCAACAGCTTTACTTCATCGAACTGCTTGGATGCAACGTAAACTTGGGCAACATTGCACCCACGGAAGTCATACCGCTGGAAGCCATGCGTATTGGTCTTCGCGGCGACACCTTTCATCTATTCCTGAACAAAGTAACGGGGCAATGAAACGCTATGGCTTGCTCGGCCGTACATTGACGCATTCTTTTTCAAAAAGCTATTTCGCGAAAAAGTTTGCAGAAGAAGGCATTAGCGATGCCGTTTACGAAAACTTTGAATTGAAAACCGTTGAAGAATTTCCGCTTCTTCTTTCGGAGCGTCCCGACTTAAAAGGACTGAACGTAACCATTCCTTACAAAGAGGAAGTGCTACAATTCCTGACCGATAAGAATGATGTGGTAGAAGCCATCGGCGCTTGCAATACCATTAAAATTGAAGGCGAAAATTTAACCGGCTACAACACCGATGTTATCGGCTTTCGTAAATCACTTGAACCGCAGTTAAGGCCGCATCATAAAAAAGCATTGGTATTGGGAACCGGGGGCGCTTCCAAGGCCATTTGGTACGTATTAAATGAATTGGGCATAGAGCCGCAATTGGTAAGCCGGCACAAGCAAGAAGGGCAATGTGGTTACGAAGATTTGGGCGAAGAAGTTTTATCTACGCATCATCTCATCATCAATACAACGCCATTGGGCATGTATCCAAACATCAATGCCGATCCCCCCATTCCTTATGAATTTATCACGCCGCAGCATTTTTTGTTCGACCTGATTTACAATCCGCCCAAAACAAAATTCCTTGCGGAAGGGGAAAAGCGTGGCGCTCAAATTTGCAACGGTCAACAAATGCTGATTGAACAGGCGGAAGCAAGCTGGCGGATATGGACTGTCTGAACCCGGATTTGGGGATTAAAAGATTAATAGGAAATAAAGGAGTCGTTCATTGCTGGACGACTCTTGCTTTATCGGGGTGTTTTCATTTCCGCCGAATCCTCAAAATCCTATAAATCATGGTTCAGACATTTTCTCTTTTGCTTCTTGCGGTACGGCCGTCACCTTTCGCTTTGTATAATCAAAGCAGACCATGCCGGTTTTGGCAACAGCGATGGTTGCTTCGGCCTCCTCTTTCACCAATTCGTAATACAAGTCAAAACCAATTTTGCTGAAATCCGCTGCCGCAACGTAAACTTTCAGGACATCGCCGTAAAAGGCTTCGGCTTTAAATTCAATGGCCGCATCGCTCATAATTAAACCAACGCCGGCAAATTCCATTTCGGTAAAGCCTAAACTTTTTAAATACTGCATTCTGGCTTCGTGAATGAGGGAAAGAAGCGCATCGTTGCCAAGATGGTTGCCGTAATTCACATCAGTAATGCGAACCGGTATGCGGGCAAAAAAAGAAAAGGTATCAGGAAGATGAATTTTGATTCGAGCCATGCGCAAAACTAAAGTTGAAAGCTGGATGTTGGAGGTTGGAAGTTTATTCGCTGAATACACGAACGCAGCAATTATATGTTTGAGTGATAAGAAGCGAAAGGCGATCACACGTAACACGAAACGCCCAACCTCCAACTTCCAGCTTCATTGCAACTGGCGCAGCATATCAATCATGCCGACAAAATCTGCAGAGGCCACACTTGCCGAAAGTGTTTGCCGAAGCCGTTGGAGACGCGTCTTGCAACTGCCGTCGCCGTCTTTGCAGCAAACAAGGCTGAACAATTTTTTGGACAGTTTCATAACGTCGCCGTCCCCATCGCTGTACACCATGAAATCATCGGCCGAAGATTGGTCGAAGAATGTTTTTTCTTTTACCTGTTTTGGTATAAAGGTTTTGCGCAGCGACAATACCGGGAAAATAGTTTGCGGCTGTATATAGGCAAGGGTTCTTTTGGGGGCGATAAAATCGCCTTTGTGATTCCCTGCGTTTATGCGCGGCGCGACAGCGGTAAGTGGTCCGGTTGTTTCGGGTGTGTCCGAAAATTTCTGGTCGTTCTTTTTTTGCAAAGCCTGCTGAAGGGGGTGCTCTCTTTTGCTCGTGCTTGCCAGCGATCCGGCAGCGGTGTGCCGAATGCTCAGGTTAACGATAACCAGCGTCACGGCAATCATGCTTGCCGCGGCGATGTAGCGAAGCGGTGCTTTGTAACGGGTGATGAACGGAACAACTTTTGCCGTTGTTTGCGGCTCCTGCAAGGAGGATTCAATAACCTTCCAACTTGCGAAGGGAGGTGTTTCTTCGTAACGGTACAGGCGCTGCGCAAACGACATTTCTTCGTTCAGTGCTTCAGCAATTTTCTCCCAGGTTTTTTTTGGCGGTGGCGCTTCAAAATGGAAAAGCTTCTTTTGAAGGTTGCTGTTCATTGTTCCGGCATTTGTTTTCGTTCTTCTATAAATGTCTTCACCAAATCCTGCAAAATCTGTTTCGCTCTTGATAACTGCGACTTACTGGTGCCTTCACTGATGCCCAACTGCTCGGCAATTTGCTTGTGCGAGTAGCCTTCCACAACGTACATGTTAAACACGGTACGGTATCCCGGCGAAAGCTGCTGAACCAGGCTGATGATGTCTTTCTCCGCCAGGTTGTCAAGCACCGAAAGGTAACCGCCTTCCACCGTATTCTCTTCGTGCTCAGTTATTGGTTGCAGGTAAATCTTCTTGCGGTAATGCTCAATGGCGGTGTTTACAAAAATGCGCCGGATCCACCCTTCAAACGAACCTTCTTTGCGAAACGAGGCAATTTTTTTAAACACCTTGATGAAGCTTTCCTGCAAAATGTCCTCGGCTTCTTCTGTATTGGCAGCATACCGCAAGCATACACCGTACATCTTTGGCGCAAAACGGTCATACAATTCGTGCTGCATTTTCCGGTCGCCCCTGATGCACCCTTCCAATAAGTCGCTGTCGCTGTGCCATTGGTTGCTTACGCCGTTCAATATTTGTTTCTTTTGTCTGGGATTGCTTCAAAAATAAAACCAGAGCTTTTCCGGCTTTTTCGGTAACAAATGTTGACATTAAATCTTTTCGGCATGGAATTATTTTACCGCCTTCGCCAAGCCTTTTTCTCTTTGGACGAACAAAAAGGCCTGAACCTTTAAAAAGGTGAGGCCGCTCCAACGCTTGTGCAAGAGCTGTTTCCCCAGATTTTAGCCTAACTTAGAATGACCGGCGCCGACTTCCGCACCACAGCCATCCGTGTCTGCTCTGCCAACATCTCTTGCAAAGAACCGTTGATACATCGTACCGCTGCTGAAAAGAGTTTTGAATATTTGGTTCACCCTATCCTGACAAATCGGAGAAACAATTTTTTCACAATAAAACCGCAGCGTCATGTTTGCCTTTACGTCTTCTAAAAAATCCGGACGGACAATCGTTTCCGTATGTGCAGCTCTTCTCTTCGTTCAGTGCGTAAGTGCGCAAATAAAACTGGATAAGATAACCAAAACGGTGCGGGACGCTACTACGCTGATGAACACAACCGCTCAATTTGTAAACGCGGCCAACCGAACGTCGGCTGAATTTGGCAAAACGGTAAAAGTGGTCAAAGGCAATAACGGCGATGACGTGAGAAATGTTCCGCCGGCCGATGTAACGAAACCGAAAATCAAGAAAGGCGAATTCACGAATTTAAAATGGGAGCCCGTTACGTATTTCGACGGGCAACTGTTTCCGTCAACGATTATCAGCATGGCAACTTACAAAGGAAAAATTGAAGGCGAGATGGAAGCCATCAGCCGGCCGCTTGGCTTTCGCATCATCAGCCAAAAAGCAAACATTCCGCTGAAGTGGGAGATTGAATGCGTTGATAAAAAATACTTCGACAAACTAAGCGGCTCTTTTTTGTACGCACAAGCCGGAAGCGAAGTGTATTTGATGCCTGAAATTCCCTGGCACTACGACGAACTGGCAAAGCAACTGGCCAGCACACCCATCAACGTTTATTTCCGGTTGTTTGACGAAGACGATAACAAAGTAGAAAAGCTGATGCCTTTGCTTCTTCGCAGCGTAAACGATTGCCTCTATCAATACAAAGATTTAGATCTTAGTTTTTTGTTTACGGCTTTCATTCAGGAAGAAGATCCCGAAATAGACAAGATCTTAAAAGAAGCGCTGAACACAAAAATGGTGACGGCCATTAGCGGTTACCAGGGCAACGAAGAAAATACGCACCGGCAAGTGGCCGCCATCTGGCGGGTTTTGCACGACCGCGGATTTCAATACAGCAGCATTACGCCTACCGCCGGTACCAGCGATAAAATGGCCAGCCAGGCGGTGCGAACCTTTGACAACGCGTTGAAAACACAGCAGGCAAATTGTGTTGACGGCACCGTTGTTTTTGCTTCCATTCTTAGAAAAATCGGCATCTCGCCGCTAATGGTGCTCATTCCAGGCCATTGTTTTTTGGGTTACTACACCGATAAAACAAAGAAGAACGTTGCCTTTTTAGAAACGACCCTGCTGTCGAATTCAATGTATTTAAACAAGGCGAAAACGGCTGCGGAAAAAAACAAAGCGTACATCGAGCAGTTTAATCTTGCCCTGGCAAGCGGTATGGATACGTACAAGAAACAGAATTTAAAAGACGTGCGCCTCATTGACGTGGACAAGTACCGCGCTTATGTAAAACCTATTCCGTTTTAACCACTAATGACCGGTGTTTTTGCCGCCCAGGAAGGCTACTAATTTGTCTACGGCTTTTCTTCTATGGCTGTAAAAATTTTTTTCGTCCATGTTCATTTCCGCAAAGGTTTTGGTTGCGCCGTCCGGTATAAAAACCGGATCGTAGCCAAAGCCTTCGGTGCCTTTTTGTTCGGCAATGATTTGACCTTTGCAAACGCCTTCAAAAAAATCAACGTTCCCTTCAACAATCAAACAAATCACCGCACGAAATTGTGCGCTGCGGTCTTCTTTGCCTTCTAAATTTTTCAGCAGCTTTTCAATGTTTTTTGCAAAAGATTTTTCCTCGCCGGCATAACGGGCACTGTGCACGCCAGGTTCGCCGTTGAGCGCAAAAACTTCAAGGCCTGTGTCTTCGCTGAAGCAAGCCGTGTCGGTCATCCGAAAAATGGTGATTGCCTTTTCTTCGGCGTTTGCTTCAAGCGTATCGTGTGGTTCGGGAATGTCAATGTCAATGCCCGCTTCCTTCAGCGTGACGATTTGAAAATAATCGGGGAGAACGGCTTTTATTTCATCAACCTTATGCCGGTTGTTGGTTGCAAAAATTAATTTCATGTTGGGATTTATCGGTGAAAGCATTTTATCCGATGAAAAGCTTACAGGCAGAACAACTGTTTAAGCGCAACCCACAAATTGCTTTTTGCCTGCTTTGTTTTTTCGATTTCGGCAAGCGCCGGCGCGGCCACAAATTCAAATTCATTTTGTGCTTGTACCGCATATACTTGAACCTCCGGCAAGCCGGCTTCTTCCGGCTTTATATCAAGCAACAAAAGTTTTTGTGGAGAAAGTTGCCGCTGCAAAACCGCCAGAGATTTTTCTTCCAGCAAAGCCCAGTTTACAATGGCCACATGCGAAAGATCCAATTGGCAGGCAGAGAGTACGGCGGTTAAAAATTGCAATTCTTTTTCGGGCAAATAAGCCGCATCTGTTTGGTTAACGAGTATAAGAATGTGCTTTTTGTTTTTACCCAAAAAGGACACAGGCTTCTCTTCGGCTGTAGCGCCGGTTTGACTTTGCACCAGCACATTAGCGTATAAATCAGCCAGCAGCGAAGGCGGTAATGAAATATTGTTCAGGCTCATTGGCGCGGTTTTCTCTAACGTTTTTGCAGGAATCTTTTTGTTTCTTTGCTGCGCTAAAATAAACGATATGCTTGCAACAACAATTGATGTAACCGTGAACAAAACAGAACACAGTAAACTGGCGGGCTTCAGCCTGGAGAACCTGCCCTTTGGCCGCGATTTTACCGACCACATGCTGGAAGCCGATTACGAAGGCGGCGAATGGAAGAATGCGGAAATTAAACCCTATCAACCCTTGCTGCTCAGCCCTTCACTGGCTGCACTGCATTACGGACAAGCGATTTTTGAAGGCATCAAAGCCTATAAAAATGCCGAAGGCGATGCGTTCATTTTTCGTCCGTACGACAACTTCAAGCGCTTCAACATTTCAGCGGAAAGAATGGCCATGCCGCAGGTACCCGAAGAAATTTTTATTGAAGGCATGAAGCAGTTGGTCGCATTGGACAAAGCCTGGATTCCGCAAATTCCCGACCACTCACTCTACATTCGTCCGTTTATGTTTTCAAGCGATGAAGTCATCGGCGTTCGTCCGTCGGAGAATTATAAATTCCTGAACATTTTAAGCCCAACGGGCCCGTATTACAACGCACCGATGCGTATTTATGTAGAAGAACAATACGTGCGTGCCGTGCCCGGTGGCATCGGCTATGCAAAGGCCGCAGGCAACTACGGTTCTTCGATGTATGCCACGGCGCAGGCAAAGAAAAAAGGCTACGACCAAGTGTTGTGGACCGATGCCTTCGAACACAAATACGTGCAGGAGATCGGGACGATGAACGTTATTTTCATCATCGGCGACAAAGCCATTACGCCGGACCTGGGCGCGGGAACCATCCTTGCCGGTGTAACCCGCGACAGCGCATTAACGCTGCTGAAAGAAGCCGGCTTCACCGTTGAAGAACGGCCGTTGAGCATTGACGAAATCATAGACGCCTACAAAGCCGGTGTTTTGTATGAAGTGTTCGGGACCGGAACGGCAGCCACAATCACCATGATTAAAGAATTGCGCTACAAAGATTTTGTGATGAACTTCGATACCGACAAATGGCGCACCGCACCCACGATAAAAAAATGGCTTACTGATATTCGTGAGGGAAGGAGAGAAGACAAGTATGGTTGGATGGTGAAGGTGTAATCGCATTTAAATTGAAACGCGAAACCGGTTGAGAAATCAACCGGTTTTTTCTTTGGAGGCTTATCTATTTGTTAAATGAAAATTCACAACCGAGAACTGCTTTTAATTTTATTTTCTATGTCCCGACTGCTATGCCTCTGCCTTGCTGTTTTTCTTGCTGCTTTTGCTTACGCCCAGGAAGTACCCGTAAAATTTAGCATTGTTGGCGCAAAAGGCGAACCGCTTGGCGCCGCCACGGTTACCGTTATTGCCGTAGCCGATTCAATGCTGACGCAAACAAAGACGGCCGATAGTCTTGGCCGCGTTGTTTTTACCTTACTGCAAAACAGTTTATACATTGTTCGTGCAAGCTCGGTGAACTACGAACCGCTGCAAATCAACATCACCGTAAAAGGCGATGCGCCGCAGTTTCGATTGGTGGCAAAACCGCTTTCCAAAACATTGAATACCGTTGTTGTTACAGCACGGCGCCCACTCATACGGCAGGAAGACGACAAAACGATTGTTGACCCAGAGCCGCTTGCGAACGTGTCAACAAACGCTTACGAAATCATGGAAAAAACGCCGGGGCTTTTTGTTGATCCCGATGGCAATATTTACATCAGTAGCACCACGCCGGCCAAAGTTTACATTAACGGAAGAGAGCAAAGAATGAGTGCAGCGGACGTTGCCACTATCTTAAAAAGCCTTCCGCCCAATGCCATTTCTTCTATTGAAATTTTGCGCATGCCTTCGGCCAAGTACGATGCATCGGGCAGTGGCGGCGTTGTAAACATCGTGTTGAAAAAGGGCATCAAGATTGGACTAACGGGCAGTATAAACATTGGCGCCAACCAGGGACATTACGGAAACCAGTTTGCCGGTTTTAATTTAAACAACAGCGATGGCAAGCGGGCCTATTACATCAACGTAAATTACAACCGCCGCAACAGTTTTGACCGGATTCAAACGGACAGGTTCTTGTCGAAAGATACCTTGCTTCAGCAGGATGCTTTCACCACGTACCCGGCCACCAATTATTTTTTAAGTTATGGCTATTCCGATTCGCTGGGAAAAAAATGGTTTCTTGATTTTGCCGGAAGTGTGATCTATCAAACCTTCGATAACCAAACAGCCAACACCAATCGCATAACCAACAACAGCAATCACCAAATACTAAGCAACAGTTTAAACAAAACGGATTACAGCGGGAATTATTTCCGCGTGAACAACGGCATCACCTTCTCCCGCAAGATTGGTTCCACCGCCGACTGGTCGAACGACTTTTATTTTTCGTACGATCAAAACCGTATCAATCAACAATACAGCAATGTGTTTTCTCTGCCGTTCAGTTTTTCTTCCACCGGGTATGGATCGCCAGATAACGATCGCAATAATTTTGTTTTTACTTCCGACTTCAAAAAAAAGTTCAGGCAAAATATTTCTCTTGAAGCCGGCGTAAAATCATCTGTACTCTCGTATCACAGCGATGCGGCTTATTTCAAAAACGAAACTGGCGGCGCGGTAAAAGATTTTAGCCGAACCAACAAGTTTCAATACACGGAAAACATCAACGCAGCGTACTTGCAGGCCTCTAAAACCTTTGCAAAAGACGTTATTTTGAAAGCCGGCGCAAGGTTAGAAAATACCAACATGAACGGTCATCAGGTCATTCCATCGGACACCACGTTTGCCGTGCACCGCACCGATTTGTTTCCCTATGCTTATTTAAGCAAGAAGCTGATGAAAATAGCGGGTTATGATCTGCGGGCCTTTCTTGTTTATCGCCGCACCATTGCCCGGCCGGGTTACGACCAGTTGAATCCCTTTGCCAAATACGTGGATCAATACCTTTCAGAGAGAGGCAATCCTGCGCTACGACCGCAGTTTACGCAAACCTACGAAGCCAATATTTCGGTGGACGAGCGGCCCATTTTTGCCGTGGGCATGAACGATACAAAAGACATTTTTAACCAGGTCATTTACCAGGCCGACAGCAACAAGACTCAGGCTTACCGCACCTATGATAACCTGGGAAAGAACAGGGAAATGTATTTCCGTGCGCTGGGCGCTTTGCCGCCGGGGAAAAAATATTTCTTTGTAATTGGCGCGCAGTACAATCACAATTTTTACGAAGGCACCTATGAAAACAAGCCGCTTTCGTTCAAGCGGGGAAGTTGGCGCTTTTTCACCTACCATAATTTCAAAGCCACGTCTACCACCAATATTTTCGTCAATGGATTTTTAATGACCAACGGTCAGTTGCAGTTTTACGAAGTATCAAATTTCGGGCAGCTCAACATGGGCATCAGCCAGCAGTTGATGAGCCGCAAACTGACGCTGAACCTGTCGTTGCAGGATCTTTTTTACACCAATAAAAATGATTTCGTGCTCCGCCAGGGCAGCGTAAGCGTTTCGGGTTCGCGCAAAACAGACAGCCAGCGCGTCGGTCTTTTTCTTCGTTACAATTTTGGGATTCGTAAAAAAGAAGAACAGAAACTTCCCGATGCAGAAAGCGTATCTCCGCAACGACCTTAAGGCTGATCCTTCTTTTAAGCTCAAACCTTTTCCTACTTTTGCCCGCTATGAACGATCCGATTTCTTTTGACAACACCGCGATTGCTTTTGCTTATAAATCCAACAAGGAATTAAAGAAAGCCCGTTTTCTTTTTTCGCTCATGGGGCAACCGTGGATCGTCAAGTTGGGTGCGCAATTAGCACCGTGGTCAATAAAAAAAGGCCTGCCGGTAAACGGCCTGGTTCGCAGCACCATCTTCAGCCAGTTTGTGGGCGGCGAAACGCTGGAAGAAACCGTTCCGGTGGCGCAACAACTGGGCAAATACGGCGTGAAAGTAATTCTTGATTACGGCGTGGAAGGCGCACAAGGCGAAGCCGCTTACGATCATGCCTGCGATGAATTTATCCGCGTGATTCAATTTGCCGCAACGCAGCCGAACATTCCGTACATGAGCGTGAAAGTAACGGGCTTTGCACGCTTTGGTTTGCTGGAACGTTTGGACAACCTGATGCACGAGGCGCCTGAAGACACGCTCATAAAAAAATACAACCGTGCGCTGATGCTTTTGTCGGCGGGTGAGGTAAACGAATGGAACGCCGTTCAAACCCGCTTTCGTAAAATTTGCGACGCGGCAGCAGCGGCGAAGATTGGCTTTTTGGTAGATGCTGAAGAAACATGGATTCAAGACCCGGTGGATGCGCTGACGATGTTGATGATGGACGAGTTCAACAAGGAAAAACCCGTTGTCTATAACACTGCGCAACTTTACCGCTGGGACAGATTGACTTTTTTAAAACAATGCTACGAAGCAGCGCTGGAGCGAAATTTTATCCTGGGCATGAAGCTCGTTCGCGGTGCGTACATGGAAAAAGAAAGAGCACGGGCAGCGGAAAAAGGATACCGTTCGCCCATCCAACCCGACAAAGAAAGCACCGACAGAGATTACAACGATGCGGTGCGCTTCTGCATTGATCACCTGGAGAACATTGCCGTGATTGTGGCTTCGCACAACGAATACAGCAACCTGCTGACAACGCAGTTGCTCGACGAAAAGGGTTATCCGCACAACCACCCGCACGTTCATTTCAGCCAGCTTTACGGCATGAGCGACAACATTACGTTTAACCTTGCACGGGCGGGTTGCAGCGTGAGCAAGTATCTTCCGTTCGGGCCTATAAAAGACGTTGTTCCTTACCTGATGCGAAGAGCGCAGGAGAATACGTCCGTTGGCGGACAAACAGGAAGAGAGCTGTCGTTGATTAAAAAAGAATTGCAGCGGAGACGGGAAATTTAAAATGTTGACTGTAAAATCTAAAATATAAAACTGTCTCCCGATTTTACATTCATCATTTTAAATTTTAGATTTTACATTTACCGCCCCGGACTGTTAGCTCAGTTGGTTTAGAGCATTACTTTGACAGAGTAGGGGTCACTGGTTCGAATCCAGTACAGTCCACAAGAACCGGAACTTCATCAGGAAACTTCCGGTTTTTTATTGTTATTCCAATGCATCTGTATTCGAAGGCGGCTTGCGGAAAAGATGTTTCGTTCTTGCAAATACGAAATAACCGATCAACGCACCAACGGTATTTAGTAGCACATCGTCAGCATCAAACTCACCGGTGGCTGTAATAAGCTGAAGCACCTCGATGCACAAACTCATAAATCCTGCAAGCAAGACCAACCGCTTATAGCTGTTGATGCGTTTAAAAAAATACGGTAGAAAAAATCCCATCGGGACAAACAGCAAAATATTGCCAAAGATGTTCAGCATTCCCACCAGGTACGGTTCCTGTCCGCTGGCGTAGTAATAAATCCTGTAAAGCGGAATAAAGTTAGAGCCGTCATAGAGCGTTTTAAACGAAGCTTTTTCATTTCCCGCAATATCAATGGTGGAAAAGGCAAGCCGCACTTTGAAAAAAAGCAGCTTGATCAAAACAAGCACGTAAGCAAGAAACAGAACGATGGATAGTTTTTTCATGCAGGCGGTTGATTCATAAAAACGCCGGCAAGTTTATGAAAAGCGGCGACGTTTCATAATGTCCTGTGTTGGCTTTACAACTCATTCCACCGTTTTTACAGTTGATGCGAAGCCTGTTTCTTCTGCCTTTTCCACGCCGGTAGTTTCGCACCGCACTACAAAAATCAAAACCATGCGAAAGAAACTTTCTATCCTGCTTCTGTTGTTGATTCCGTTTTTAAGCCAGGCCCAATTGGGCGGACTGCTGAAAAAAGCAAAAGACAAAATCACTCAACGGGCTGACGCCAAAGTGGACAAAGAAATGGACAAAACCCTTGACCAGGTTGAGGGCAAAAAACAAACTGGTCCTTCGGACAATTCAACGGTGGCAACCGAAACAAATACAGTTGAGAACAAACCCGCTGTAAAAAGCTATTCGAAATTTGATTTTGTGCCCGGCGAAAAAATACTTTACGCCGAAGATTTTGCGCAGGACGCAACCGGCGAACTGCCGTTAAACTGGAACGCAAGCGGCAAAGGCGAAGTGCAAACCATTGACGGCAAAAGCGGCAAGTGGCTGCGGGCTTTTGAGAACACAACTTATTTAACCGGCAACAAGAAAAATTTTGGCGAGAATTACACCATAGAGTTTGACCTGATGTATTATTTTGAACCGAAAGTAAAAGGCTACGTGATGCCGAACTGGAAAGTAGGCATATTGAGTAGCGGCGGCATTGACCCTACCGATAATTCTTTTCTGAAAGAGCCCGATGAAGTGAACAATACCTTCGTCAATTTTGCCTTCAGCAATTACGGCGGCGCACAACTTTCAAGCTATGCCAAGCGTGTGCAAACCTTTCGCAGCGACCGCATGGAAATGGGCAACATGATGCCAACCAACAACACCGTTATTCATTATTCTATCCAGGTACAAAAAACACGTTTCCGTTTGTGGATGGACGAGAAAAAAGTTTTTGACATTCCCCGCGCCGTGAACGTGGGCGACACGATGAACCAGGTCTATTTCCATCTCGAAGGATCGAATTACAAAGAAGACGAAGTTGGTCTGTTCATCACGAATATTAAAGTGGCAACGGGTTTACCCGACACAAGACACAAACTGCTTGATGAAGGAAAGTTTTCAACCACGGGAATTTTGTTTGACGTGAACGCGGCTACCATCAAGCCCGAAAGTGCGGGTGTGTTAAAGGAAATTGGAGCGGTGCTGAAAGAAAACGAAGGCGTTAAAATAAAAATTATCGGCCATACCGACAGCGACGGCAGCGATGGCGCCAACCTTGAGCTTTCAAAGAAGCGCTCCGAAGCCGTGAAAGCCGCGCTGGTAAAAGATTACAGCATTGACGAAGGCCGCATTTCTACCGATGGCAAAGGCGAAGGCCAGCCAGTTGCTGATAACAAAACAAAAGAAGGCAAGGCGCAAAACCGCCGCGTTGAATTTGTGAAATTATAAGCGGTGAATCGTAAGAGGCGAGTAGAGCGACAAAGCGTAAAACAAATGGAACAAGAATATCAAAGTTGACAAAACAGTTTTGGCTGGTTTTCCAATTTCTCTCCAATCAAAATCAATATCTCAGTCACTCTGTACCGTTGTCTCTTGCTTGCAAAGGCCCTGTTCGCAGGGCTTTTGTTTTAGTAACCTGCACACCAAAAGCCAGCCGATAAATTATCATCATTTCATCAACGTTTTCTTGCAGTTCATTGACGAAGTGATTGCAAACGGTATTTGTGTAAAGCAATTTTGATGAAACAAAAATCAAAACACAAAACCATTTTTATGCAACGCTATAACATCTTCTTTCCGGTACACAGAGGCTTGCGTGCCCTGCTTTTTGAAACGGCCCAACAACTGCAGCAAACTGATTTTATAAACACAGATGAGGCGGCAGATGCCGTTGAGCAAATCAACAACGTGGTTAGAATCTTTGATGGGCATGCGTCCAAAGAAGACAACTATGTTTTTGCCGCCATCGCTGCTTACGAGCCTTCGGTGGTTGATGCGTTTGAACAGGAACACGTGGAAGATCACAAATTGGGACAGGACTTACAAAACTGGCTCACGGCTTTTGGCTATGCCGTTGCGCCTTCAGCCAAACAAACCATCGGTGCGGAACTCACCAAATCGTTTATCGAGTTTTCGGTCTTTAACCTGCGTCACATGGCCAAAGAAGAAAGCGTCATCAATCCGTTGCTGTGGCGCTATTACAGCGACGAAGAACTGCACGGCATTACACAGCAAATATTGAAAAGTCTTGCTCCCGAAGAAGCAAGCGTCATGACCGGCTGGATGGTTCGCGGCCTGAACAACACCGAAATTTTGGATTGGCTGAAAGGCGTAAAAAACACCGCGCCGCAGCCCGCCTTTGAAGGTCTTTTGTCTATTGCGGAAAGCGAACTGCAACCGCACCGCTGGTCGCTGGTGCAAGACGCATTATTTGAAGGCGCATTGCTTGCGTAAACGAAGAATACAGAGACAGGAGTTAGAAGATGGAATTCTTTTCTCCTGCCTCCTAACTCCTAATTTCTATCTCCTCAATTCAACATCATGAAACAAACGGCAACAAAATCACTCGGCATTAAAATCCTTTTTTTCTTTTCTTCGTTCGGCCTGTTCCTTCTTTTCTTCATCCTTTTTTGCTCGTTCAGCACATCGCGTCTCGGCGATGATTTCCTTAAACAACTTGGCATAACCAAAACCAGTGCCGACGAAAAAATCACTGACGGCATACTTGGCGGTTACGTGAATGTTTACGGCGTGAAGAACGCAAAAAACATTGCTCTCGGCAACCGCAAAGCCATTGTGCTTGACCTGCTGGCGTACACAAAACAACAAGTGAGCAGCGCCGCTTTCGTTAAAAAATACAATGAAATGCGCGACTCGTATAAACCAAAGGAAACGATCCCCGAAACGCCGGAGCAGGACCGTACGGCTTCCATTTCTCGGGCAAAAGAAGCCGTTGCGCAATCGGAAAAAGCGTTGAATTCTGCGCAACCGCAGTACAAAAAAATGTTTGAAGAATCGCTGAAAATGGCCAAGGACAATCTGAAGAACGAGGAAGATCCGAACAACCGTCACCAGGTGCTTTACGCAAAAAATTACCCCTCGCTGGTAAAGACCATGAAAGACAGTTATACGTTTGCCCTTGCGCAATGGGAAAAGAAATATCCGTCGAATCAATTGCTCTATGTGAAGACACGTCTTCAGGAATTTTTAGATGCTACCAAGGACGTTGACTTTACCGCTGAGTTAACCACAAAAAGCAACGGCAAAAAATACTTTGTCAACCCGGCTTACGAACACAAGGACAGTCGCTGGAAAATGGCTTTCCGCGCCGGCAAAGAAGTGATTGAACCGGCAAGAGACTTTGTACAAAAATGGATGGAAGAAATTAAATAACCAGAAAACCAACCGCGAAACCAAAAGCCTCTCGAAAGAGAGGCTTTGCTATTGAAATAATGTGCCGGACAAAGAGGTTTGCGCCGTTGTCAGGCTTGCAAGGACGTGTACAAAATGTATTTCTCGCGGAAATAATCTTCGGAAAAAATTTCGCTTATCTCCATCATCTTCGGCTTCAATCCGCTTTCTCTTACTTCTTCTTTCAGGTCGCCGCCCTTCAAACAAATCAATCCCGATTGCAAGGCGGTAAAGCCGCGTTCGTCCTGCCAGGTAACTTTCGACGTTTTCAACAGCGGTTTGCTCCAACGCCACAAATCTTTCAACGGCGCTACCGCACGGCTTACGGCAAAATCAAACTTTCGGCCTTTGATGTCTTCGGCGCGGCTGTGTTGCGTAGTGATGTTTTGAAGTGTAAGTTTTTCTTTTATGTCGTCGATGATTTTTAATTTTTTCCCGATGCTATCCACCAGATGAAATTTTACTTCGGGGAAAAAAATAGCCAGCGGCACACCGGGAAAACCGCCGCCGGTGCCAATGTCAACGATCTCAACGCCGGCAGGAAAATCAAAGGCCGCGGCAATGCTTAACGAATGCAGAATGTGTTTTTCGTAAAGGCTGTCAATATCCTTGCGGGAGATGACGTTGATCTTTGCGTTCCAATCTTTGTACAATTCACCCAGCGCCGCAAACTGTTCCATTTGTTTCTCGGTGAAGCCGGAAAAATATTTGGTGAGAATGTCCATCGGGCAAAGATAATTACCACGTCTTCCTTGGTTTTTTCCAAAGCGAAGAAGCGAAGATGATGTAATAAAAAAACTGCCAAAGGTCCCAGAACAAAAACAGCGGGAACAAATCGCCTTCGCCAAGTTTCTTCATGGATTTGTTCCAGATGATGCCTTGCACAAGCAGGCGCACCACAAAAGGAATCAGCGCAAATCGCCAATCGAAAAAAAGTAGAGAGGCAACAAACAATGGATAAAGAATAAATTGGCTTGCGGTATAAAGTCCCAGTAAAAATTTGTGTGAAGTCCGGTAAAATTTTCCCGTTGAATAATGCCTTGCCTTTTGATGGCGCCATTCGCGCCACGTCTTTTTTGGTGCGGAAAGCGTGAAGGCATCGGGATCTAAGACTACCGTCGTATTGTGCTTGTTGGCCACCTTGTTAATGAACAAATCATCGTCGCCGCTGGGAATGTGGTTAATGGACGAAAAGCCTTTGTTGCGAAGGAACAAGCCCTTGCGGTAAGCCAGGTTGCGGCCCACGCCCATGTAAGGTTTGCCGGCCAGTGCGTAGCCAAAATATTGCAGGGCCGTGTGAAAGGTTTCAAAGCGAATGGCCTTGTTTAAAAAGCCCGGCGCTTTTTTGTACGCACCGTAACCAAGCGCCACTTCCGTGCCGTTGGTGAAGGCATCCTGCATCTTAAACAACCAGTGTTCCGAAGCGGGCACACAATCGGCATCGGTAAGTACCATCACTTCATGCTTTGCTTCTTTAATGCCAATGGACAAAGGATATTTTTTGCCGGCAATGAGTTTGGCTTCCTGCGCCAGTTCAATCACCTGGAGGCCTTTGAAGGTCTTTTTTAATTCAGCAAGAATGTATTTCGTGTCGTCGAAAGAATTGTCGTTTACGACAATTACCTCGTGTGTCGTTGGATAATCCTGCACCAACACGCCGGGCAGGTTGCGGGCCAGGTTCTCGTCTTCGTCGCGGGCACAAATAATCACCGAAACCGGGTGCTGCTGCGATTGCGGTTTTTCCGGCGACTTGTAATAGGCCACACGGCGAAAAAAGAAGAGGTAATAAAAAAGTTGAATCGCAGTCGTCAATCCAAAAGCACAAAAAATATAAAAGCCCCAACCCATAAGCATAAGCCGCAAATATAGCACCGAGCCCGTGTTTACTTTGGCGCTTTTCGGTAGAGATAATAAGCCACGACGCTAAAAATAATATTCGGCACCCAAGCCGCCAGTGCCGGCGGAAAACTGCTCTTGATGGCAAACACAGTGGAAAAGCGGTCGGACAAAATAAACAACGAGGCAACCATAATGCCGATGGCAAGATGCAGCCCGCTGCCGCCGCGGGTTTTGCGGCCCGCAATGATGGCGCCGATGAGCGTTAAAAGCAAAACCGAGAAAGGCGTTGCGTCGCGGCGGTACATCTCCACTTTCAGCGGCGCCAGCCCTTCTGTGGCCCGCTGTTCTTCCAGGCGGATGAAATGCTGCAGTTCCGGAGAGGTTAATTTGTCTTTTAAAAATTCGTCGTTGCGCAGTTCAGACGGCTGAAGGTTCAAGGCCACATTTTTTTGCGGCGTCTGCACCACCGTTTCCTTCATGCTGTCAATGGTGCGTTCCACCACGTTCAGCAGCTTCCAGTTTCGCTTTGTCGAATCCCATTCAATGCGGTCGGCACGAAGGTTATAAACCACCTTGTTTTTTTTGACTCTCTCTAAAAAAAAGCTGTTGGCGGCTTTTGAATTGACGTCGTAATATTTAAGGCCAACATAGGTAACCGAATCAATGCGCTTGTAAAAACAATTGGGGCAACGCGTTTGTTGATTGGAAGGCGAGAGGGTGCTGTTGAGGTATTTGGTTTCAAAATCGCTGCGCACTTCGTTTGCTTTCGGAATGGCGTAACGGTTCGCCAACAACAAGATGAGCGCCATCGCCGTGCCGCCGATGAAGTAAGGCCGCAGCCAGCGGTTGTAGGAGGTGCCGCTGGCAATCATGGCAATAACCTCGGAACGCAAAGCCATTTTCGACGTAAAAAAAATAACGGCAATGAAGACAAACAGCGGGTAAAGCAAACCCCAGATGTAGGGCACAAAGCCTACGTAATATTGCCGCAAAATTTCAACGGAGGAAAGGCCGGTCTTCACAAAATCGTCGGTCTTTTCGCTGCTGTCAACCGCCACCGCCAGCACGGTAAATGCCATCATGCAAAACAGAAAGGTGACAAAGAATTTGCGCAATATGTACCAATCCAGCTTTTTGATCATCGGCTGCGAAGTAAGGATTTAATTTGAAAAGGCGCCGCAACGAAACGATAAGATTTCGCGGCTGCAAAAGCAGTCATAAAATGAGGAAGAACCCGGGAACGCAAAAAAATTAATGCATTTTTGAGCCATGTTGATGCCCGCGAAGATTTTCCTTTTGCTGCTTTCCACGTTTTTTGTTTTGGCGGCAACTGCGCAAACAAAAATTATGGTGCAGGTAACCAATTTTGAAAATGACAAAGGCCGTTGCATTGTTTGCCTTTATAACAACGCGGCAGCTTTTGCCGGTAAAGGCAGCCCGTTTGCCACGCTAACCGTAAGTATTGCAAACAAAGCGTCAACGGCGGTTTTTGAGAACGTGCCCGAAGGCACCTATGCCGTTTCCGTTATTCACGATGCGAACAACAATCAAAAGTTTGACACGAATTTTTTGGGGATTCCGAAAGAAGGTTACGGCGCCTCACAAAATAAATTGCCTTTTGCTGCCGCGCCGAAGTTTGAGGAGAATAAATTTATGGTTGCGGGAAGCGGTGTAACAGCGGTGAACATTAAGTTGCGGTATCTCTTTTGAGAACTATCATAGTGCTTGCGGCAGTTCGCCAACTTCACCGTACACACGAGCCGTGACAATGGTTAAATTTCCCAACTGTTCGGTATCTGTTTTCGACCACTTAAAATAATCTTCTTTTGATTTTTTCCAATCGAACGACTCTTTGATTCTTACTTGAATGCTAAGGGGAAACTTTTCAGCACACCGGTATTGGTAATAGATAGATCGATCAACAAACCGAAAAATGATAAGAGCAGGCCTCTCTGCCCAACTTTCACCATTCACCGAAACCATCTTTATTTCTGGCCCAATCTCTTTTAATAAATTCTTCAACGGTTTTCCGCGAAACCAAAGGCTGTCATTTTCGGCAATAAGGTGCGCATCTTCCAATGTTTTCATCAATTGCCCATGACCTTGAACGGAGACAATAAAAGGGGAAAGAAGCAGTACAGCTTGCAACAGACGTTTCATATGGTTATGAGCTAATAACGTTGATTTTTCCACAAAAGCGTTTCAAGATTTGCTTCATTGGCGAAGCCACGACCTCTAAAATTTAAAATACACAAACAGCCGCCCGTGGTTTTTGGCGTCGTTCTCAATGCGGTGATAAAGCGGCTTTATGTGCGGAAGTTGTAAAAAGCGTTCAACCTTTTTGCGAAGCTGGCCACTGCCTTTCCCCGGAATGATTTCCACCTCGCGGATTTTCTTTTCAACGGCGTCTTCAAAAGCCTTCTGCAAAGCTTTGTCAACGGCGGCGCTGTTGTTGTAGATGGGGTGAAGATCAAGTTTGATGCGGCCCATGATGAAGAGAATGAGTGATGAATAATGAGTAATGAGCGGATCGTTTAAAAGTCATGAGGCCTGTGCGAATGTGTAGCTGTTGGTACAAGCAAGCCTTACTCATCACTCATTATTGATTAATAAATTCCTCTGTCCCCTTCGTCTTCGTCTACCAGTCGTTGGGCCAGGCTGTTATCGCTCAGTATCTGGCGCAGCAAGTCGTGAATGGTGATGACGCCGGCGAGGCTGTTTTCTTCGTTAAACACAAGCAGGTAGCGGGTTTTATGCTGGTCTATCAGGTGAATGCACTGCTCAACGGTCGCGTCCACTTCCACAACGGGCAAGTCGATTGTCATCACTTCGGCTACCGTTGTGCTGTCGCTGTGGCGGCCTTTTAAAATTACGTTGCGGCTGTAATCCCTTTCGGAAAAAATGCCTTTGTACTGGTCGTTGTCCATTACCACCAGGTAACTCAGGTTAATGGAGTTGAGCATCTTCAACGCGTCAATGACCAGCGTATCGGACGCGATTTCATTAAAGGGTTTGGCTTTGGACTGTAGAATGTCGTTTACGGTTCGCATAAAACAAAACTTAGGTTGTAAATGTAATGCGTACACGCCTCATGCGAATGGGTTGGTATCTGGATTTTCCTGTTTTCTGTCAGGATTTTTTGCACATGCCTTCGTAAAAACACGAAGTAAAAAACGCAGTCTTCCCCTGTTTCTGAAAAAAAGAGGGCAAAGGTTTAGAAATATAAATTCGGGAAAATATCTTCGGCCCCGAATTCTATCCTGCGTAAAACTCAACGTCCAATGTCCAATCCTGTAACTGTGTTGAAGAACCAGTGCCGCCTCTTGGCATTTCTTTTCTTTTTGTGCTGCCATGGTTTGGCTTCTGCACAACTTTCTGCCGCGTTTAACGCTTTGCCTTCCCGTTCCGGCTGTTCGCCGCTGGTGGTGAATTTTTTTGACGCATCAACCGGTAATCCTACGCAATGGCGATGGGATCTTGGCAACGGCGTTACTTCACTTTTGCGCAATCCTTCCACCACGTATTTCAACCCCGGTACTTACGCTGTAAAGCTGGTAGTGCGCAACGCAGCCGGCAGCGCAGACTCGGTAATAAAGACAGACTACATCACGGTGTTTCCCGCTCCCACTGCGGCTTTCACGGCCAACAAAACCACGGGCTGCTTTCCCTTGTCGGTAAGTTTTAGCGACGAAAGCATGGCCAATAACGGAGGCCTTGTCTCCTGGTTTTGGGACTTCGGCGATGGCACCACGTCTTCACAGCAAAACCCGTTGCACGTTTACACTAGTGCCGGAAGTTTTACGGTTACGCTTCGGGTAATCAACTCGGCAGGTTGCAGCAAGACCATTACAAAGCCCCAATATATTTCGGTAGCCAACGGTGTTGCCGCATCGTTTAGTACCACAGGCCCCGGCACTTGTTCGGCTCCGGCTTTGGTAAACTTCACAAACACGAGTACAGGGCCCGGACCGCTGGTTTATAACTGGAGTTTTGGCGACGGAGGAAATAGCGGGCTTCTCAATCCTTCGCATACCTACACCGCAAACGGCTCTTATTCGGTGATGCTGGCCGTTACCAGTCCGCAAGGTTGTACAGATACCGTTCGCAAAGCAAACCTGGTTACTATTGGCAACGTACACGCAGGCTTTGATGCGCTGGACAGCGTTTGTGCGGGCACAACGGTTTCCTTCACCAATACATCTGTGCCGACACCCGTTGCAAACGCCTGGGATTTTGGCGGCGGGTCATTTTCAACCCAACAAAATCCGACCGTTGTTTACAACACACCCGGAACGTACACCGTAAAACTCAAAGCCGATTTTGGCGGATGCTTTGATTCGGCGAGCAAACAAATTTTTGTTTCGGCAAAACCACAGCCGTCTTTTGATGCGGCAACAAAAGTTTTTTGTTCGGCGCCCGCAACTGTAAATTTTACCAATGCGACAACGGGCGGCGGAACGATGGTTTGGGATTTTGGCGACAGCACTACATCAACGGCAACAAGCCCTTCGCATACTTATACAACACTGGGAAGTTATACCGTTTCGTTAACCGTGACCAACGCCAGGGGTTGCAGTCAAACACTTACCAAAACGGATTTCGTTCGCATTCAACAGCCGCAAGTTGTTCTGAACAACCTGCCGCAAAATGGTTGTGCACCCGTCACCATTAATCCAACGGCGACGGCTCTTTCCAATCATGTTCTGACAAATTACTTATGGAAATTTGGCGATGGCTCAACCTCCACCTTGGCAACACCAACGCATACTTATACAAACGCCGGTACGTACAGCGTGACGCTGGTTTTCACCACAAGCACAGGTTGTAACGACTCAGTTGTACTTGCTAACGCAGTGAGAGTTGGCCTAAAGCCAAAAGCTTCTTTTACGCTGAATCCCACCAGGGTTTGCGCTTTTCAACCCGTTTCGTTTACCGACAACAGCACGGGCACAATTGACCAGTGGTCTTGGACCTTTGGCGATGGCGGCACATCCTCACAACAAAATCCAACATATCAATATTCCGATACCGGTTATTTTAACGTGCAGTTGATTGTGTACAACAACACTTGCCCCGACACGTTTCGCATAAAAAATGCGGTTTACATTAAACCGCCGATTGCCAATTTTTTGGTGCAGAACGACTGCAATCACAAGTACACCAAAACGTTTACTGATGCTTCCGTTGGGGCTACATCGTGGTACTGGAGCTTTGGCGATGGCACAACTTCTACTCAACAAAATCCTGTGCATACCTACACCAACGCAGGAAGTTATCAGGTCACCTTATCTGTGAGTAATGATACCTGTCAGAATTCCGCTACACGAACCGTGCGCATTGTAAATGAAAAGGCTGGTTTTACGGTAGATACGGTGGTTTGCCGGAACACCACGGCTGTCTTTCACGCAACGGGTATAAACGCTGCAAACATTTCATCGTGGCAATGGGATTTTGGCGACGGTACGACGTCAACTGCCGATACGCTTGCAACGCACATTTATAATGCAACCGGCTCGTACACGGCCAGCTTAATCATCACCGATGTTTTGGGTTGCAAGGATACCGCGAAAGGCAGCGTTAACGTATACGGTCCCGTGGCAAACTTTTCCGTTTCGGTAGGCGTTGCTTGCCTTTACAACAACAGCACAAGCTTTACTAACAAGTCAACAAGCGACGGCACGCACCCAATTGTAAACTGGCAATGGAATTACGGCGACGGCACAATTGATTCGACAAGCCTTCCGCCTTATCAACATAGTTATGCGGCTGCCGGTAACTACACCGTAAGCTTGTTGGTGAAAGATGCCTTCGGCTGCAGCGATGTTTTATCGAAAGCCGCTGCCGTTGTCATTGTTCAACCCAAAGCTGACTTTTATTCAACCGATACGGTTACCTGCACGGGCAAACCCATTTCTTTTGTCAATACGTCAACCGGGAACAACCTGCAGCAGGTTTGGAATTTCGGCGACGGCCTTAGCTCAACTGCCGTTAACCCGGTGCACAATTATGCAAGCATCGGAACTTACGGCATTAAGCTCGTCATAACCGACAGTTACGGTTGTAAAGATTCGTTGACGAAGCCGAATTATATTTCCATCTCTTATCCCAAGGCAAGGTTCACCGTTTCCGATTCGTTCAGCACCTGCCCGCCCTTGCTCGTACATTTCGCACAGCAATCAACCGATTATACTTCCATTAACTGGGATTTTGGCGACGGCACATCATCAACGCTCGATTCGCCTTCGCATTTTTATACAACGGCAGGCATTTACAATGCAGTGCTTACCGTGAAAGGCCCCGGCGGTTGCACCGATATCGCCACAAAGCAAATCATAATCAAAGGCCCAAGCGGAAGCTTTACCTATGCGCCGCTCACAGGTTGCAAACCGTTGACCGTAAATTTTACCGCCACCGCAAAAAGCATTGCAACGTACACGTGGGATTTTGCCGATGGAAACATTTCGTTAGTGAACGACTCAGTCATTTCGCATACGTATTTGAATGCGGGTGATTACCTGCCCAAATTAATCCTGACCGATTCGGGCGGCTGCAGCGTACCCATTTTCGGAGCCGACACTGTTCACGTAACCGGCATATCGTCAGGATTTGCATTAAATGGAAATAAATTTTGCGACAACGGTACGGTGCAGTTTACCAACACAACCGTTGGCAACGACTTCATCACGGCTTACAGCTGGAATTTTGGCGACGGCGCCACAAGCAATGCGCAACATCCTTCGCACTCGTACAACGCACCGGGCTTTTACACGGTTTCGTTAAGCGTCACCTCTCAAAGTGGTTGTCTTGATTCGTTGCGCTACGTTGACACGGTAAAAGTTTACGCGGCGCCGCAGATTTTTATCTCGCATGATTTATCGGGTTGCGTACCGCTGCCGGTTTCGCTGAACGGAAACGTAGCGGCCGGCGATCCAACAAAACTTTCCTGGCTTTGGAATTTTGGCAACGGTCATACCGATACGCAGCAAAACCCGTCGCCGCTGGTTTACAGCCTTGCCAATGCATACAACGTCACAGCCCTGGCAACGGATGATCACGGCTGTAAAGACACGGCCACTGCCGTCATCAACGCTTACCCGATACCAAAGGTTGATGCCGGCCCGGATGTTTTTGTTTGCCGCGGAAGCTTTGCGCAACTGAACGCAAACGGTGCAGCTACATACGCATGGAACGCATCTACTACACTGAGTTGTACAAGTTGCACCAGTCCTTTGGCTGCGCCAACAGATTCAACGCAATACGTTGTTACAGGCACCTCGGCTTTTGGTTGTGTGGCTTCGGATTCAATTATGGTAAGGGTGCATCAACCCTTTAGCCTGCAAGTTGGGCAAGGCGATACGGTTTGCGCGGGTTCAACGGTGCACCTTCGCGCCGGCGGTGCCGATCAATACACGTGGTTTCCGTCAACAGCGGTCGTAAATCCAAGAGCCGGTATTACCAATGCGGCCCCGATGACTACAACAAATTACCAGGTTATTGCCCGCGACAATTTCAATTGCTTTACCGATACCGGTTATGTTTTCGTCAAGGTCTGGTCTTACCCGACAGTGGACGCAGGCACAGACCAAACCGTTTCCATTGGAGCAACGCTAACCCTGACACCCCGGTATTCAAACGATGTGGTTGGCTATCAATGGAACAACCCGATGCAAAGCCTGAGCTGCACGACATGCCCTTCGCCAACGGTACAAACCAAAGGCGCGCAGAATACGTACAAAGTTCAGGTTGTGAACGGAGGTGGCTGCACCTCGGCCGATGAAGTAACCATTTACGCCATTTGCAACGGCGGCAACCTGTTTATACCAAACACGTTTTCACCGAACAACGACGGCAAGAACGACGTGTTTTATCCACGCGGCAGCGGCATTCACAAAATCAAATCGCTGCGGATTTACGACCGCTGGGGCGAGATTGTTTTCACGGCCGAAAACGTTGACGCAAACGACGCAAGCTTTGGCTGGAACGGAACCTTCAAAGGTGCAACGCTTCCGCCCGATGTGTATGTGTATACATGCGAAGTGATATGCCTGAACAACGAAGTGCTAACGTATAACGGAAACGTGACATTGCTGAAATAGTGAAACGTGAGACGACAAACGTGAAACCGGAAGGCTTTAAGGTTTATACGACACTGCTGTCTCACGATAAAACATCCAACTTATGAAAAACATTTATCGCAAACTTTTTACACTTGTCTGCGGCTTGCAACTAACGGCTTGTAGCTTTTCGCAAGACGTTCATTTCTCCCAATTCTTCGAAGCGCCGCTTTACCGCAACCCCGCACTGGCGGGCATTGTGCACGGCGACTACCGCATTCAAACGTTGTTTCGTTCGCAGTGGAACAGCATCACCAATGCGTACAAAACCACCTCGCTCAACGCAGAATACAAACTGCCGGTAAAAGGCGACGATTACCTTACGCTGGCGATGCAAGTTTTTTACGACAAAGCCGGCACAACAAATCTTACCACAACGCAATTGCTTCCGGCCATTAACTATCACAAATCGCTGAGCGATATAAAAAGCACTTACCTCTCCATCGGTTTTATGGGCGGCTATGTGCAAAGAAGAATAGACCGCAGCAAGATCACAACCAACACAACCTACAACAACGGTAGCGACGGCGAAGATGGACTGATTCCGCAGTACGGTTATTGGGACGGCAGTGCGGGTCTTAGCTTTAATACGCAGTTGGGCGATAACCCGGATAACAACCTTGTACTCGGTGCGGCCCTGCATCATTTTATCAAGCCAAAAAATTCTTTTTACGATAACGCTGCGGTAAGTGTAAATCCAAAATGGGTTTTCAGCGGCGACGTAAAATTCGGGTTGAACGAAAGCGCCTACCTCACCGTTCACAACGATTACGTGCAACAGGGTTCGTACAGCGAAAAACTTTCGGGCATTGTTTACTCGCAGAAAATTGGCCCTTATACCGACGACCCTGATTTTACCGTCGGCGCCGGCGGCTTCATGCGCTGGGGCGATGCGCTCATTCCGGTTTTCCAGTTGCATTACCGTCCCTTTCAGCTTTCGATGAGCTATGACGTAAACGTTTCGAAACTTTCCACCACCAGTTACGGAAGAGGCGGATACGAGATGTCTTTGACGTACGTTGGTTTCTTGGATAGAGAAAATTCTGCGGCCAATGCGGTGCTGTGTCCACGGTTTTAACCTGGTTGATCGTTGTTCGTTGATCGTTGTTCGAAGGAAGTGTGGTCAACCATCAACGAACAACGACCAACGAATCTTAAGACATCGTTGACCTTTCCGCAAAAGCAGTTTATGTAAGTTGCAACATAACCCAACGCATGACAGCCTACGTTCATCCGCAATCCATCGTTCGAAAAATTTGGGGCAAGAGTGATACCATTCTTTTCATCTTTGCCGGCGCGGCGGCGGAGTTTGCGCTCAACAAGGCGGTTGACTGGCTTTATTTTACCGGCCGCATTCCGAACGATCCAATCGGTCGTTTATTCTCTACTGTTGAATACGCGAGGCATATTGTATTTGCATCAAAAGAAGAAGCCGAGGCAACGATTGACAAAATCACATTCATTCACGGCGGCGTTGAAAAAGCCCGTGGCGCAAAAATTCCCGACTGGGCTTACCGCGACGTGTTGTTCATGCTCATTCATTATTCCATCGCCGCGTACGAACTGCTCGAGCGAAAATTAAGCGCTGACGAAAAAGAAGATTTGTACGAAGTGTTTTTGCGTATCGGCCGCCGCATGAACGTTCCGGATTTACCGGACACCTATAAAGCGTGGCTTCCCGTACGCGAAGCGCACATGCAAAGCGATCTGGCAAGAAGCCGGTTTACGGACGATTTGTTTCAACAGTACAAAAAGCATTTGGGCCGGCTTCGTTACAAAGCCTTACGCGAAGCGCAGGTTTTGGTTGTTCCAAAACGCGTTTCGGCGTTGTTGCAATTCAGAAAAATTTCTCTACTTTACCCGCTTGTTCCGGTTTATAAATTAAGCCGCCGCTTAAATCTCGACGCTGTAATAAAGTGGCTACTTCTGCCGTCTGCTTACAAAAAGCAGATTGAAGCCCTTGATGTACTGCCTTCATGAAAACAACTGCTTATGCTAAAAGAAGAATTCCTTTCTCTACTGACAAACTACACCAATGACCGGCAAGCCGCAGCACAACGATGGAGCGAAATAGAAACGGCGTACACCGACAAGCAACGCTACTTTCACAACCTGTCGCACATCGAACAAATGCTTTCTTCGTTGCACGCAGTGAAAGCACAGATTGATGATTGGGATACGATCGTCTTTGCCGTTTTTTATCACGATTTTATTTACGACGTGGTGCGGTATGTAAACGAGAACGACAACGAAGACCTGAGTGCCGACGAAGCCGGAAACCTGCTGAAAGAAATTGGTTTTGTGCCGGCTAAAATTGACCGTTGCAGGCAACACATTCTTGCAACGAAACACCACAAGCAATCAAGCGACGGCGATACAAATTTTATTATGGATGCCGACTTGCTTATTCTTGGTCAGCCTTGGGAGGTATACAAGGAATACATGAACAACATCCGCAAAGAATACGAAGTTTATCCCGACAATATTTTCTATGCTGGCCGCACGCATGTGTTGAAAAATTTCCTCCAGACGGAGCGGCTGTTCAAGACCGATTATTTTCACCAGCGGTTTGAAAACGCAGCCAAAGAAAATATTCAGCGGGAATTGGAGATCATTTCTTTTTCTTAAGCCCTGTGGTACGCCGATTGCGTTCCTGCCGTAAACAATCGTTATGAAAAGTATACTGATTGCTGCCACTGTGGTGGGCGCCGCGATAGCCGGTTTAATTCTTTACACACAACAAAAGGACAAGCCTTCGGGCCAGTTAAAGCAAACAGGGAAAGATTTAAAACGAAATTTTAAGGAAGCCATTGGCCTGGAAAGGCCGGCGATGAGTTGAGGAGAAAGTTAATGGGTTACCAAGTTACTAAGTAGGGTGAGCCTCCTTGTTAACGTATTAACCCATTAACTTATTAACTTCCTTATGCTTCCGCGTACATCTCGGTGGGCAAACAAACACAAACAAGGTTCCTGTCGCCGTAGGTGTTGTTAACCCTTGCCACGCTTGGCCAGAATTTGGCCGTCTTCACATACGGTAACGGGAAGGCCGCCAACTCGCGGCTGTAAGGCTTTTTCCATTCGTCGCTGCACACCATAAACATTGTATGCGGCGCATTTTTTAGCGGGTTGTCTTTCTTGTCTATTTGTCCTTCCTCAATCAATGCAATCTCTCTTCTTATGCTCAACAAAGCATTGCAGAAGCGGTCTAATTCGTCCTTGTCTTCGCTTTCGGTTGGCTCAATCATGATAGTGCCCCCAACCGGAAAACTCAACGTAGGTGCGTGAAAGCCGTAATCCATCAAACGTTTTGCAACGTCTTCCGCTTCCACTTCGGCTGACTTTTTAAAGGGCCGCAGATCAACGATAAACTCGTGTGCACAAGCGCCGTGATGATTGGTGTACAAAATATCAAACTGGTCTTTCAACCGGGCCAGCATGTAGTTCGCATTCAGAATGGCGTACTCCGTTGCTTTGCGAACGCCATCAGCGCCTAACATGCGTATATAAGCATAAGAGATAAGAAGAATAGATGCGGAACCGTATGGCGCGGCACTTACAGCATTTCTGTTTTGCTGACTACTGATTGCTGATTGCTGATTGCTTAATTCAACGTGTCCCGGCAAGTGCGGCGCTAAATGCGTTTTTACGCAAATTGGGCCCATGCCGGGGCCGCCACCACCGTGTGGGATGGCAAATGTTTTGTGCAGGTTTAAATGGCAAACATCTGCGCCAATCAAACCCGGTGCGGTTAAGCCCACTTGTGCGTTCATGTTTGCGCCGTCCATATACACTTGCCCGCCGTGGCTGTGAACGATCTCGGTAATTTCTTTCACCGTCTCTTCGTACACGCCATAGGTTGACGGATACGTGATCATGATGCCGGCAAGATTCGCCGCGTTTTGTTCGGCCTTTGCTTTCAAATCTTCTACATCAATGTAACCGTTCTCCAGGGCTTTCACTACTACTACGTGCATCCCGCACATAACGGCCGATGCCGGGTTGGTGCCGTGTGCCGAAATAGGAATCAGCATCACGTTGCGGTGGCCTTCGCCGCGGCTTTCGTGGTAAGCTTTAATCGTGAGCAAACCGGCGTATTCGCCTTGCGCACCGCTGTTGGGTTGCAAGCTGCAGGCATCAAACTTTGTAATCTCACAGAGATATTTGCTCAATTCTTTTACAATAAAAGCATAGCCTTCTGTTTGAGCCGTGGGAGCAAAGGGATGCATCTTGCTCCAGTGCATCCAGCTCAACGGAATCATTTCCGAAGCCGCATTTAGTTTCATGGTGCAACTGCCCAGGGGAATCATGCTGTGCACCAGCGAAATGTCTTTGTTCTGCAATTGCGTGATGTAGCGCATCATCTGTGTTTCGCTGTGGTGCGTGTTGAAAACAGGATGCGTCAAGAACTCAGAGGTCCTCGTTAGCGACGTTGGAATAATGTCAAGCGTGTCCTCGTGTTGCAGTTCGTACGCAACCGGATCAACATCGTTCACGAACGAATTAATGATGTCGAAAAGATCGGAAGGCGTTGTGGTTTCATCCAGTGAAATGCCGATGTGCTGATTGTCGTAATAGCGGAAGTTGAGGAACTGCCGTTCGGCTTTTTGGCGGAAAGGCGTTGCGTCGTTCACCTTTACAACAACCGTATCAAAGAAATATTCGTGCAACAAATCATAGCCTCTTTCTTCCAACGCGTTGGCAAGCGTTTGCGTTAACAGCGCCACTCTCTTCGCAATGTTTTGCAAACCATCAGGGCCGTGAAAGACGGCATACATCGCGGCCATGTTTGCCAGCAAAGCCTGTGCGGTGCAAATGTTCGAGGTTGCTTTTTCGCGTTTGATGTGTTGCTCTCTTGTTTGTAAAGCCATGCGCAGGGCACGATTGCCTTGTGCGTCCACACTCACACCAATGATGCGTCCGGGAATGCTGCGCTTGAATTCATCTTTGCAGGAAAAGAAAGCGGCGTGCGGACCGCCGTAACCCAAGGCTACGCCAAAGCGTTGTGCAGAACCTAACGCAACATCAGCACCCAGCTCACCGGGCGGCGTTAATAAGGTAAGCGCCAACAGATCCGTTGCCATAGCCACGTAAGCGCCAACGGAATGAACCTTGTTAATAAAGTCGCGGTAATCTTCTACCGAGCCTTTGTCGTTGGGGTATTGAACAAGGGCGCCAAAATAAGTTTCATCAAGCTGCACCGAGCCGTAATCGCCGTAAATTACTTCAATGCCCACAGGGATTGCCCTGGTTACCACCACGTCTTTTGTTTGCGGAAAAACATCTTTGTCCACGAAAAACTTTGGACGGGTAACGTGGTGCTGGTCTTTGTTGAGCAGGTTAAAGAACATGGTCATTGCTTCGGCAGCGGCCGTTGCTTCGTCTAGCAAGGAAGCATTGGCAAGCGGCAAAGCCGTTAAATCACTAACCACGGTTTGAAAGTTCAGCAGGCTTTCCAAACGGCCCTGCGAAATCTCTGCCTGGTAAGGCGTGTATTGCGTGTACCATGCTGGATTTTCAAACACGTTGCGCAGAATAACACTCGGCGTTATGGTATCATAATAGCCCTGGCCGATGTAATTTTTGAAGACCTTGTTTTTAAGTGAGATCTCTTTTATGTGTTGCAGGTATTCAGCTTCGCTCATGGCCTGCGGAAGGTTCAGCTCTTCGTTCATGCGGATGGCCGGCGGCACGGTGCGGTCAATCAATTCCTGTAAACTGGCAACGCCGATGGCCTTCAGCATTTCTGTCGTTTCCGCTTCGTTTGGTCCAATATGACGGTGTTGAAATTCTTTGCTTTGTGTTTCAAAAAGACTCATGTGTGTTTTCTCCTTTTTGGAAGGCGCAAAGATAGGGCTGAAACGGGTTTGAGCATAGCCATTGCACGACCGGGTAGGTTGTAAACGGCCGGTTCAACGAACGAAAAGAAATACCCGGGAGAAGAAAGGCAGGTGTGTGTTTTGTTCGCTGTTTGGCAAAGCACTTTTTATGCGGCGTCATCGCTCCTTTGCGTCGCCGCGTGAAAAAATGTCGAACAACGTTCTGGAACCCCGAAGTGTGCGACGCAACAGGCGGCGCCATGAAAACCCAAAGCTGGCTACAAAATCCCGCTGCTTTTTCTGCAACATGTTTTAAATTGAGCGGATAAATTCTGCACATGAAGAAACTTCTTTTTTCCTCTTTTCTCCTGGCGGTTTCCCTCTTTTCGTTTTCGCAAAAAAAGCTCATGGGCTTTGCCGATGCGAACGCGGCCAAGCAAAGCGACTGGGAAAAAACCTTTGACGCACAACTGAACGCATCCAATCTTGATACCTGGATGAAATACCTCACCTCGCATCCGCACCACGTGGGTTCACCACAAGACAAACTCAACGCCGATTACCTTGCCAACCTTTTTAAAAGCTGGGGTTATCAAACGGAAATCAACACGTACTCCGTTTTGTTTCCCACGCCAAAAACAAGGCTGCTGGAACTTTTGGGCGACAAACCTTTCAAAGCAAAACTCGAAGAGCCGGTTGTTCCCGGTGACAACTACACCACGCAACGGTCCGAACAACTTCCTTCCTACAATGCTTATTCGGCCGATGGCGACGTAACCGCTGAACTTGTTTTTGTGAACCGTGGCGTGCCTGCCGATTACGAAGAATTGGAAAAGATGGGCGTTGACGTGAAAGGTAAAATTGTGATTGCCCGCTACGGCGGTTCGTGGCGCGGCATAAAACCAAAAGTGGCCTACGAGCACGGCGCTGTTGGATGTCTTATTTACAGCGATCCGGCTGATGACGGTTACGCTCCGGGCGACGTATATCCCAAAGGTGCTTTTCGTCCGAAAGAAGGCGTGCAACGCGGCTCGGTGATGGACATGCCGGTTTATCCCGGCGATCCGCTGACGCCAAACGTTGGCGCAACGGCATCGGCAAAACGACTTGACAGAAGCGAAGCCAAAACCATCATGAAAATCCCTGTTCTTCCTATTTCTTACGAAGATGCTTTGCCTTTGTTGCAATCACTCGACGGAGCAGTTGTTCCGGCTGCGTGGCGCGGCGGCTTGCCCATCACGTATCACGTTGGTCCAAGCAAGAACAAGGTTCATTTAAAGCTGCAATTCAACTGGGATTTAAAACCGGTGAACGACGTAATTGCAAAACTGCCGGGTAGCGAATTTCCGGATGAATGGATCATGCGCGGCAACCATCACGACGGCTGGGTGAATGGCGCTGAAGATCCCATCAGCGGCATGGTGGCGGAAATGGAAGAGGCAAGAGCCATTGGCGAATTGTACAAGAAAGGTTTTCGTCCAAAACGTACCCTGGTTTATTGTGCATGGGATGGCGAAGAGCCAGCCTTGTTGGGTTCAACAGAATGGGCCGAAGATCATCAGCAGGAATTGCAAAACAAAGTTGTGGCCTATATTAATTCAGACGGGAATGGCCGTGGTTTTATTGGTGCTTCAGGTTCACACACGCTGGAACCTTTCTTCAACCAAATTCTTGATGACGTAAAAGACCCTGAAACCGGCGTATCGCTTAAAGAAAGAAAGTACGCGGACATGATGGTGAAAGCGGATAAAGCAACACGCCAAAAAATGTACGGCAACAAATACATGAAGCTTGGCGCTTTGGGTGCGGGATCTGATTATTCACCGTTTCTTCAGCACCTGGGCATTCCGTCCATGAACCTTGGCTTCGGCGGCGAGAGCGAAGCCGGTGTGTACCATTCCATTTACGACAATTACGATCATTACACCCGTTTTGGCGATCCGGGTTTTGCGTACGGTATCGCCTTGTCAAAAACCGCCGGCCGCGTGGTCATGCGTCTGGCCAATGCCGATGTTTTGCCTTTTGATTTTTCGGCTTTTTACAAAACGGTTTCCGATTACACCGCCGAAGTAAAAACGCTTTTGGAGACCAAACGTACAGACGAAGAAATGCAGAAAAAAATGGTGAAAGAGGGCTTGTTTGCGCTGGCCGTTGATCCGAAGAAAACCTACGTGGAAAAAGCGAAAGAAACTTCGGTGCCGTTCCTGAATTTCAGTCCGCTGGAAAATGCTTTGCAACAGTTAAAGGAAAGTGCCGACAGTTTCTCGAAGCTCTATCCCACGGCGTTGAATTATTCTGTGCAGCAACAAAAAATTCTGAACGAAGAATTGTACAAGGCCGAAGAAAAGCTGACCTCGGAGAAAGGTTTGCCGCGCCGTCCCTGGTACAAGCATTTGGTGTATGCGCCGGGCTTTTATACCGGCTATGGCGTGAAGACCTTGCCCTACATCCGCGAAGGCATTGAGCAAGGCGCTTACGCCGAAGCGCAAGACGGTATTGATGCGGTAACAAAGGCGCTGCAGAATTACAACGCCGTGGTGAATCAAATCAACAGCCAATTGCGAAGAGCGAATTAAGAGGAGAGAAGTTATAAGCCTTGGGTTTTAAGTTGTAAGTAAAAAGTCAGAATTTAAAAGCCGGTTTATCTTAATGAAGCCGTTTTAAATTTTGACTTTTTACTTTTGACTTTCTATGATGTTGCCGAAAGAATTATTGGTTTCGTTAGAAGGTGTTGCCGGTTTTGAGAAAGAGGCTTTCATTGCCGTACACGAAAGGGGCAATGAAATAACTTCCATTCGCATTAATCCCGCAAAAAAGCAACAGGCAACAAGCAATGGACAATTGGCAAAAAGCGAAGCTGCCTTTGCCGATTGCTTGTTGCCATTTGCCAATTTCTCTCCTATCCCCTGGTGCGGCAACGGCTATTATCTTTCACAACGTCCTTCGTTCACCTTCGACCCGCTTTTTCATGCGGGTTGTTATTACGTGCAGGAAGCGTCGAGCATGTTTTTGGAACAGGCGTTGAAACAATTGCTTAATCTTTCACAATCCTTAAAGGTGTTGGATTTGTGCGCCGCGCCGGGTGGTAAGTCAACGCACATTCAATCACTCATCTCCAGCGAAAGTTTGTTGGTGAGCAACGAAGTGATTAAGCAACGAAGTCTTGTACTGACCGACAACATCATCAAATGGGGATGCAACAACGTTTTTGTCACCAACAACGACCCGAAGGCTTTTCAAAAGCTTTCAAATTATTTCGACGTCATGGTGGTGGATGCACCGTGCAGCGGCAGCGGCCTGTTTCGCAAAGACGAAGACGCTATCGGTGAATGGAGTTTGAACAACGTGCAGTTGTGCAGCCAGCGGCAGCAACGCATTCTGGCCGATGCGCTTCCGGCCTTGAAAGAAGGAGGTTTGTTGGTTTATTCCACTTGCTCTTATTCTCAGGAAGAAGACGAAGCCATCGCCGACTGGCTGGTGCGGGAAATGGGAATGGAAAATGCGCCGTTGCAAACAAACAATTTTGAAGGAATCGTTGAAACAAAATCACCGCAGAGCAGCGCCGCCGGTTATCGTTTTTATCCAAATAAAATAAAGGGCGAAGGTTTTTTTCTTTCCTGCTTTTGGAAGCGGCAAAGCGAAAGCAGCGGTAAATTGCGCCCCGCAAAACCGGAAATGATTTCGGCAAAAGAGAAAAAAATTCTGAGCGAATGGGCTGTTGAAGAAGGTCTTGAATTCATTCGCTTTCGCGATTCCATTTTTGCCCTTCCGCAAAAACATTTGCCCGATTTTTTGATTCTTCAATCGTCTTTAAATCTCCAATACGCCGGTGTGCAAATAGGCGAGGTGATGAAAGAGAAATTGGTGCCGCATCATGCCTTGGCGCAAAGCACCGTTATAAAGGCATCGGTGCCTGCTACTGAATTGCCGTACGACGAAGCCATCAAGTATTTGCAACGGCAGGAACTTTCCGTTTCACCGGAAACAACGGGCTGGCAAGTGGTTCGCTACAAAGGCCACAATCTCAGTTGGATGAACGCACTGAAAAACCGCGTGAACAATTACTATCCCAAGGAAATCCGTATTTTGAAGCAATACAATAACACCGCTTTTGAAAAATAAGCGGCTATATTTGAAACCATTTTTTGAACAACACCAAAATTCAAAAAAAGACGTTATGCTATATAGAGCGGTTCGGATCTTTTACTGAATTTGACTTTGAAAAACTCTATCCACCATGAAAAAATTTTTGTTTCTGACCTTTGTTTTGCTCTTGTGCGCCGGGGCTTTTGCGCAGGACGCAATTGTGCGCCGCGGCGACAAGGGATTGTACGTTTCGCATATCGTTTCTCCCAAAGAAAATTTTTATTCCCTCGGACGTTTGTTCAACGTGGCGCCCAAAGACATTGCGGCCTACAACAACCTTGACATGGAACGCGGTTTGAACGTAGGCCAAACGGTAAACATTCCGCTGAACGCTTCCAACTTTACGCAGGAGAAAATGACGGGCCGCCCGGTATATTACGTGGTGGGCGAGCACGAAGGTTTGTACCGCGTAAGCGTGAACAACAACAAAGTGCTGATGGCCAACCTGCGCAAATGGAACAACCTGCAAAGCGACGCCATTTCAGCCGGGCAAAAATTGATTGTAGGTTACCTGGCAGGAAGCGATGCAGCGGCGAACAATGCCGTTGCAAAAAACAATCCGCCGGAACCAAAGACCGAAGCGCCGAAAGTGGAAGAGAAAAAAGAAGAGCCCAAAGTAGACATTGCGAAGAAGCCCGAAGAAAAACCGGTGGTAAAAGAGCCGGTTGTTGAGAAGAAGTCTGAGCAACCCAAGCCTGCAAATGCGGTAGCCAACGCAGCTGTAAATGACGGCAACGGCGGGTACTTTAAAGCGGCCTTTGACGAGCAAACAAAATCGCAACCGGCGCACAAAGACGACATGGTAACAGCCGGCATTTTTAAAACCGCCAGCGGCTGGCAGGACGCAAAGTATTATGCCTTGATTGACGGCGTTGAACCGGGCACCATCATTCGCGTGGTGAACCCGAACAACAACCACGCGGTGTACGCAAAGGTGCTGGACAAGATGACCGGCATTCGGCAAAACCAGGGTTACAACGTACGCATTTCGAATGCAGCCGCAACGGCGCTGGGCATTGGTGATACGGATAAGTTTTTTGTGCGGGTGAATTATTGAGAAAGAATTTTTTTTCGCAAAACAGCCGGTTCATGGAGCCGGCTGTTTTTGTTAAGAGAGTGGCAGCAATACATTTGTTGTGCATTCGTTTTCATTCTTCGAACAAGTTACTTTGATTAGTACCTTCTATTATGTCCGGTGGTATAACTTCAAAAACATTTAGTGCTTCATAAGTTATAACTGGTTTTAGTGTGTTCGAATTTGTAGTGTAGGTAATTTTCAAATCAAGTTTTAAGTAGTCATTTGGTTGTATAATAATCTTTCGGTTGTGATAATCGTCGAGCCACTCTTTGTGCACTATTTTTACTTCTATTTGTTTTCCTTGTCTTATAAGTTTCCAACTTGCTTTGTCCGACAATAAATCCAGTGATTTAACCTTTAATGTTTCCATTCTTTGCTGTTCCACAGTCTGTCCGCCAAGTTCATAAAGTAGCTTAGCCATATTAACCGAACTATTTCTCCCAATGCGTGCATTGCCTGCTTTTGACTTGTATTCAAAATATTCGTCTTTCTTCAGCTTACGTCCTTCTATGCCTAATTCGTTTATAGCATTTAATACGAAGTAGTTGTTAATCTCGAGAATAATGATGTTGTCTATATGCAGCTTTTTAATTTCCTTATTAATATCTGTTGTGACCTTTTGCAAACTGTCTACTGATTGAACTTCATTTGTCTCGGTCGCTTTGATAAGTCGCCGCTTTATGTAAACTAATAGGTGTCCAAACAGTTTTCCCGGATTTAAAATGTCCTTTAATACGTCATCAGGGATAGATTTTAAAATCTGATTGACTTTTGATTTTATGGACGAATATTCTAAATCGATGAGTTCATACTCAAGTTTTGCGCTGGGTAAGATATTGTAAAGAATTTGCTGGTCTATAGACAACAACTTCTCATACATTTTACCAATTTGTCCAAACGCTTCAACAGGGTTTTTTTGTCCAGAAAAAATTAGATCAAGTTCAAAGTCAAAGTCTAGGTTTTCATTACTCATAAAAAGTGAGGTTTTGGTCTAATTTGTTTGGTGGGTGGTGCACTAAAATGACGCACTACAGTTGTATTTGCGCTAAAATACGCTACAAGTTCACCCGCACAATTTTTGGCAAATGCAATGCTTAAACCGTTTATAGATATTGCCGCGCCTCTTTGCAGATGGTACAAATACAAAATTTCAAAAACGGAATCCCCGCAAAAACTCTTCAACACCCATTCGCTTTTTCCCTTCCAATTGCAATTCTTTTACTAACACATATCCATTAACACAAGCAAATTTCAAAAACGTTTTTCCGTCGGTTGCAAGTTCTCCCGTTGTAATAGATGGCTGTACTGCTTCTTTTTCGCAGCGGTAAATTTTCATCGTCTTTCCGTTTAATGTTGTAAACGCGCCGGGAAAAGGAGAGAGGCCGCGGATTAAGTTGTGTACGTCCTCCAAGGGCTTGTTCCAATCAATGCGGCAGGTTTCGGTAAATATTTTGGGAGCGTGTTTTACACCGGATGGCAGGTGAGAGATGACGGATGACTGCGGCGTTTCATGCAGTGTGCCTTCTGCAATTCCCTGAACGGTTTTCAACAACAGTTGTGCGCCCAGTTCTTTCATGCGGTCGTGCAGTTCGCCGGCGGTTTCATTTTCGCCAATCGGCATTCGTTCCTGCAACAAAATATCGCCGGTATCTATTTCGTGTTTGAGTTTAAACGTAGTAACGCCGGTTTCGCCTTCGCCGTTGATAATGGCCCAGTTAATGGGCGCCGCGCCGCGGTATTGCGGCAACAACGAACCGTGAACGTTTACCGTTCCCATGCGAGGCATGTTCCAAACAACTTCGGGCAACATGCGAAAAGCCACCACAACTTGCAAGTCGGCTTGCAGTGATTTCAACTCCTCTAAAAACTCCTGGTTCTTGAGTTTCTCCGGCTGTAAAATGCGCAGGCCTTTTTCAACCGCGTATTGTTTAACGGCGCTTTGTTGCAACTTCATGCCGCGTCCTGCAGGCTTGTCGGGAGCGGTGATAACGCCAATAACGTTGCAACCCGCATTTACCAAAGCATTCAGCGATGCTACGGCAAATTCGGGTGTGCCCATGAAAACAATGCGAATGCCCCCTGTCCCCCTAAAGGGGAGACTTAGGTGTTTGTAGTCTTTTGGCATCGGGCATTGTATTTAATTGAAGATGATTTTCGATGGTGTTGATTACAGAATCCAGTCTGTGTTCAACGTCATCGTTTGTAAAGCGAATCAGGTGTAGGCCATCTGATTCCAAGTGTTGTTGTCTTTGTGCGTCATTCATCTTTGCCTCTTCTTTTTGGTGAATAGAGCCATCTACTTCGATCACAAGTTCAAGTGCATGGCAGTAAAAATCGAGAATGTAGTTTACGTACGGATGCTGTCTTCTAAATTTGAAGCCATAAGGTTTCGTTCGCAGATAACCCCATAACACGTCTTCGGCATGGGTTGCCTGATTTCGCAATTCGGCGGCTTGTTGAAAAAGCAGTTTGTCTGCACCGGCAAACATTCTTTCCGATGCCTTCTTAAAATTGTTCTTATCCGAATTTTTCATAAAATATCTATTCCCAGGAAAACAATGGTTTATCTCTAAGAGGTGTCGTACTCCTAAGTCTCCCCTTTAGGGGGACAGGGGGCGTTACTCAAAGTCCGCGTACAACAAATACTTTTTCCGTATCGCTTTAAAGGCACTCAATTTTGGTTCCCAACTCCTGCGTATTTCTTCTTCTGTTTTGCCTTCTTTAACCTGTTGCGCCAGTTCATCAGAACCGGCTAAGCGGTTGATGCCTTTGTTGAAAAAACTGTCCTTTTGCGGAAAGAGTTTGTAGGCGTCAATCAAATATTTCACCTGCACTTTGCCGTCTATTTTCTTCAGCACTTCTTCGGGTGTGCCACTCAAATCATAACCGTAACAAACTTCGCCTTTGTGCTTGGGCGACGGTGCGCCGGCCGTGGCTTTTGGCGTAAAGGCAAACATGTTTTTCGGCATCAGCGGATGGCCAATGTATTGAAAAGGCTTTGGCGTGCCGCGGCCTTCGCTGAAGGATGTTCCTTCAAAAAAACACGTGGAGCCGTACCAGTAAACCGACTGGATTTCAGGAATGTTTGGAGAGGGCGCAACGGGTAGAACGTACTTGCTTTTGTGTGTGTAATTTTTTACGGGTATCACGTGCAACTGAAAATACTTTGCGCCGGCTGCGTAGCGTGCCCGCTTTAGTACGTCGTAGGCTTTGTTTGCCGCTTCGCCAAGCCACCCTTCCCCTAAAAGCATGTTGGCGTATTCGCCAATGGTCATGCCGTAAACAACGGGCACGGGTTGCATGCCCACAAAGGATTTAAACTTCGGGTCGAGCACAGGCCCGTCAACATAAAATCCGTTTGGATTGGGACGGTCTAAAATCACGAGCGGAATGTTGTTTTCCAACGCGGCTTCCATAAAATATTGCATCGAGGAAATGAAAGTATAATAACGTGTGCCTACGTCCTGAATATCGTACACCATCACGTCCACATCTTTCAAATCATCGGGCGTTGGTTTGTTCTTTTTGCCGTAAAGCGAGACAACCGGAATGCCCGTCTTGGGGTCAGAACTTGTTTCCACTTTTGCGCCATCCGGCGCATCGCCGCGAAAGCCGTGTTCCGGTCCAAAGATGACTTTGATGTTGATGCCCAATTTCAACAAGGTATCAATCAAATGCGTTTTCCCAACGACCGATGTATGGTTCACCAGCAGCGCAACTTTTTTCCCTTTCAGCAGCGGCAGGTAAAGCGCTGTTTGGTCAGCCGCCGGAAGAATGGTTGTGCTGACCGGTGAGGGGCTCTTCATTATTCTTGGTTTCTGTGCAAAGCAAGACACTTGCAAACAAATCGTTGTTGTGAATACAAAAAGATAACGTGCGATCATGTTGTGAAGTTTGGTTTCGTCCCAAATATCTGCAATTACCGTCAGCAAAAGCGAAAGCTTCGTAACTTGCAGGCCCCGCTTTTCCTTTTGCTTCCCCACCTGGTTTTGCAAGAAGTTGAGTAGCGGTATTTTTTTTAAACCCTAAAATTTCTTTCAACATGCAACAGGCAAACAACGGCGATAAAGTGAAAGTGCATTATCACGGACGCTTGCGCTCGGGCGAAACATTTGATTCCTCACAAGGCCGTGAGCCGCTGGAATTTGAAATAGGCGCGGGCCAAATGATTAAAGGCTTTGACGAAGGCGTAAAAGGCATGCAGGTAGGCGATAAAAAGACCGTTGAAATCGGTGCCGATGAGGCTTACGGCCAACGTGAAGCGGGCAACCTGATTGAATTTCCAAAAGATCAGTTTCCTCCGAATATGAACCCGGAAGTAGGACAACAACTGATGTTGAGCAACGATCAAGGCCAACAATTTCCAGTGGTTGTAGCCGAAGTAAAAGAAGACTCGGTGGTGCTGGACGCCAATCATCCGCTTGCCGGACAGGATTTGATTTTCGACATTGAGATGGTGCACATCGAACCAAAGTCACGCATCATTATGCCGTAATACTCTCTCAAGCAAAGCGCTTTACTTTGACAATATAAAAAGCCCAATCAGTTTTATGATTGGGCTTTTTCTTTTTTAAACCAACGGTAGAATATTCATCAAGCTCTGTTTCGTAAAATTATCTCTTACTTAAAACACTTTGAACCGCTCAAAGCAAGCCTTCTCCAATGTTTCCCGGTCATCGGGATGCGAAATGTTGATCAAAGCCTTTGCCCGCTGGCGCAAATTCTTTCCGTACAAATAAGCAATGCCGTATTCCGTAACCACGTAATGCACGTGTGCTCGTGTTGTCACCACACCGGCGCCGTGCTTTAAAAATGGCACAATACGCGGAACGCCTTTGGCCGTGCGGGATGGAAGCGCAATGATTGGCTTACCGCCTTCACTAAGAGCCGCGCCGCGCATAAAATCCATTTGCCCGCCCACACCTGAATATTGGTAAGTGCCAATGGAATCGGAACATACCTGGCCAGTAATGTCAATCTCCACGGCGCTGTTGATGGCCACCATTTTGTTGTTGCGCCGAATGACGTGCGGGTCGTTCACGTAATCAATATCGAGGAACTGAAAGGCCGGGTTGTCGTTCACGTAATCATACATGCGCCGCGTGCCGAGGGCAAAGCCGCTCACGCCTTTGTTTGGGTGAATCTTTTTGTATTTGTTGTTAATGATGTCCCGTTCAAAAAGATCAACCACACCGTCGCTGAACATTTCGGTGTGCATGCCCAAATCTTTGTGATTGGTGAGACATTTAAGTACGGCATCGGGAATGGAGCCAATGCCCATTTGCAAGGTGCTGCGGTCTTCAATCAAACTGGCCACGTATTCGCCAATGCGCAATTCATCAGGACCAACTTTTTCTCCGAAGTGTGCTTCGTACAAAGGTTCATTGCATTCCACCATCGCGTAAAAACGGCTGCTGTGAATGAGTCCATCCCCGTGTGTGCGGGGCACGTTTGGGTTTACTTGCGCAATGACATACTTGGCTGTGTTCACTGCGGAGCGGGCCACGTCAACCGAAACGCCGAGTGAACAATAACCATGATTGTCCGGTGGAGATACCTGAACCAATGCTACATCAATGGGCAGAATTCCTTGCGTGAAGAGATTGGGAATCTCGCTCAAGAAAACCGGCACGTAGTCGGCGCGGCCTTCTTTTACCGCTTCGCGAATGGAAGCCGAAACAAAGAGCGAGTTTACTTTGAAGCTTTTGCTGAATTCGGGCTTGTCTACATAAATATCACCGTACACGGTGATGAAGACCAGCTCAACGTCGTTAAGGCGGTTCGCTTGTTTTGCCAGTGCCCGCAACAAACAAGTGGGTGTTTGTGCACTGCCTTGGATGAACACACGGTCACCGGACTGAATAATGGAAAGGGCCTCTTCTGCTGCTTGATAGTTAACGGGAACTTTCATAAGTGGTGCAAAGAGAAGAAAATATCGCCTGTTAAAGCTGACCATCATTAACGCAGCGGCTAACTTTACTCATCTTTTTGCGGTGTAATTGTTGCGAAAAAAGAAACCAATCCAAGGCTTATTAACAGATGAATCTTAAAGACCCGCTGAACAGTGCAAACGTGAACGTGACCGAAGTGCGTCATTTTTTTTACACCCAGGCTTTTGCCGACGGCATCAGGATCACGTTTGCCATTTTGCTGCCGGCGCTGTTGGGCTCTTACCTTGGTTATTTTGACGTGGGCCTCACCGTAGCGCTGGGCGCTATGGTGGTAAGCCTTACCGATTCGCCGGGGCCCATCATTCACAAGCGCAACGGCTTGATGGCGGCAGCGGCTGCTACTTTTCTTGTAGCGGTTCTTACAGGGCTTGTTCATGCCAATCCTTATTTGCTTGGGGCAGAAATTACGTTGGTTACCTTTTTCTTTTCGATGTTTGTTGTATACGGTGCAAGGGCAACATCGGTGGGCAACACGGGCATTCTCGTTATGATCCTCACCATGGACAGAAAAATGGAATTGGAAAATGTTCTGCCTCATGCTTTGCTCATTCTTGCCGGCGCGGTTTTTTATCTCTTGTTCAGCCTTGCTCTTTACCGGCTGCGGCCCTACCGTAACGGGCAAAGAGCCTTGGGCGATTGCATCCGCGAGATTGCTTCTTATCTTTCTATCAAAGCTGATTTTTATAATACATCTTCCAATTTAGAAGAAAATTACAACCGCATGGTGGCGCAGCAGATTGTAGTGAACGAAAAGCAGGACCTGGTGCGTGAACTGTTTTTTAAAACGAGGCAAATTGTGCAGGAGTCAACAAACCACGGGCGGAAACTGGTGTTTACGTTCGTTGAAACCGTTGACTTGTTTGAAGACATCACGGCGGCTTATTACGACTACCGTTCGTTGCGGAATTTGTTTGGCAACAGCGGTGCGCTGGACATCATTCACGAAAGCCTGAAAAAAATTGTGGTTGAGATAAACGCCGTGGGGGTCGCCATTCAAAGCAACGCTTCGTTTAGAAAAGGATTTGATTACGACGAAGAAGTCAAACGCATAAAAACGGAGATTGACGCCATAACGGTTGACGGCAGAGACAGCAAATTGGTGCTTCGAAAAATCGTTGTCAACATTCGCAACCTGCTCACCGATTTGTCCAACATTGAACAGTATTTTGAAACCGGCATAAAACGCAAACGCAGCGGCGTTGACCACTCGCATTTCATCTCGCACCAATCGCTTGACCCGAAAATTTTTTGGAACAATTTAAACTTCGAATCTTCGGGATTTCGTCACGCCATCCGCGTGTGTCTGGCAAGTATGATTGGTTATCTCATCACCCAAATTTTTCATTACGGCGCCCACAGTTATTGGATTTTGCTCACCATTGCTTTCATGCTGAAGCCGGCCTTCAGCTTAACCAAAGAAAGGAACATCCAGCGCATCGTGGGCACGGTAGGCGGCGGCATTATTGGCGTTGCCTTGCTGCTGCTGGTGGAAAATAAGACGGCGCTGTTCGTCCTGATGGTTTTGTGCATGATTGGTACGTATTCGTTTATGCGCATTAATTATTTGGTGATGGTGATGTTTACCACGCCTTACGTTCTCATTCTTTTTGCCTTTCTGGGAACGGCATTTAAACAAGTGGCCGGCGAACGCCTACTTGATACAGTGATCGGCTGCGCAATTGCCTTTCCCATGAGTTATTGGCTGTTTCCGGCCTGGGAATCGCAACAGTTAAAAATAAACATGCGGGGCATTGTAAAAGCCAATGCCTTGTACCTGCAAAAGATCATTCAGGCCTTGTTGGGCGAGAAGATCAGCGTGCTGGAATACAAAGTGGCGCGAAGAGAAGTTTACCTGAATTCGGCCAATCTCTCCGCAGCTTTTCAGCGCATGTTGTCCGAACCAAAAAGCAAGCAAGGGCCACGGTCGCAGATGCACCAGTTTGTGGTGCTCAACCACATTTTGTTTTCAAACATTGCAACTATCGCAACGGCTTTGCTGGCAAAAGAACCAAGAGTGCATTCGGCAGAGTTAATACAAGTGGCAAAGAAGACTTACGCGAAGCTGGAGGAAAGTTTTAAAAAGTTTGGCGATGAAGAGGAGTTGCCGAAATTAAGAGACTTGCCTTTAACGGAAGCTACTGTTTCTGCCGACGACGAGTTGATGAAAGAGCAACTGAATTTTATTTACAGTGTGAGCAAGGACATTGACAAGATTACGGCATCAGTGGTTTAAGAACCACTGCAGCGCCAACTCGTATCCTTTCAATCCCAAACCAAAAATGCTCCCCACCGATTTGCCTGAAACGTGGGAAAGCTTTCGAAATTCTTCCCTTGCGTGAACGTTTGAAATGTGTACTTCAATTACTGGCGCTTTAACGGCCGCTATCGCATCACCGATGGCAACAGAAGTATGCGTATAACCACCGGGATTGAAGATGATGCCGTCAAAGTCAAAACCTATCCGTTGAATTTCGTTGATCAATTCGCCTTCCACGTTGCTTTGGTAATAGGTGAAATCAACTTGCGGGTATTTTGCTTTGAGTTCGTCAAAATAATTTTCAAACGGCTTGTTGCCGTAAATATCCGTTTCTCTTTTTCCCAGAAGATTCAGGTTTGGTCCGTTGATGATGGCAATTTTCATTACACGAATTAAAACGAATTACACGAATTATTTTTAACCGGGCAGCAAGACATAAATACGTGAACCCAACCCTTTAAAGATGAATTGCTGATCTCCGGGTTTTACTTGTTGCAAAAGCAAGCGTTTGGTTCTCAGCTCGGGAAACATAAAAAAATCCCGTCGAAGACGGGATGTAAATTTAAGCGATGTGTTCTTTTATCATGCCGATGAACTGGTCGAAGAGATAGCGGCTGTCGTTCGGTCCCGGTGTACTTTCCGGATGGTATTGTACCGAGAATGCCGGCTTTCCTTTTACACGGATTCCTTCAATGGAATTGTCGTTCAGGTTTACGTGAGTTATCTCAATGTGTTCCGCTTTTTTCACTGCTTCAGGATCTACGCCAAAGCCGTGATTTTGCGTAGTGATTTCGCATTTGCCCGTTACTAAGTTTTTCACCGGGTGGTTCATGCCGCGGTGCCCGTGGTGCATTTTAAACGTAGGGATGTCGTTGGCCAACGCCAGTAACTGGTGGCCCAAACAAATGCCGAAAGTTGGTTTCTCTTCTTTCAAAATTTCTCTCATTGTTGCTACGGCATAATCCATAGACGCAGGATCGCCGGGACCGTTTGAAATAAAGTAGCCGGCGGGATTAAAAGCCTTTAATTCTGCCACCGGAGTTTTGGCCGGAAACACTTTTACGTGTGCGCCGCGCTGCACCATGCTGGTTAAAATGTTTCGCTTGGTGCCGTAATCAAGCACGGCAACTTTGATAGGGGATAAGGGATCGCCCAATTCATACGGAACGTTTGTGCTGACAATAGAAGCCAATTCCAAACCGTCCATGTCGGGTACATCCTTCAATTTATTTTTCAACACCTCTGCATCTAAAATCTCGGAAGAGATAACGCAGTTCATAGCGCCTTTGCTGCGGATATGCGTTACGAGAGCTCTCGTGTCCACGCCTTCAATGGCAACAATGTTTTGCTTCTTCAGGTATTCGTCTAATGAACCCTGCGCCTGGCGGCGTGAGAACAGTTCTTCCAGGTTTCGTCCTATCAGTCCTTTAATTTTTATGCTGTCGCTTTCTGTATCCGCATCCTTCACGCCGTAATTACCGATGTGCACGTTATTCATGATGAGCACCTGGCCGTAATAACTTGGATCTGTAAAAACTTCTTGGTAGCCGGTCATGCCTGTGTTAAAGCAAATTTCACCGCCGGTGGTACCGATGGCGCCAAACGCTTGCCCGTAGCAAGTTGTACCGTCTTCCAAAACCAAAATTGCTTGTCTTTGTTCCATGATGTTTAAAAAGTTATGCAAAGAAATTAATTCAGTCGTTACGAAGGATTAAAATTTTCCACGTTCGCGTATATAAAAAAGCATCCCGCTGTTGGCGGGATGCTTTGTATGGAAATCGGCAATCATTAGCTGGGTTGGCCCTCCGAAGCTTCCGGTGTATTTTCTGTAACCGGGGCAGGAGTTTCTGTTGCTTCTGCAGCGGGTGCGGCAGTTGTGTCTGTAGCTTTTTTGCGGCTACCGGCACGACGTGTACGTTTTGCACCTTCTTTCTTCTCTGTTTTACCTTTTCCGTAAATCTCGTTGAAATCAACCAGTTCAATCAGTGCCGTTTCAGCGTTGTCACCAGGACGTGTGCCCAGTTTGATAATGCGTGTGTAACCACCGGGACGGCCGGCGATTTTTTCGCTGATAGTGCTGAACAATTCCGTAACAGCGGCTTTGTCCTGCAGGTAGCTGAACACTACGCGGCGTTGGTGTGTTTCGTTCTTTTTGCTCTTTGTAATCAACGGCTCAATGTACACACGCAGTGCTTTTGCTTTGGCCAATGTGGTTACAATGCGCTTGTGCTGAATGAGGGCGCAAGCCAGGTTGCTTAACAACGCTTCGCGGTGGGCTTTCTTCCGACCGAGGTTGTTGATTTTGTCTCCGTGACGCATGACGTTTTAGAATTTAGAATTTAGAATGGAGAATTTAGAATGCTAAACCCTCTTCTAAATTTTCGTGATAAATATTCAGCTGCACCGTGTCAAGGATTTGCAGCCTACGTTTAAAAATGAAAAATGCAAAATGTAAAATCGTTTTTCATTTACATTTTGCATTCGCGTTTAATAGTCGTCTTTGTCTGCACCCAGTTTGCTCAGGTCCATGCCAAAATGCAGACCTCTTTCGTGCAATACTTGTTCAATCTCACTGAGTGACTTCTGACCAAAGTTCCGAAACTTCATCAGGTCTTCCTGCTCGTACTGAACCAACTCGCTGAGCGAATTGATCTTCGCTGCCTTCAGGCAGTTGAAGGCACGTACCGAAAGATCGAGATCTTCCAACGGCGTCTTCAATACTTTGCGCAGTTGCAATGTTTGTTCATCAACGATGTCTTCTTTCTTCTCTTCTTTCGAATCGAAGGTGATGTTTTCGTCGGTGATGATCATCAGGTGCTGAATCAGGATGCGGGATGCTTGCTTCACCGCTTCTTCCGGATGAATTGTACCGTCTGTCACAACTTCCATTACGAGTTTCTCGTAGTCGGTACGTTGCTCTACACGGGTGTTTTCAATGCTGTACTTTACGTTCTTGATGGGCGTGTAAATCGCATCAACGGGGATGTAGCCCAACGGTGCATCTTTCGGTTTGTTTTCTTCGGCAGGAACGTAACCACGGCCTTTGCCGATGCTCAGTTCAATGTCAAGAGTAACAGAAGTATCCAGCGTGCAAATCAGGAGCTCGGGGTTCATGATTTGGAACGATTGTGTGCCTTCGGCAAGCATTCCGGCGGTCAGTTCTCCGCGGTTTTTTATCGTCAGAGAAATTTTCTCTGTTTGTACGTCGTGGTCAACCACTTTCTTCAAACGAACTTGTTTGAGATTGAGGATGATTTCCACCACGTCTTCAGAAACGCCTTTAATGGTTGCAAACTCGTGCTCCACGCCTTCAATTTTTACACCTACGATAGCGTAGCCTTCCAGCGAAGAAAGCAATACACGACGCAAGGCATTTCCGATGGTAACGCCGTAACCGGGTTCCAGCGGACGGAATTCGAATTGCGCTTCGAAGTCCGTTACTTTTTGAAGAACGATTTTATCGGGCTTCTGAAAATTTAGGATTGCCATATTGTTATTTCAGATTTTAATTGTTGTGATTGTCCACTGACCACAATCGACCGTGGACTATTGACGTTACTTAGAATACAATTCCACAATCAGCTGCTCCTTGATGTTCTCAGGAACGGCTTCCCGCTCAGGATAGGTAATGAACGTGCCTTGCTGCGCTGTTTCGTTGTAATCAATCCATGTAAACTTCGGGTTGCGGCCGCGAGTTTGGCTGGTGATGGCAGTATTGTCTTTTGCCTTGTCTTTCAGGGCAACGATGTCACCGGGTTTCAATTGGAAAGAAGGAACGTTTACCACTTCGCCGTTAACCGTAACGTGCTTGTGGCTCACCAACTGGCGTGCAGCCGGACGGCTTGGCGCAATACCCATGCGGAAAACGGTATTGTCCAAACGGGCTTCCAATAATTTAATGAGGTTTTCGCCGGTAACGCCTTTGCGACGAGCAGCTTCTTCAAATGTTTTGCGGAACTGCTTCTCCAAAACGCCGTATGTGTATTTGGCTTTTTGTTTTTCGCGGAGCTGAAGTGCATATTCTCCCAAAGTCTTGCGCTTGCGCTGTGCGCCGTGCTGACCGGGAGGGTTAGAATTTTTACCTAACCATTTGCCATTGCCCAGGATGGGCTCCCCGAAAATGCGGGAAATCTTGGTCTTTGGACCATTGTAACGTGCCATAATTGTTATTCATTTCCGCTTTTTTGTACCGGTGCGTTCATCGTTGAAAGCGGTAAAAATTAATGAAGCACCCTTTAGTTAAATGAAACCGTTTGGCTCAATATGTCTGTTAGATGACGGATGGTGGATGAAAGATGACGGCAAGAAGCTTTAAACTGTCATCCGTCATCAGTCAACCGTCATCTCGTTAAACTCTTCTCTTCTTCGGAGGACGGCAACCGTTGTGCGGCAGCGGCGTAACGTCTTTGATAGAAGTTACTTCAATGCCCGACTGAGCCAATGCGCGAATGGAACTTTCTCTGCCGGCCCCGGGACCTTTTACAAATACGTCTACTCTTTTTACACCGGCATCCAAGGCTACTTTAGAAGCATCGCCAGACGCCATCTGCGCTGCGTAAGGGGTATTCTTTTTAGAACCTTTGAAGCCCATTTTACCGGCACTTGACCAAGAAATTACCTGGCCTTGCTTGTTGGTGATGGAGATAATGAGGTTGTTGAAAGTCGCATTGATGTGCGCATCGCCGTAGGCGTCAACCTTTACAATTCTTTTTTTTGCTGCGGCCTTAGCGCTTTGTTGTCCGCCTTTGCCGCCCGCTTGTGCTTTTGCCATTTTACTTAGGTAATCTTTGTTGTTAATCATTTATTCTGCTGTGACAGAACCCAAATCAACCCTCCGCGTGCACCCGCATCCGCAATTGACCTGGTAATATCCGGTGCATATAATAAAGCGACAAGCTATAAGCTCAAAGCCGCAAGTAATAAACCTGAAGCCTGTAGCTAATAGCTTGCAGCTATATTGTTTTATTTCTTCGGCGCTTTCTTTTTACCCGCAACCGTTTTGCGTTTGCCCTTACGGGTACGGCTGTTGGTTTTTGTGCGCTGACCTCTTACCGGCAAACCTTTACGGTGGCGAAGGCCACGGTAACAAGCAATGTCAAGCAAACGCTTAATGCTCATTTGCACTTCAGAACGCAAAGCGCCTTCTACTTTCAATTCATCGGTGATGGTACCGCGAATGTGCGCCAGTTCATCATCGTTCCATTCGTTCACTTTCTTGCTGCGGTCAATGCTGTGCTTGTCAAGAATGTAACGAGCGGTGGAAAGGCCAATCCCGAAAATATAGGTCAAGCCTATTTCGCCTCTTTTGTTTTTTGGTAAGTCAACGCCGGCAATACGAGCCATAGTTCTATTTTAGATTTTTGATTTACGATTTTAGATTCCAGACCGACAACCGCCAATCTGCAATCGCCAATCTACAATTGAATTATCCTTGTCTTTGCTTGAAGCGGGGGTTCTTTTTGTTGATTACGTAAAGACGACCCTTGCGACGTACAATTTTGCAGTCGGCGCTTCTTTTTTTGATGGATGCTCTAACTCGCATATAAATTCCTGATTTATTGTTTCTGATTTCTAATTGCTGAACCGAAATCAGAAATTAGAAATTTTAAATTTTACTTGTACCTGAAAATAATCCGGCCTCTGCTCAAATCATACGGGCTCATCTCTACTCCCACTTTATCGCCTGGCAAAATCCGTATGTAGTGCATTCTCATTTTTCCTGAGATGGTTGCCAAAATTTCGTGGCCGTTTTCCAACTTTACCCTGAACATGGCATTGGACAAGGCTTCTAAGATTGTTCCGTCCTGTTTAATTAATGGCTGTTTCGACATACAGAATTTGGAGGCGCGAAGATAGAGGAATCCTGTTTAAAAATAAAAGGGCGGAAAATTAATCCCGTCCCTTTTATATATTTTCCCAAATTTTTAAGAAGATTTAATGAGCTGTCACCCGTTCAAGCGGCACTTTGGTCATTTGCAGGTGAAGATTTTGTAATTCATGCAAATAAATAGGGTGGTTAAAATGCCGGTGATCCTCCCGGTACCAAAGGTCGATGTTGGTGTAATTGCCGGGATCTTTTACCAACAACCGGAAGGCGCCCTTCTTGAACTTGGTACCTTCTTCCGTGTCTTCCTTCTCAAACCCTAAAACCTGAACAAGACGTTCTTCGCTCATGGGAACGGGGGCAATTTCGGCCGGATTGTACCAAAACTCCTGGATGCCGTTGTCAACGCAGGCCTGATTTTCTTCCCGGTCAACATCGGTTACAACGCCGTCCCGCTCAACGCCTTCATCCAAAACCTTAACAACATCGCCTTCTTTTAAATCAGAGATTTTAATCATGACAATTGATTTGTTTTCTAAAGTAGATACAAAAGCCAAATCTGCCAAACGAGGCTTTTGCCTTTTTCTATGCAATAAAAAAGCCGGGCAGTGCCCGGCTCAATAAATCTCGATAAATATTAATTAACCGAATAAGGAAATTTCTTGGTGGCGTTCCTCATCAACGCATCCACCAAACGGGTGGTGGATGAGCCAACAGAACCTGCGGCTTCGTAGTCGTATTTCCACAACAAATTACCCGAGTTGCCGTCGTGAATGTTGATAGTGGTGGCTACCTTGTTCGTGTTTCCCCAAGCGCCTACCAGCAAGCCCACGGCAACGGCAGCGCCTTCCGACATCGGCTTTTCCATGCTCAGGCGATCCTGCATCACGGCATCAACGCCCAACAGTTGCGCCAGCTTGGAGCGGTCGGTCGTTTTCAAATCTTTGTACGTGATGCCGGCTTCTTTTAGTTTGGCATTTGTGCGGGTTACATCCTGAAAGCTTACGGTGTAGTGGTATTTGTCGCTGCGTCGTAAGAACCAGCCGTACATTTTTTCCTGCACGTCATAACCCGTTTTCACGGTCATTTCTTCCATTTGTTCCGGCGTTGTGCTCTTTGCCTGGTTAGGACGTAGTTGCATCGAAACTTCGGCAGGAAGAATGGCCACGGTTTTGTGCTTTGACAAAGCGTTTGAAAAATCGGCCGATTTGTAGATCTGCGGACCGCAGCTAAACAACATAATGCTGGCAAGTGCGGCGAATAATTTTTGCTTCATGGCAATTAGATTGATTTGTCCGCAAAAATATTGGCCTGCGTTACAAAACAAAATTTGTTTTGAATGAAAGCGCAAAAAAATTGGATCAACGGTACCAATACGTGCAGGAATTGAACATCATTCGGCCCAGCTCATCACGTAGCCTTCGTTTTCAATCTCCAGCGCTTGCTTTGTGAGCATGAGCGGATGAAAGGTATCCACCATCACGGCTAATTCGCCGGTTTCTTTTTTGCCAATGCTCTTTTCCACCGCACCGGGATGCGGGCCGTGCGGAATGCCCGCAGGATGAAGCGTAATCATTCCTCGTGTTACATTTTTACGGCTCATGAAATCGCCATCTACATAATACAATACTTCATCGCTGTCAATGTTGCTGTGGTTGTACGGCGCTGGAATGGCTTGCGGATGATAATCATAAAGCCGTGGACAGAAAGAGCAAACGACGAAATTATTTGCTTCAAAGGTTTGATGCACCGGCGGCGGCTGATGCACTCTCCCGGTTATAGGTTCAAAATCGTGAATCGAAAAAGCAAAGGGATAACAACAGCCATCCCATCCCACAACGTCAAACGGGTGACCGGCATAATGAATGTTGTACAACAAGCCGCGCTTTTTTGTCTTCACCATAAAATCGCCCTGCTCGTTGTGCGTTGGCAAAGCCTGCGGCGGCCGGATGTCTCGATCCGTGAACGGCGAATGTTCCAATAACTGTCCGTATTTGCTCAGGTATCTTTTGGGAAAACGAATGGGGCTGAAAGATTCAACAATGAACAACCTATTGTTCTCGTCGTTGAAATAAATCTGGTACATCGTGCCCCGCGGAATAGCGAGATAATCGCCATACGCAAAAGGCAATTCGCCGTACATTGTTTTTAGCACGCCGCTGCCTTCGTGCACAAATAGTAGTTCGTCGGCATCGGCGTTTTTATAAAAGTAGTCCGTGGTGCTTTGTTGCGGCGCTGCAAGTACAATGTGCACGTCGTTGTTTACCAAAACCGGAACGCGGCTCACTAAAAAATCTTTCGCCGGCTTTATTTTAAACCCTTCAAAACTGCGATGGCTCAACATTTTCTCTTCCGCTATTTGCGGCGCCACGTTCACCGGCTTTTCGGTTTTAATGATTTGGGTGGGCGGATGAATGTGGTAGAGCAAAGAATAATCGTTCGAAAAACCTTCGGTAGAAAACAGTTGCTCGGAATACAAACCACCGTCGGGTTTGCGAAACTGCGTGTGACGCTTGGGTGGAATTTGTCCGAGTTTGTAATAATATGGCATAGGTTAATGCGATAATTCGGTAATGTGATAATTCGACAACGGTAAGTGCAATAATGAACCCGAAGTTCATCTATCTATCAGGCGTCTGTTGCGTCGCACTCTTGTACGCTTTGTAATTCTATTCAGCAAACTGACAATTCCAGCGTTTTCAGCAGAAATATGTATTTCCACTTTCGCTTGTCAATCCAATACGTGAAATTGCGATGGAAAAGCATAGCCACAATCGTTTGAACCGTAAAAGTAAATTATCCGCATGACAAGGATTGGCCTCATCTCCGACACGCACGGTTATCTTGACGAAGCCGTTTTCAAACACTTTGAGAACTGCGACGAAATATGGCACGCGGGTGACTTCGGGAACATTACCATTGCAAACGAACTCGCCGTCAAAACCGGTCTGACCGTCTGGGGCGTTTACGGAAATATTGACGGTTACGATGTGCGCAGCGTGTATCCGCAAAAATTAATCTGGAACTGCGAAGACGTAACCGTTTACATGACACATATTGGTGGCTATCCGGGCCGCTACGCACCGGGCATCAAAGGAGAACTTGTTGACGCCAAAGCAAAGCTGTTTATCTGCGGCCATTCGCACATTTTAAAAGTCATCTACGATGATAAAATTAATTGCCTGCACATCAATCCCGGCGCGGCGGGCAACCAGGGTTGGCACAAAATAAAAACCCTCGTTCGCTTTGCGATTGACGGCGATAACATCAAGGATTGCGAGGTAATTGAATTGGGGAGAAGAGGTGGTTGAACCGGGATTTATAGAATGGATGGGATAAATGAGAAGACATTATCCTGTCAATCCCATTTATCCCGGTTCAGAAATTAAAACCAATGACCCGCAACGGCGCGGAACGGCCAGGGAATAGAAACCAAAATAATCAGTAAAGCAAGAAGATAAAACAACAAGGTGCGGCGATGTTTCGCACGGTCGCCAATGGGTTTGCGGGCCTGCGCCTTGCCAATGTGAATGAGAACAATGGCGATAAGCATTCCCGCGATGTGCTCAACGGCGTAAAAACGAAGCCCCGGCGACTTCATTACTTCACTCATTCCACCAGCGGTATTAAAAATTTTATAGCCTTTGTCCCCAACGATGTACAAATAAATTCCAATCAGCAACATCAAATCGGCAAAGATGGTAAGCAGCAACCCGAGACGGTTGTCGGATTTAATAAAAGGCCGGCGGCCGGCGAGCAAACTGTTGACGATAGCGAACAATAAAAGCACCAAAACAATCCACCTGCCAATGCTGTGTGCGTGAACCATTGCGTTGTAAAGAGTCGTGTCCATTCCTGTTGATTTTGATGGGGTCAAAACTACGGGGAAATGGCGAGAGGACAATTGGCAATAAGCAATAGGCAATTTACCAATCCAATCTTACCTGTTGCACATTGCCAATTGCTCATTGTAGCTTTGGCCGCATGTGGGAGCCGTACAAAAAAGGATTTAAAGCCTATTTGCAGTTGGAGCGTTCGCTGGCTGAAAATTCCGTCACAGCTTACTTGTCGGACCTGGAAAAGTTCACGCAGTTTTTGCTGGACAATGATGTCAAAAAATCACCTTCTGAAATTGACCTCTCGGTTTTGCAAGGCTTTATTAAATGGATTGCGGAACTGGGAATGACGCAAAGCTCGCAGGCAAGAATCATTTCGGCGCTGCGAACGTTTTACAAATATTGTTTGCTGGAAGATATCACGACCGTTGATCCCACTACGTTGTTGGAAGCGCCCAAACTCAAACGCACATTGCCCGACGTATTGAGCTTTGACGAAATCGAAAACATTCTTTCGCAAATAGATTTGAGCACACCGGAAGGTACACGAAACAAAGCCATTTTGGAAACGATGTACAGTTGCGGCTTGCGGGTAAGCGAAGTGGTAGAGCTAAAACTTTCGCAATTGTTTTTGGACGTGGGCTTCGTTCGCGTTATTGGCAAAGGAAACAAAGAACGTCTCGTACCGATTGGCAGCAGCGCCATCAAGTACATCAACATTTATACAAAGACCATTCGCAACCACCAAACGATACAAACCGGCGAAGAAGACAGCCTGTTTTTAAACCGCAGAGGAAAGCGGTTAACCCGTGTGATGATTTTCCTCATCATCAAAGACCTGGTAAAAAAAGCGGGCATCAAAAAAACGGTTTCACCACACACCTTTCGGCATTCCTTTGCCACGCATTTGGTGGAAGGTGGCGCAGACTTGCGGGCCGTGCAGGAAATGCTGGGACACGAAAGCATTACCACCACCGAAATTTATACGCATCTCGACCGCGAGTTTTTGCGCAAAACGCTTCAGCAATTTCATCCGGGTTTTCAATAAACGCAGGCTGTCACGAACTGTGTTTATAGAAATTAGTTTACGATAATTTTTTCCGTATAATTTTTGCCCGATTCTTCGTGCTGAAGTCGAAGAAAATAAATGCCGCGAGCAACGCTTTTTACGGTTAGCTGAAACAATTGAATTTCCTTCGATAATTCCACCGATTCCTGTTGCAACACTGCGCCATTGCTGCTAAAAATTGAAACCGTGTAACGGCCTTCCTGCAGGCCTTCTGTTGATACCGTTAACGGTGCATTCGCGTTTACAGGATTTGGGTACACGAGAATGAAAGTTTGTTGAGACGATGCTTGTTTTGGAGTTACCAGACTCTCTGCCTTTTGCTTTTTTCTCACCGGTATCCGGGACAGGGAAAGCCCGCCCATGATACCGGTCAAAGGCTCAAACAAATGATCTACTTCATTTAACTGTATGTGCAAGGGATGGTACACGAACGGCACCTTTCCAAACTTTTTGCCATCGGTTGCAATGGCTTGCAGCTTACACCGCCTTATGCGTTCAATCTTCACAATTTTCGGTTCTTTCGGCTGTACAACCGAATCAATTTGTGCATTTGAATCTCTTCGCGAAAAAATAACCTTTCCCATTATGTCGGGTGCCGGAGGCACAACCAATGTATCGTTTGGCATTGGCAAGACATCGCCCTGAATTAATGGTGTAGAAACAGCTAACGTATCTCCGGTAATGTGTTGTTCTTTCAATACTGGTTCTCCTTTCACTACTTGCCTCCCTGCCAACTTGCAGGAAATCAAAAATGCAGGCAATGTAATGGTGAAAAAATATCTCACCCAAGGAATGCGCTTCTTTGGAATTTCGATTTCTCTTTCCAATTGATCCGGATGAAAACGGCCGCAAACAGAACCGGAAGGCTTTTTAAAAAATGTAGCTAACTGCCGGTCGCTCATCGTACTGAAATCAATTACAGATTTTTGACAGGAAGCGCAAAAGCGGCCCTGGTCATCCGGCGTCATTTCGTTCCAATTTTCGTGGCAGGGTTTCGGAACGGAGAGCTGAATCTTTTTCATGCGCAGCGGTTTCAGAATCAGATGCGGCTGTTTAACAATTTGCATAAAGACGGTAAAAAAATTTTCTCCTTATTTTTAATTTCTTGGCCTTCCTGCGAAACATATCATCCAACGGTTTTTCCGATGCGGAATTAATTGAACGCTATCGCTACACTAATGACCTTGCCGTTTTGGGCGGGCTTTACAACCGCTACATGGACCTGGTTTACGGCGTTTGCCTCAAGTATCTGAAGACGCCGGAAGACGCGCAGGACAGTGTGATGAACATCTTTGAAGAACTTATTGCTAAACTGCAAAAACACGAGGTCGGAAATTTCAAAAGCTGGCTTTATACCCTGGCAAAAAATCATTGCCTCATGCGCCTGCGTTCGGAAAAAAGAACGCCGGTGGTAACGATGAAAGAAGAATTTGTGCAATCGGAAGAAGCTGTGCATCTGGAGGATGTAATCATCAAAGAAGAAAGTTATTTGCAGATGGAAGATTGCCTCAAACAATTGTCCAATGAACAGCGAAGAACAATTGAACTATTTTATCTGCAAGGCAAATGCTACAACGAAATAGCAGTCGAGACAGGACTTGAATGGAAGGCGGTAAGAAGCTACATTCAAAACGGGCGGCGAAACCTGAAGCTTTGCATGGAAAGCAACACAAAAGCAACGGTGGTTAAATGAGCGAAACAAAAACCTATACGGCTGCCGACATTGCACGTTACCACAGCGGAGAACTTTCCGCGGCGGAGCGTCATGCCCTGGAAAAAGCGGCGCTGGACGATCCGTTCCTGGCCGATGCGCTGGAAGGTTATGCCGCTACAAAAACGCCGGTTAAAGATTTGACGGCTCTACAACAAAAACTTCAACTGCGTATTGAAAAAGAAAAAGGCCGTCGCAAAATTTCTTCCATCGGTACAAACTGGATGAGGGTGGCTGCGCTGTTTATTTTGATCGCCGTTGGCGGATGGGCCATTGTTCAACTATTTGGTGGTAAAGAATCAAAGACTGAAAATGTAGCGACGCTGAAAAAACCAGTGAATACAGGCAAGAATACGGTAGCCGACTCAGCGACTGTTTCATCTGCCGCACCATTAAAGACAACACCGTTATCTGCAGAAACACAAAAAGAGTACAAGCGAACAACGGTTGCAAAAAACAAGAGCCGTACGCACAGAGCAGTTGAGAATAAAATTAACGACACTGAATCCGCATCTTCGGCCTTTATTTCTGCGCAGGACAGCGTGAAAGAATTGGGCTATGTTACCCAACAGTCGGCGGCGGCTGCCGGGCAGAAAACGGAAGCCTTTAAAAAATCAATTGCCGAAGCAAAAGACAAAGAGCAAGGCAATCTTGCAAGCACAACCGACACCGTCAAGAACTTTAACGTCACGCTGAAACGAAGTGACGAAGGTTTGCAGGAGGTGGTTGTTGCAAAAGCAAGAAAGCAGCCGGCAAGGCGAATGAACGTTACGATTGATTCTCTGGAACCAGCCGAAGGCTGGACAAACTTTGATGACTACGTCGCCAGCCACCTGAAAGAACCCGAAGAGCTAAAAGAAAAAGGCATGGAGGGTGAAGTTGAACTTTCCTTTGAGGTGAACAAAGAAGGCGAGCCGGTAAACATTGCCGTCACGCAATCGCTTTGCGCCAAATGCGATGAAGAAGCAATTCGAATCTTGAAAGAAGGCCCAAAATGGAAGCCAAAGAAAAAGAAGGGCAAAATAAAAATTAAGTTTCCGGCTGCGCCCTAACCAAGCCCTTGTTCTCCCAAGGGTAGGGATTAATGAACCTGCCTGTTGCCTGTGGATGAAGTTGCAAACGCTTTACGTTTACATCAGCCGTTGAAAGCACAAGTCACAGATGCATGGATGAATAAACTGCAAGCAAACAGGCCATCCTTATTTTTTAAAGGTTCTGATGTAGTTGATGATGCTCCATCTTTCTTCTTCATCCGGAATTTTCTTTTTGAAAGAGGGCATATCATCGCGGCCTTCCGATGTTTTATAAAACAGCGAGCCATCGCTTTCTGCCTGTACTTCGGCCTTGGTAAAATCGCCCGGCAAAGTTTTTAACTGGGCCGCTTTGGAGCCATCACCCATACCTTTTGTGCCGTGACACGATTTGCAGTGAGTGCTCCACAATACCTTGCCCGCAGCAATTGATTCTGCGTTGTTGGCAACAGGATTTTTTTTGCTTTTTGCCGCATCCGGAACGATCCACGGCGTTTTCTGATCGTTCATTTTTAAGGTGAAACCCGTTCCCATAAGTGCCGTTATCAAAACGACAAGCATAGCTTTTCTTTTCATTGTTTTTGTTTTAAAGGTTGATCATGCGAAAATCAAAAAACCCATAAGTGGGTAATGTTAAACCCAACGACAAACTGCCCTTGTGTGTAATCGTTTTGGTTGAATAGGTTATTGCTTTGCGGTACAATACCCGCATAATTACCGGCAAAAACCTGGAAGGCATGCGAACTGGTAGTCGTCTCAAAGCCGAAGCAAATGTTGGGGTGTGGATTGTTTGTCGGATGCTGTGTGAGCGGTTGGTCGTACCCTGCGATAATGGATGATTTCTCGGTTATTTTTAGCCTGCCCAATACCGATATCGCAAGATGATAATTGTGCATTTTGTTCTGAATTTCTCCCTTGCTGTCAACATAGGCTTCTGCGTTGTTAAACCAGGAGAAACTGGGCGCAACCTGCGCTGAAAAGCGGTCTGTTATTTTCCGGGCAATGAGCAGTTGGTTGAAATACGAGAACCGGTCTACACTGTAACGGAAATTGCTCTTGTCTCTTGCATCAATCACCATGTTTGTAAAGTAGGAAACGCTAACCGGCATGATCCCCGGTGTTTGTAGCAACAACGCGTACTTGGCATTTACATCAACCTGCATTCGCTCTTTGGTTAATCCGGCGCCCAGGTATAATTTTTTGATGGGCGAATACGAAACACCCAATCTTATGTTGGAAGGAGCAAAGAGTCCGAACATGTCTTTTGTACCATTACTAACCGTTCCAAAACGGTGCTGAATATCCAGTTCGAAGGAACCCTTTACCGGCACCATTACCGTTTGGTTATCCATTACCCAAACACTGCCGAAGGTATTTTTCACAGGCTTGGCTTTTTTTACGACCACGGCCTCTGTCGAATCCTGTGCAAACAGTTTTTCCGTTGTAAGCGTAAGAAGAAAAAGCGTTGCGAGATACAGTAGAAGTAAATGTTTATGTTGTTTCATACCGTCTTTTTAATTGTTGTTGGCGCCTTGTTTTATCCAGGCAAGTATGAGCGCATTGTAATCCTTGTTGCTTCCGCTCACGGGCATTGGCGTTCCGCGTTTGCCAGTCATCTTTAAATAAATCGTGCTGTTTTCAGGCGAGGTTTTATCAATGTAATTCCCAATGGTGAGAGAATTAAAAGCATTTGCCTCGGTTAAATTGGGTGCCTGACCACCGCTGCTGTGACAACCGCTTAGGTTGCAGCTTTTATTGAAGATGGGAATGATGTCCTGCGAGAACGTTACCGTTCTGGTTATTTCGGCTGTATCCTGTAAAACCGTTTTGTTCTTGTAACAGCTTACCAGGGAAAAGATGCTTCCGCACAGGATCAACGCGATTGCCGTTTTTTTATGTTGCATAATCAGTTGCATGATGAATGAGCTTCCTTGGTGGACATCTTATTTTTGAAACTTTAGTGTGAGGTTGGGCTGAATGCCGTGTTGGTTGTTTGATTTGTTCCAAACGGCAATGCCAAATCGCTGGTCTTGCAGACTGGTGAAATCAATATCCTGCTTTAAAACATCAGCCGTTTTTAATGCCCGTTTGTATTCAACTATCCATCCCGAACCAGTGTAAACAGCAGAACAGGTAATGTCGGCCCGGCCACCAATCAAAGGCGAAGCGATGTAGCTTGGAAAGCATTTTGGACCGTCTCCGCCGGTAACGGCGTCGCCGGTTCTTTGGTAGTCGGTACCAACATTTGGGTCAATGCTGCCGCCGTTATAGGTTAGCACGCCTGTGGAACTGACACCGGTTATTTTAACCGCACTTCCACCCGGTAATGTATCGGTGGCAAGAATGTAATAATAGTTGCTTGCATTGGGCTTAATCCACAAAGGCACATTCACAGACGCGCCGGTCCCGTCTAATTTTAGCGATTGCCGGTTGTTGCTTGCGCCTTGCACGGGAGAGGAAGTATAAGTTGGTGCAAAGGGCCAGGTAGTAGATGCTCCGGATACAGTGATGCCGTCAACGTGGCGGCCATTGCCCGAGCCGCCGGTTAAATTTGTAACACCGGGTCCGCCGGCCCAATCCTGGTAGTTGTCATCCATTTGGTTGAAGATGACATCCCTGCTTAAATGTGCCCACCACATGTCAATTTTTTCATTAACGCCGTTCGTATAGTGATTGCCGCTGTTGGCGTTGGACTTCATCACAGCCGGTGTAACCGAATAGTCCAAATAAGGCGTGAACACATGGCAACTTGAATAACAGGTTTGTGCGTTGAACTTTGCCGTTGAATTGTCAATGTTCCAAAGCATGGCAAGTTTATCCTCTCCAAATCCGTCTCTCGTCAGCACGCCGTTTGCGTCAAATGTTTTGCTGGTTGGTTCCTGGTTCCAACGGCTGGTAGCCGGATCAAAATACCAGGTAGCTACGTTTACACTTTTTGTATTGTCCGCATATTCAGCCAGGAAATAAATATTCTGTTCGTCATAAACCGAACGAAGTGTAACGGGATAGGACTGACCTATGTACCCTGCAAACAGGTTGTTGCCCGGGTCCGGTACGGTGAGCGTCAGGTTTAATTTAGTGGCCTTGTCCCATGCCGCATCAACAGTTCCGTCAATGGTTGGCGGTGTAGTCACCTTCATGGAAAGAAGATCGGTTGCGTTGTTTATTTGGGGAACGTCCAGTATCTGGTTGTCTTTTGTACAACTAACTGCATAACCTATAGCCAATAAAATGGTTGTTATGACCCAAAGGGATTTCTTTTTAAAGAGCCTCATAAACCGCGGTTTTACTTGAAGAATCGTATTCGTTCTTAAAATTTGGAAGTAAGGTACACAGGTGCTTTACACCCTGTCCATGATGCCCGTCAGTAATTGGAATGAGTATCGTCAATAAACCAAGTTTTGGACATTCTTTTTAATGACATGTCCTCTGGAAAACGGAATGGCGAGAGATGTGGATACAATAGAAAAAGCAACAGGCATTACGGATTCGTAAACGTTCATGTAAGTCCTGCAAAAAATCATAAAAAAAATGCCTGCATTAATGCAGGCATTCGAAAACGTTATTTCATTATTCATCAATCTTGTTCTCCAGGCTCGCTTTCTTCTTCGTCTCTGCGTTGGCGTTGTACAGGTTTCTCCTTTGGCTTTTTCTTCAACCAATCCTTGTCTTTTTGCAAACCCTGCACATCGGCTAAAGAAGTCACGTACAAACTGCGGCCGTGGGTGCCCAATACCAATTCGTTGTCGCGTTCCTGAATCGCAATGTCGTGTACCGGAACAGACTTCGGCAAGCCGCCGTTCCAAAGCATAAAGCTTTGCCCGCGGTTAAAGCTTACGTACAAACCTCCATCGGTACCCACGTACAAAATGTTTTCGTTTTTCGGGTCTTCCTTTACCACGTTCACGGGTTCAAGCGGTAAATCTTTTCCAAGTTGTTTCCAGGTGGCGCCGTAATCTTCGCTCACGTACAAATAAGGCGAGAAATCATCAAAGCGGTAACCGTTCAAACTTGCATATACTCTTGACTCTTTAAACTTCGATGCCGTTACGCGGCTCACCCACAAACCTGTTGCAAGATTGGCATCGGTTGTTTTGGTTGGCTTGTTGTTCACCAGCGCCCACGAATAACCGCCGTCTTTTGAAAGCTGAATGTTGCCGTCATCTGTACCTGCGTAAATGGCTCCAAAGCGCAGCGGCGATTCGCTAATGGTTGTAATCGTTCCGTACGGTACATTTCCACCTCTGTCTCCTTTGGTTAAATCGGCCATTGCGTACATCGTATCGGCTTTGTTCATCGAGCGGAAAAATTTGTTGCCGCCGAAATAAACCACGTCCTGGTTGTGCTGACTCAGGAGCACCGGCGTTTGCCAGTTAAAGCGGTAAGGTTTTTCACCAAGCGGATGCAAAGGCGTAATGCGCTTTGCTGTTTGGCGTGGCTGCAGTTTATTCAAACGTGAATAATTGCCGAACTGAAAACCCGTGTAAACCGTTTGGTTGTCTCTTGTATCTACCTGCACTTGCATGCCGTCGCCACCCATAATGCTTTTAAACGGATAATCGCCCGTGCCTTGCCAGTTCGGGCTTTCGCGGTTGGTAGAAGGGCCTGTCCACACGCCGTTGTCCTGCAGGCCACCGTAAACGTTGTACGGCCTTGCATTGTCAACCACCACGGAATAAAACTGTCCCACTGATGGCGTGTTGGCTTTTATCCAATGCTCGCCGTTGTCGTAGGTAATGTTCAAGCCACCATCATTGCCGTTAATCAGGTGCGAGTCGCGTTGCGGGTCAATCCACAAGGCATGATGATCGGGATGCACGTTCGGCTTGTCCATGTTCTTCCAGGTCTTTCCGCCATCGGTTGAATACTGCGATGTAAAACCAATTGCAAATACTTTATCCGGGTTGGTTGGCGACACGTAAATCTTTCCGAAATAATAACCGTAGGTAGAATTGATGGGCAACTCTTTTTCGTTTACTTTTTTCCAGCTTCCGCCGCCGTTATCACTGCGGTAAATTTCCGCACCAATGGGTGTTCCCTCAAAACCGGTGTTGATGTATAGATAATCGTAGAGCGCCGTGGCTTGCAATTGCCCCGTTGCTACCTGTTCTTTGATTTGTCTTGCGCTGTACTTTCCCAGGATGCCGTTCCGTTTTAAAAGCGTGTCAATCTTTCGTTCTTCCAGTTGCGCAAATTTTTCTTTGGTGAGATTTTTCAATTCGGCAAGTGCATACACCAGAGTATCTTTTTTCGCAGTATCAGGTTTTGCTTTTTGATTGTCCAAAACAGCGTAAACAATCTGTGGGTTCTTTGCGTAAACGGCTACACCAATTCTTCCCAAAATATCGCCCTGCGGAAATCCCGAACCTTCTTTTGTAACGTTCGTCCACGTATTGCCGCCGTCGGTGCTTTTGTAAATGCCGCTTGTTTTCCCGTTCGGCACAAAATTCCAGGCGCTGCGTGTGCGATACCATACAGTTGCATAAACTTCGCCCGGGTTCTGCGGATTGATGTCTAAATCAACCGCGCCGGTGTTGTCATCAATGTATAAAGTTTTTTTCCAGGTTTGTCCGCCATCGGTTGTTTTGTAAACGCCGCGTTCTGCGTTGGGCGAATACAGATGGCCGAGCACCGCCACCCAAGCCGTGTTGTCGTCCGTTGGATGCAACTGTATTTTGCCAATGTGGTGCGAATCAGGCAAGCCCATCCATTTCCAGGTCTTGCCTTTGTCGGTGCTTTTGTAAACACCCGTGCCGGCATAAGAAGAACGGCTGCTGTTTACTTCACCCGTTCCAACCCAAATGGTCCCGCTTTTCCAATTGACGGCAATATCGCCAATGGTCAAGGTTTCGGTGCTGTCGAAAACGGGGGCAAAGGATTGACCGTTGTTATCCGTGTACCAAACGCCACCGCTGGCGTAAGCCACGTAAAATTCAGTGGGGTCGGATGGGTTTGCGTCAATGTCCACCACACGTCCGCTCATTACCGACGGACCGATACTGCGAAACGGAATGCTGTTTAAAACAGAGGCTTTTTCCAGTGCCTGCCGTTGCTGCACCACCTTCATGCGTTCCGCTGCCGGTGTTGGTTTCACTTGGGCATTTGACAAAATTGTAACGAGCGTTGCCGAACAGAGTAGGGCCGGAAATCTTAGTTTTGAAAACATAAATGCAGTCTTTTTTCGTTTAGCAAAGAAGGCCAAACTTAACAAACTATGCGTTACATCTTTTCTTTCGTGTTGTTGTTGTCGCTGGGTGCAAAGGCGCAATGGAAAAACTACATCATTGGCGTAAAGGGCGACACGCTGAACCGCGTGGACGCAAAAGGATTGAAACAAGGCCCGTGGTTCTTTCATGTGGACGAATTGCGCGGCAATCCGGGTTATGAGGAAGAAGGCTTTTTTGTAAATGATCAGCGTGAAGGCCGGTGGGTGCGTTACTCGTTGCAAGGCGATAAACTGGCGATTGAGAACTACCGCTGGGGACAAAAGGACGGAAAGTGCCAATATTTCAATACCGCGGAGGATTTGATTCGCGAAGAAAGCTGGCTCGCTGCCAACCCGAAAAGCCCTTACGACACCATTCCTGTTTACGACATTAATGATGCGACAAAAATTCTTCGCTTCCAGATTGTAAAACTTGACGAAGCTTCCGTAAAGCACGGTACGTGGCGTTATTACGACCCGCAAACCGGCCGCATTGAAAAAACGGAACAGTATGTTTTGAACCGACTCAAAACAAAAGACGACGACACTGCTCAAACAACTGATGAACTTGCGCCTATAGATCCCGCTACCGGCAAACCCGTCGCGAAAAAAGAAGAGAAGAAACAGGCAGCAAAACCCAAAGAAGTACTGGAATACGAAAAGAAAAACGCGGGCAAGAAAAAGATCAAGGTGCGGGACGGAAGTACGGGGGGATAGTTAATAAGTTACTGCGTTAATGGGTTGATAAGTAAAGCCCGAAAGCGGTAAATGCTTTCGGGCTTTACTTTATCCGGAGGATTCTGCGCATACAGTTATTCTGCGGCTAAAATTTCTTTGGTGCCGTTCTCGTAAGACGTGGTCTTGAAATGAGGAAACCTTTTTTTGAATTTTGTGCTGTCAAAAAAATAATCGCGGTTGTTCTGGTACATCATTTCCACCATCTCCTTCATCAGCGGATTAAACAATCCCATCAAACGGACCATCGGTTTGGAAACGGTCACGGCTTTGCGTTTTACCTTCATCATTTGTGCAAACAAATCAATCCAATCGTTGCCGGTAAACTTTTCATCACTGGTTGGCAGGTGCCAAACCTGGTTGTAAGCATCCGGCGTGTTGCCCAGTAAAGCAGTGGCCCTGGCCGCATCGGGTGTATACGTAAACGAATGAATTTTAGAGCGGTCGCCCATCCAGAAAGCCGCTTTGCCTTTCCTGAAATTTTTGTAAACGGTTTCCTGCAATACGCTTGTGTTTATGCCGGGACCGTAAAAATCAGCCGCGCGGACAATCATGGCCGTTAACCTTCCGGCCTTTACTTCCTCAAAAATCAGTTGGGCAATCTGCGCCCGAACTTTTCCCTTTTTGCTCGGTGGATCAACGGGAGCGTCTTCAGTGAGATGACCAATGCTTTCTTGCCCGTAGAGGTAAATGTTGTCGAAGAAAACAAGCTTTGCCTTTTGTTGTTCGCAGGCGCGAATAACGTTGCGAACGATTTGCGGCCATTGTGTTTGCCAGACCTTCAATTTGTACGGCAGACCGGCAACGAGGTAAACAACGTCCGCGCCTTCTACCGCTTTGTTAACGGCTGTTTCATCGGTAAGGTCCGCGGCAAAAATTGCATCTTCTTCATTAACTTTTTTCGGCGTACGGCTGACGATACGGATGGTCGTGTTGTATGTTTTTAATGCCTTGGCTAATTCAGTGCCGATGGCGCCGCCCCCGCCTAAGATAACTTGCATGGTGAAATGTTTATGTGGATGATTTGGAAGCAAAGTTGCGGTTGAAATAATTCTTAAAGAACAGCAACTGAAACTGTACCGCTGTGCGCCAATAAGCCCAATCGTGTTTGCCGGGACGCTCAATGTAATCGTGCGGAATTTTCAAGTCCAGCATTTTTTTGTGCGCGGCACGGCTCATCTCCACAATAAAATCTTCTGTGCCTGTGTCCATGATAATGGCCAGCGAATCTTTCGGATAACTTTCCATTTGTTTCATGATGGAGTATTCGTCATAACGTTGTTTATTCGCCGTGTCGCCGAGGCGTTTTTCTACCTGGTAACCGCGGGTGATGCGTTCAATCAGCAAGGCGCCGCTCATGCTGCCGCAGGCGCCAAAAAAATCTGCGTGACGAAAGCCGAGAAACAAGCCGCCGTGGCCGCCCATGCTTAAACCCGAAATGGCCCTTGCTCTTCGATCCTTAATTACAGGGTAATGTGCTTCAATAAAAGCCGGAACTTCTTTGGCAATGTAGGTTTCATACCGCATCGAACTGTCTATCGGACTGTCATAATACCAACTGCTAAATTCTCCGTCGGGACACACGAGAAGAATTTTGTATTCATCGGCGTAAGCCTGCAATTGCGGCACTTTGGTTATCCAGTTACTGTAATTGCCACCGAAGCCGTGCAACAAGTAAACGGTCGGAAAAAGATTTTTTGCTTTTCGGTCATTGCCGGGAATTATTACAACGCATTTGCGTGTTTTGTTCATTGCATTGCTTTTGATGGCAACGGTGTCAACGATAGCGGCAAACAAAGAGGAAGCAAAGAAGAAGCTGAGGAGAAGAAAACACAGTTTACGCATGGGTTAAAACGATTATCCTTTTTAAATATGGAACAAGTATAATAAGGAATGGCTTGATACGGGCAAAAAACATTTGCTCTTAAATAGAGAGGCGCTTATTTTTGCGGCTCAATGAAAAAACATTTACACATCCACCATCACGCAGTTCCGCAAGGGTAAGCTGTTGGAGCATGTGTACAACATTAAACAAAAGGCTTACCCGGTGTAAGCCTTTTTATTTTTTTATGAACCTGAAACTGGCCATTCAAAAATCCGGTCGGCTGCACGAAGACAGCATCAAGCTTTTGAACGATTGCGGCATTGCCGTAAAAAGCAGTGGCAGCCATCTGCGCACCGTTGCCGATAATTTTCCGCTGGAAGTTTATTTCCTCCGCGACGACGACATCCCGCAATACGTGGAAGACGGCGTGGCGCACATCGGCATCGTGGGCGAAAACGTGCTGTACGAAAAAGAGAAAAAGGCAGCGATTATTGAAGCGTTGGGCTTTGGTAAATGCCGGCTTTCCATTGCCGTGAAAAAGACGGACGAATACGGCACCGCTCATTTTCTGCAAGGGAAAAAGATAGCGACGAGTTATCCTGTACTCACGCAAAAATTTTTGAACGAAAACAAAATTGACGCGGAGATTCACGAGATCAGCGGATCGGTAGAACTGGCGCCAGGCATTGGTTTGGCCGATGCGGTTTGCGATTTGGTGAGCAGCGGTTCCACGCTTTTTATGAATGGATTGCGGGAAGTGCAAACGATTTTAAAAAGCCAGGCCGTGCTGGTGCAACACGATTCGCTTGGCGAAGATTTGTTGAAGATTGTCGGGCAGTTGTTGTTCCGTATTCGTGCGGTAAAAAGGGCAAAGAATACCAAATACGTTTTGCTGAATGCACCCAACGATGCGCTGCAAAAAATCATTAGTCTTTTACCGGGCATGAAAAGCCCGACTGTATTGCCGCTTGCCGACAGCGGTTGGAGTTCGGTGCACAGCGTGCTGAATGAAGACGAGTTCTGGGAAAAGATTGAAGCGCTGCGAGACGCCGGCGCGCAAGGTATTTTGGTGGTGCCGATTGAGAAGATGATTGTGTGAGAAATTATGAGTTATGAATTATGAGTTATGAATTGAAAGCCGTAGTAGATGCAAATACTTATTAACCCTGATAGGAAAGAGTGGAAAAATGTTTTACAGCGTCCGTATGCTGATAACAGCGCCGTGCTAAAAACGGTGCAGGATGTTTTGACTGATGTGAAAGCAAGGGGTGATGAAGCGGTGAAAGAACTTACAAAAAAATTTACCGGCGTTGCGCTGGATCGCTTTCTTGTTTCAGCCGAAGAAAATAACGCGGCGGAAAATAAGGTAACAGGAGAATTAAAACAAGCAATTCAGCAAGCCAGGAAAAATATCGAAGTCTTTCATGCAAAGCAACTTAATGAACCGGAGGTAATTGAAACGTTGCCGGGGATTCAGTGCTGGCGCAAAAGTGCGGGCATTGAAAAAGTGGGCTTGTACATTCCCGGCGGAACCGCCCCGCTTTTTTCAACGGTGTTGATGTTGGCGGTTCCGGCGCAGCTTGCGGGCTGCAAAGAAATTGTTTTGTGTACGCCTTGCGATAAAGAAGGAAAAGTTCACCCGGCCATTTTGTATGCAGCACAACAATGCGGCATAACGAAGGTGTTTAAAATTGGCGGCGCACAGGCCATTGCAGCCATGGCTTTCGGTACGAAAAGCGTTCCAGCGGTTTATAAAATTTTTGGCCCCGGCAACCAATATGTGACGGCAGCAAAACAACTTGTGCAGATGCAAGGCATTGCGATTGATATGCCCGCTGGCCCGAGCGAAGTTTGCGTGCTGGCCGATGAAACGGCGGAAGCAAAATTTGTTGCGGCGGATTTGTTGTCACAGGCGGAACACGGCGTGGACAGCCAGGTGTTGTTGGTGAGCACTGGGTTGTCAATAGTAAATAAAGTGCAGCAAGAAGTTGAAAAACAGTTGTCGAATTTGAGCCGGAAAGAAATCGCTGTAAAGGCATTGACAAACAGCAAGGCCATTGTTGTAAACAACATCGACGAAGCGATTGACCTGGTGAACGAATACGCTGCCGAACATTTAATTATCAGTTGCAAGGACGCCGATGCAATTGCGGAGCGAATCACCAATGCCGGTTCGGTTTTTATTGGCAATTATTCACCCGAAAGTGTAGGTGATTATGCTAGCGGCACAAACCACACGTTACCAACAAATGGTTTTGCAAAAGCTTACAGCGGTGTGAGTGTGGACAGCTTTGTGAAAAAAATTACGTATCAAAAATTAAGTGAAGAAGGATTAAAAAATATTGCTTCCACCGTTGTGCAAATGGCGGAAGCAGAGGGGTTAGATGCGCATGCAAACGCGGTGAAGGTGAGAATGGCCGAGTAGAATTACAGAACGTACAAGTGTGTGACACAACAGAAGTTTAATAGCAGTACAAAAGCTAAGTACATAAAAATGAGTTTTGAATTAAACAATCTTGTTCGGGAAAATATCAAGGTGCTTAAGCCTTATTCATCGGCACGCAGCGAGTTTAGCGGCGTGGCGAACATTTTTTTGGATGCAAACGAAAACAGTTTTGGATCGCCACTGACGAAGTGGTACAATCGCTACCCCGATCCTTTGCAATGGGAACTGAAAAAGAAAATTGGGAGCGTAAAAAAGATTGACGCCGAAAACATGTTGCTTGGCAACGGCAGCGACGAATGCATAGACTTGTTGATTCGTACTTTTTGCAATCCGCAGCGCGACAACATCATCATTTGTCCGCCCACGTATGGCATGTACGAAGTGTACGCACACATCAACGACGTGCCGGTGAAAGAAGTGCCGCTGACCACTGCCTATCAATTGAACCTTGAAGCGTTGGAAGAAGCGGTGGATGCAAACACAAAACTCATTTTCTTCTGTTCGCCCAACAATCCGACTGGCAACAGTTTGGACCGCGAAGCCATTGAAATGGTGTTGAACAATTTTGACGGTCTTGTGGTGGTGGACGAAGCCTACATCAATTACAGCCGCCAGCGTTCCTTTGTTGCAGACTTGAAAGAATATCCGAACCTGGTCGTGATGCAAACATTTTCCAAAGCCTGGGGCCTGGCGGCGTTGCGGTTGGGAATGATTTTCGCATCAACGGAGATTGTTGATGTTTTAAATAAAATCAAACCCCCGTACAACATTAACCAGGCCACGCAGGAACTGGCGTTGAAAGCACTCGATCATTTGGAAGACGTGAACGCCATGATTAAAGAAACGGTAAAGGAAAGGGAAATCCTTGTGAAGGATTTAACGGCTGTTTCGTTTGTTCAAAAAATTTATCCGTCGGATGCAAATTTTGTTTTGGTAAAGATGGACAACGCCACGGCTGTTTACACGTACCTGAAAGAACAAGGCATTATTGTTCGCAACCGCAGCAACGTGCTTTTGTGTGAGGACAGTTTGCGCATAACGGTCGGAACGCCGGAACAGAACGAACAATTGGTTGAGGCATTGAAAAATTATCAACGTAAATAAGATGGAGCAGAAGAAAGGCAAACGTGTTTTGTTTGTTGACCGCGACGGCACGATGATTAAAGAATACCCGCCGCTTTATCAAATTGATTCGTTGGAGAAAGTCACCTTCTATCCGTTTGCAATAAAATATCTGAGCAAGATTGCCGAAGAAATGGATTATGAATTGGTGATGGTATCGAACCAGGACGGATTGGGTACGCCAAAATTTCCCGAAAGCGATTTTTGGCCTGCGCACAACCTGGTCATTCAAACCTTTGAAGGCGAAGGTGTGTTTTTCAAAGAGCAATTGATTGATAGAAGTTTTCCTGAAGACAATTTGCCGACGCGAAAACCCGGCACAGGGATGTTTGGGACTTACCTGAATAACCCCGAATACGACATCCCAAATTCTTATGTGATCGGTGATAGAATTACCGACGTGCAACTGGCAAAGAACCTCGGTTGCAAAGCACTTTGGCTGAACAACAATCCAAAACTTGGCGGCGCAGAAGTAAAGGATTCGATTGAAGAATTAAGAAAGATTGTTGCGGTGGAAACAATGCACTGGAAAGATTTTTATGACTACCTGAAAAAAGGGCCAAGGGTTGTAAAGCACGTTCGCAAGACAGCGGAAACGGAAATTAATATTGAATTGAATTTAGACGGCAGTGGCAAGGCGGCAATCAACACAGGCCTTGAATTTTTCAACCACATGCTTGATCAAATCGCAAGGCATGGTTTGATTGATTTAACCGTTGATGTAAAAGGTGATTTGGAAATTGACGAGCACCACACGGTAGAGGACACCGGTCTTGCCTTGGGTGAAGCAATCGTAAAAGCGCTTGGCGATAAACGCGGCATCGAACGTTACGGTTTTGCATTGCCGATGGACGAAGTGGAAGCGAAAGTACTGATTGATTTCGGCGGTCGCCCCTGGATCATCTGGAACGCCGACTTTCACCGTGAAAGGGTAGGAGACGTGCCGACGGAAATGTTTTTTCATTTCTTCAAATCATTCTCCGATACGGCCAAATGCAATTTAAACATTGAATGCAAAGGCGAGAACGAACATCACAAAATTGAAGCGGTCTTCAAGGCATTTGCAAAAGCAATTAAAATGGCGGTGAAGAAAGACCCGTTGAAAAATTATTTGCCTTCAACCAAAGGAAGCTTGTAGCCGTTGGAATTAAGAATGAATAATTAAAAATTAAATGATCCCAGGCGTCATTCTGAATTATTCATTCTTTAATTTTTAATTATCTCCCCGTCCTTCATCACAAGCAAAATCTTTCGAATGTTCTTTATGTCAATGGAAGGATCGTCTTGTACGGCAATGATGTCGGCAAGCAAACCTTTTTTGATTCGTCCAATCTTATCGCCATAGCCAAAAACATCGGCGTTCACAGATGTCGCGGATTTCAAAACGTCAAGCGGTTTCATGCCATAGTCAACCATTATCTCCATTTCACGGGCATTGTCGCCGTGCGAATACACGCCAACATCGCCACCGGTGCAAATTGTAACGCCACTCTTTAATGCGGCTGCAAAACTTTTTTTCTTGACGGTAATGCGGGCCGGTTCGGGGTCAGTGCCTTTCTTCCAACCGCCGTATTGCGAAACGGCATCACTGGCCGCAAGCGTTGGACAAAGCGCTATGCCTTTTTCTTTCATTAATCGAAAAATTTCTTCATCGCCATCGTCGCCGTGCTCGATGGTGGAGACACCTGCGGCAATACTTCTTTTCATGCCCTCTTTTGTGGAGGAATGCACCACCACTTCACGTCCGCTGCTTTTGGCAATGGATACAGCAAGAGCAATTTCCTCGGTGCTGAAAGTTGGCGCAGGCTGTCCGTTTATGCCCCAGCGATAGTCGGCGTAAATTTTTACCACGTCAGCACCTTTGCTGATTTGCGTGCGCACCGCTTTCTCCATTTCTTCAAGACTGCTCACTTCTTCGGCGCCTTGCGGCAAGTCCACATCCGCGTTGTTGTAATTGGGGCCATAGCTTCCTTTGGCAACGATGGCCCTCGTCGCTACAATCATTCGCGGACCTGGAACAATACCTTTTTCAATGGCGTGTTTCAAACCGGCATCGTCGTACATCGCGCCTTCGGTTCCCAAGTCTCTTACGGTGGTGAAACCCGCCAACAGCGTGGCTTTGGCATGTGTTACCGCTCTTGCCGTTCGCTCGGCGCGGCTTTCTTTCAGTACCTGGTCGTTCCAGGTTACTTCGTTGTAAGGATGAAGAAAAAGGTGCGAATGTCCTTCGATCAACCCGGGCAAAAGCGTTGTGCCTTTTAACTCAATGATGCGTGTATTTGCAGGCAGTTTAAATTTCATGTCGCCTGCGGCTTCAATAGCGTTGTTATGCACCAAAACGATCCAGCCAGTGTGCATTGCCTCGCCGTCAAAAACACGGTCGGGTTTAAGAAGGGTGAAACTGTCGGTTTGTGCGAACAAAGTGAGAGAAGAAAGAAGGAAAAGAAGACTGAAAATGCGTTTCATCTTTCAAAAATAAAGCATACACCTTCGTGGAGATTATTGCGGATGTTGCAAGTTCGCGATGAGTGAACATGGCTACGAAAGCAAAAAGACAACCATTGCCTCTTGTTGAGCAGCGAACAAGACGTACAAGAGTGCGACGCAACAACTGTTTATAGTAGCAGTGCAGCTCAGTACATAAAAACAACTCACTCAATTATGGTCTGCATAATTCGCAGCGGTATCATTACTCTTTCGGGCCGGTGAGCTATTTCGTAATTAAACCAGTGCAGTGCATTCTCCAGTAAAAAGCTTTGCATCAGAATTTCAAAATCAGCGTTGTTGTCTGGGACGAAAGCAATGTCCTTTGTTTCATCCAAATAAGCTCGTACAAAAAAGTTGCTCATGTACTGCGCCCAAAAGCTGGCAAAAGGCAACAAGCTTTTTTGTTCTTCGGATAGCATGTGCGACGACGTGAGGAAACCTTCATAAGCAACATAGTACAAGGATCGAATTGTGGCGGCCACGTCACGCAGCGGCGAACGTTTCAAACGCCGTTCGCTGAAGGGCCGCAAAGGATTGCCGCCAAAATCATGAATTAACAAATCTTTGCCGGTGAGCAACACATGAGTAAGACCCATGTTGCCGTGTGTGCGAATCTTCAGTACGTCAAACTTTTTGCTGTAAATTTTCTTCAGCATGGTTAACATTTCTTCGCGCCTGGCGCCAAGCGTTTGTACATCGTCGCGAACGTCATCGGTAAGCGAAGCCGCATCTCTTTCAATGGCCTGGCTCATTTCCCGTACCAGCGAGAGCATGGATGAAAAAAGCGAACGCTGGTAATGCAGGGAAAATTCTTCGGGCAAGAATTCTTTTTCGATGCCTGCTGCAAAGGCTTTGTGCACTTGCGCCAATCGCACGCCAATAAGTCTTGCGTATTCCGCGGCGTTGGCGCCAACAAATTCCTTCAGGTCATCAGTCAATTCATCAAAGCTTATCGGTGAAGAAAGCTTTGGTGCTTTTGGATAAGCCGAAAGAAGATTTCTGTCGCGGGCTAAAATGCGTTCAAGATAATTGGCGATGCGTTCAAGCATGTAACGATGGCCGTCGCCGTGATTTTCTTCGAGCTTTTCCAACATGCCAAGACAGAACTGCCCGGCGTTCAAAGTCCACACAATATCGCCGGCGTATTTGGTGGTGAGGCTTGGGGCTTTTTCGCTCAGGTAACGGGTTAACTCCACATCGGGGTGAAGGCCTTTATCCACCCGGCGATAGACCTTCAGGAAATATGCGTTGTTGTAGGTAATGGCCGTGTGCATTTCGCTGGTAGCCTGCACCGTTGAGGTTACTTCCAAATGGCTGCCAATAAACTTTTCTACATCGCCCGTTGCCGAAAACAATATTTCACCGCTGGCCATGAAACGCTTTCCTTCGGCCATGAATTTTAGCAGCGCCTGTTGAAATGCCGTCGTGTAAACGGCGTCGCAAAGCCAACCCACTTCACCGTTAAGCGTAAGCTCCGCAACGGTGGCGACCGGATGTTTATCCAGCAATTCTTTGGCTTCGGCAGCACGGTTAAAAAGAAGCGGCAACTGGTAATACTCTGGCAAGCCGCTTTCAAAGGTTACTTCTATCAGGAGCACTTCGGCGTCTCTTTCGGCAAGCGGCAGAGCCGTGTGTGCAAGCAGGTTTGTGGCGTATAATTTTTTGTTCTTGCCCGTAAACCAATCCATGCGTTGAATGTATTCGGGCAGCACGTCGTTTTGCAAGACCTCAAGTGTATTGCCGCTAAACAAATCTTCCCACTGCGCTGCGTTTAACTTCAGGTGTTTTCTTTCTCCTGAAGCATCTGTCTTTGGCGCTTGCAAAACAAACCATTGATACGAATGTGGCGCCAGCGTAAAAAAATACAGGCTGCTTTCTTTGATAACGGGGAAAGAGTTGTGGCTAAAAACTTCTACCGGCACGTAGCCTTTGAATTCACGCAAATCAATTTCAGCCGGCTGTGCGTATTTGGAAAGATTGGAAACAATCAGAAGTGTCTCGTCTTCGTAGCTGCGGGTGAAAGCTAAAATCTTTGGATTGTTCACGTGCAGAAAAGTCATGTCGCCGCGACTGAAGGCTTTAAACTTTTTGCGCATGTTGATGATGCGCTTCATAAACCAAAACAAAGAGGTTGTGTTGGCACGTTGCGTTTCCACGTTCACCGATTCGTAATGGTATTGCGGATCGAGAATCACCGGCAAATACAATCTCTGTGGGTTGGTTTCGGAGAAGCCTGCATTTCTGTCCGGCGACCATTGCATGGGCGTGCGAACGCCGTCGCGATCACCCAGATAAAAATTATCACCCATGCCTATTTCATCGCCGTAATAAATTACCGGCGTGCCGGGTAAGGAAAACAACAAGGAGTTCATTAGCTCGATTCGCCTTCTGTCGTTTTCCATCAGAGGCGCAAGCCTGTGCCTGATGCCCAAATTGATTTTTGCCTTTGGGTCTTTTGCATAAACCGTGTACATGAAATCGCGTTCTTCATCGGTTACCATTTCTAATGTTAACTCGTCGTGATTTCGCAGGAACACCGCCCACTGGCAAGTCTCTGGTATGGGCGGCGTTTGGTCAAAAATATCAGTGAGGGGATAACGGTCTTCGCGTTGTAATGCCATGAACATGCGCGGCATCACAGGGAAGTGATAATTCATGTGGCACTCGTCGCCGTTGCCAAAATAAGACGCCGAATCTTCGGGCCACATATTGGCTTCGGCAAGAAAACAAATGCCGGGGAATTTTTTATCAATGTGCGCACGAAGCCGTTTTAAGAAAGCATGCGTCTCGGGCAGGTTTTCGCCGTTCGTTCCTTCGCGTTCGTACAGGTAGGGCACGGCATCCAGCCGAAAGCCATCTACACCCATTGCGCACCAGTAATCAATGATTTTAAAAATCTCTGCCTGTACATCTTCGCTGTCATAATTCAAGTCGGGCTGATGATGAAAGAAGCGATGCCAGTAGTATTGCTGTGCCACCGGGTCCCATGTCCAATTAGAGGCTTCGTAATCGGTGAAGATGATGCGGACGTCTTTGTACTTCTTTGGATCATCGCTCCAAACATAATAAGCTCTTTCCTTTGAATCTTTTGGCGCACGCCTTGCCCGCTGAAACCAGGGATGCTGATCGGAAGTATGATTGATGACAAGCTCGGTAATAACCTTTAGATTTCGCTTGTGTGCTTCGTCAAGAAATTGTTGAAACTGTTCGAGGTTGCCGTAGCGAGGGTTGATGGTGTAATAATCGGCAATGTCGTAGCCGTCATCACGCAGTGGGGAAGGATAAAAAGGCAAGACCCAAACAGCCGTTATGCCAAGCTCTTGCAGGTAGTCGAGTTTTTGCAGCAGCCCGCCAAAATCGCCGATGCCGTCGCCGTTGCTATCGTAAAAAGCCTTGATGTGGAGTTCGTAAATGATGGCGTCTTTGTACCAATGCAGTTTGTCGCTCAATGCCGTTTTTGATAAAGCCATGATCTTTTTCTTGTTCTCATTACTGCATAATTAGTGTGCCAAAGAGCAGAAGAAATTTGAGAGCCGCATGATTCGCCGCTGCGCTTAATTATAATTTTTTGGCGTTACCAGTAGCCGAGGTAAATAAACGTCAGGCCTATCGTGTCAAAAAAGCCGTGGCAGAAAAAGGCGTACCACAGGTTTCGCTTGTAGCGCAAGGCCAGAGCCTGGTAAGCGCAGCCCGCCAGGAAAGCGTTGATCATGCCGCTCGTACCCAATTGAAAATGATATAATCCAAATAGAAAATTGGTGACGATAAAACTTGCCGTAAGAGCATATCTTTTAGATAAAATTTTTTCGAAGCGGGTAAAAATGAACCCGTGAAAAACAAGTTCTTCGTACCAACCGCCAATCAGCCATCCCATGGAAAGGACAAAAAGGTAATTGAAGAAATGATGCCGGATAGAGTTGAAATCAGCAAGATTTGCCTTGGGCAAAAGAACGAACTTATTCAACGCAGGAAAGAAAACATAATTCAAAAACGCAAAGAGCAGAATTCCTGCTGCAATGCCAACCAGTACCGAATGAAGGGTGAGCTTTTTGGGATTAAAGCCAATGCTTGAAAAATTTTCTTTTGTTCTTTTAAGAACCAGCCAAAGCAGAATCAAAACCGGAATGGAATACGCAAACAGAACGGGGATAAGACCAAAATGCGGAAACAAAAATGCAAAAGCAATGGCGCTAAGCCACAAAAGAATATTACCAACTGTCGGTCTTTGGCGCATGATGGTGAATCTTGTAAAATGAAAATTCCTGTAAGTAAAACAAAATAGCAATTCCTTCGGTAGTTCCCTGGACGTGCAAAAAATCCATCGCTTCTATTTCTTCGTAACTTTCCTAAGCAAGACACAATATTTCTTCTTCACAATTCTGAGCCGTGTTCAAAACAAGTCTTCATAGAATTTTTGCTGCTGCAGGTTTTGCAGCTTTGCTTTCTTGTTCCAACGTTCAATCAAAACAAAAGGCGGCTGTTTTACCGGCGGTAAAAACAGGCAGCGGCATTCACGTCGTTGAATTGTTTACGTCTGAAGGATGCTCAAGTTGTCCGCCGGCGGAAAGACTGATTGATGCGTTAAAGGCCAAAGGCGACAGCAACGTTTTTGTGCTGAGCTATCACGTTGATTATTGGGATCACTTGGGTTGGAAAGATCCGTACAGCGAGGCTGCCTTCAGCGACCGGCAACGACGGTATGCACAACGTCTTTCTCTCCAAAGTATTTACACGCCGCAAGTGATTGTAAACGGCAGCGAAGAATTTGTTGGATCGGATGAAAACCGGCTCCGTGCTTCGCTTCAAAAGACCAACGTCAATGCGATAGCCATTCAGGCGTCGGTAAAAAGAATCGCAAACGGAAATGTGCAGCTTTCGTATTCTTCGTCTTCCGAATTGCCGCTCCTGCTGAACGTCGCCTTGCTACAACCTGAAGCCACGACCGAAGTAAAGAGAGGGGAGAACGAAGGCCGCACGCTTCACCACGTAAACGTTGTGCGTGCCTTGAAAACAGTGGATGCGCAACGGAGCGGAACGATTGAATTTGCGTTACCCACCGAGCTTTCAAAAACATTGCTGGCAATGATTGTGTTTGCACAGGAAAAAGGAGCTGGAAAAATAATGGGTGCTACGCAACTAAATATTCCTTTGTGAAAAATACGTAAGCGCAAACGATGATGGATTGTTTGCGGCATTTATCACCTCCTTTGAATTCAACGCAGTCTTTGCCCCAACACGCATTATCCTCAAACCAAACCGTTATGCCCACCGTTGTTAAAAAACATCCGCTTGCCATTCGCTGGTTTCACTGGCTCAACTTTCCTATCCTCGCCTGCATGATCTGGAGCGGCCTTTTAATTTATTGGGCCAACGACGAATACAAAATCAAGTTGGGGCAGAAAGAGTTTTTTCACTTCTTTCCCGATGGTTTTTACAAAACGCTGAACGTCCCGTTTCGCCTGGCCGAAGGCATGAGTTGGCATTTTACGTTCATGTGGCTCTTCTTCATTAACGGTTTGTTGTACGTGTTGTTCACCATCTTCTCGGGACAATGGCGATTGCTTTTGCCCAATAAAAAATCGGTTAAAGAATCCTGGCTTGTGGTGCTGCACGATTTGCACATTCGCAAAGCCGCGCCGGAATTTTTAAAGTACAATGCGGCGCAGCGTGTGGCTTACACGCTTGTCGTTCTCATGGGCATCGGTTCTTTGTTGACGGGACTTGCCATTTACAAACCCGTTACGTTTAGCGCACTTGCCTGGCTTTGCGGCGGCTACGAAGCGGCGCGACTGGAACATTTTATTTTAACGCTTGGTTACGTGCTTTTCTTTTTGATACACATTGCGCAAGTAATTAAAACCGGCTGGAACAATTTTCAGGCGATGGTCACAGGTTTTGAAATCATCAAACCAAATCAAACCGTCAACAATGAATAATTCCACACATACATTTCCGCAGGAGCAGTTGTCGAAAAAACAGTTGCGAAGAAAAACTCTTCTTTCTTTTTTGATTTTTGTTGTTCTCGGCGCAGGCGCATGGGCCCTTTTTTCAAGTGTAAAGAATGCGCCCAAAGACGACGGCGCATCCAAACCGTTGCGCAGCGTGTTATCCACAAACGAATCCATTTTTTCTTCGGTTTTCAGTTCAAAAAAACTGGTGAAGGAATACCCGGTATCGGCAGCGGCCAAGGCCGTTCGTGTGAACGGCAGTGATGGATTGGAAGATGCTGTGGATACGGCGGACTGGCGCTTGCACGTAGTAAAACAAAACGGCGATACGCTAACACTCACCTTGGCAGATATAAAAAAACTGCCGAAGAAAGACATTGTGTTTGATTTTAAATGCATCGAAGGTTGGAGCCAGGTAACGCATTGGGCGGGGGTGTCGTTAAAAACGTTTTTAGAAACATACGGTTTAACCGCAGAGAGCAAGATGAATTACGTGGGTTTGCAAACGCCCAACAAAAAATATTATGTGGGCATAGACATGCCAAGTGCCGTGCAGGAACAAACCATCCTGTGTTATGAAATGAACGGTGCGCAATTGCCACTCAATCAAGGTTATCCATTGCGCCTGATTATTCCGGTGAAGTATGGTGTAAAGCATTTAAAGCGCATCGGTACAATGTATTTCAGCAACAGCAAGCCCCCGGATTTCTGGGCCGAAAGAGGTTATGATTATTATGCAGGACATTGAGATAGGTGAGAGGTGAAACGACAGACGTGAAACCGGGAATCATTTTAAATTTTCTTTCTTTCAAAAAATCCGTTTTGGTAGTCGTGCAGGAAGCTCCGGTAGTCTACATCCACTTGCGCCGCATAGTCAATTGCATATTGCGTTAATTGTTGTTGCCATTCAGGATCATTTCCAAATGCAATCAGGTCATCGGCAATGGCCGAGCCCTGGCGGCCGGCACTTCGCAGTTGCGCTGAAGCTGTGAGCAGTGCCATATCTTTCATCACCCGCAGTACGTCCTTCTCGTGCCGCACTACAACGGTAAAGTCAAGCTTGTCTTCTTCGGGCTGAAGTTCCTGGATGGTGTATGCCACGCCGTCAAAAACGACAGTGCTTAAATGCGCAGTCGTCGCGTACTGGGAACGCGATTGAATGGCAACAATGCGTTCCGCTTCGGACAACCATTGCGGTTGAGGCAAAGGATTATACGTCACCAGGGATGATGGCCTTGCTTCTTTCATATCAAGCAGCAGAAAATGATGTTGAGCTTCTTCACTTTCAACAAGCAGTAGAAACCTTTTCACGCCCACGCTTCCTGTACCGGCCATGCGCTGGCAGGCGTCAACGACGTTGCATTTACGCAAGGCTTTATCGGTCGAATTTGTTAGCCAGTCAGCCATGTGTGCAAGCAGCGTTTTTTTTGTTTCGGGCTTCAGGGCCAACCGCTTTTCGTTGTCAACAACAAGGCTGCACGATTTTTTGTTTTTTGCCGTTTGATTTTGAAGCAATTCTTTTTCTTTCCTGCGCCCGGCTTGTTCCAAAAAAGAACGCACAATGCCTTTTGCCAGTCTTGCTTCAATGTGTTTTGCCTTGCCGCTCCTAAGTGTTTTGCAATAGGTGTTCAGAAAAAAGCGGGCCCAAGCCATCACCTTTTCTTCTTTCACGCTTAACGATTTAAAGGCTACGAGGATGCTCGTAACAACACGAACCAGTTCCCAGGTTGCAGGAAGAAGCACGGCTTCGTCAAAATCGTTTTGATCAAAATAAACGTAGCGGTTGGATGCTTTGTAGCTGCCGAAATTTTCGAGGTGCAAATCGCCGCAACCCCAAACTTGGGGAGAACGGTGTGGAAAATAGGAGCGGTTGCTTAGGTCTTCGTAAAACAAATGACAGGTGCCGCGGAAAAAGCGGTAGGCATTTTCGGCCATCAGGCCGTACTTCAGCCGCACTTTGTCCTGCGGCAGAGCGGTGTGGAAAGCTTCGATTCGGGCGGAAACAGAAGGAGGCTGCATAGGTCTAATTTACTTAATTATCGGCGGAAGAAACCGGCACGTAAAACCCGGGCGGGCAAGAAGGGAAACGTGGAGTGAGAGAAAAGCTAACAAATGAAAACGCCTTGCATTTGCAAGGCATTTTGTTGAGCTACAAGGATTCGAACCTTGACAGACAGAACCAAAATCTGTAGTGCTACCGTTACACCATAGCTCAATCCTGAAGGAGTGCAAAAATAAAGGCGTGCGGGAAACGAGCCAAAAAAATTTACTCCTTTCCCAACGCTCAATTATTGCACGGAAAAACACCTGAAACCAATCCAGTTTGCGCAATGTTGCTCCGAACGCACAAGAGTGCGACGCAACCGGCGAGAAATAGAATTACCAAAGCTCGTTACATAAAAGAAAAACCGCAATTTCAAATGGAGCCGCGATTTATAAGCAGTGGCCGAAACGCAAGCGTCGGTACGCCGATGGTATTTTGCCTATTTCATTGGGAAAGCAAAGCCTTAATTCACGTCTTGTCCTTTCTTCAACTTGTCAATCATGGCAGCCACGCTGTTTTTGTTTTGGGCGTCGGGTGCAAGCGGCAAGGCCTGCTCGGCAAACTTCAATGCGTTTTTGTAGTCGCCGGTTGCGGAAAAGCCTCTCGTCATGCCCACGAGGGTTGTAAACTCCTTTGGGTGTTTTTGGTAATTCATTTGAAAAACCTCCAACGCTTCTTTGGGTTTTTTCTGTGCCACCAGCGAACGGCCGTAGCCGTGAATTTCATTCACGGTAGCCAGCGGCAAGGCTTGTTTCATCAGGGCTGCGGCTTCCTCGCCACGACCGAGTTTTTGCAGGATTTGCGCCTTGGTGGCCTTGGGCTGAAAAAGATTAACACCGCCAAACAAAGGGCCCGACGCAGAGTCGCTCCACTGCAAGGCCTGTTCAAGGTTCACGTTGTGTTGCAGGCACCATTGTGAGGCCTGTTCCCACGCAAGCCAGAAGAAGCCGCGTTGGGTGCGCAGCTCGTTTTGAAACGACGCAATTTGATCCTGGATGTAATTCGTTTCTACTTTAAACGGTATGGTTAGGTGCTCCCATTCCAGCGCAATCGTAGCCGCGTTTTCGGTTTGATTGGTGAACTCGTATTTGAGCCATTCTACGCTGTTGGCCGTCTTCACCGGTTTTACGGGCACCCGCAATACGTCTTCTTTGGGATCGTAAAAAAAGCTGCCCCATTGCGTGCTGTTCGATGAAAAAATCAGCGTTGATTGGGCAGAATCGTAAGCAACGAAGAAACCGTATTTGCCTTTCTTCAACGGTTTGCCTTCAACGGTTACGTCGTTCGAGAATTCGATGGTTGTGCTTTCGTTGGAACCGGCGCGCCAGGGTGCGGCCTTGCTGTTGCCAAAACCTTGATCGGTAAAACCGGTGGGAATCAGCGCTCCCCAAATTTTTCCTTCGCGGCCTTTTACGCCGGGCCTATCGTAATGAATGGTGACATCGGTAAGGCCGATGCGTTCACCCACCACGGCTTTTTTGTTGCCGCCGCTGGGCAGCACGGTAAGTGAGAGTTGTGCGTTTGAAAAGAACGTGAGAACGGTTGCAAAAGCTGCAAGCAGGAATCGTTTCATGGCAGAAGTTTAAGGATTAAATCTACTTTGCCTTGCAGTAAGGATTGCGGGATTTTTACCGAAGTATTAAATTGAGTGGTTGATGAAAGATGGGTGGGATGAATGGTTGTGTACTGAATTGCATTGCTACTATTTGGCTTTTGTTGCGTCGCACACTTGTGCATTCAGGTATATTACTCAGCAGTCGTCCTTGTTCCAATGTTTATTGATAAATAATGTATTTTGGAGCAAGAACATGCGTCAATACAATCGTTGTGCGCAATTAATGAACTCCGCCTGTGGAAAAAGAGTGTTTGTTGCATCATATTTCAAAGCTGATAACATGAGGAAGCAAAAACTTGTCGCATTCCTTGTCTTATTCTACCCCTTTCTTTACGCATCGGCACAAGAAAACTTGGTTTTGAATGGTGACTTTGAAGATCCCTTTAACCAAGACAGCGCTTATAAAGGCAGATACTTCCATTGGAGCTTCTTAGAAGACTATGCTGAACAAGCGCAGTGGGCACATATTTATCGCGATTCTTCCGATATTTTCGAAAACACTAAAGTGCTGGGAAAAGGTGAAGTAGTGCCCTTTAGCGGGATGAGCTTTGCTGGGTTAGGCGTATTCGATCCGGAGTTTGAGTTTCGTGATTACTTGGTAGGGACGCTTAAAACACCCTTGATTGCAGGCACAAGGTATAAGATTTCTTTTGCCATAAAGCCCGCCTATTGTAATGGATTTCTCATAAATTCTTTCGGTTCAGCCCTGATTAACAGCAGCGCCTTGCCATCGCTGGTAAAACGTCGTTACACAGTACTAAAAGAAATCACACCAAATCTTCAATTCAGCCTTACAACCCAGAGCGTAGATAGGTGGCTTTTGCTGGAAGGGAGCTTTACAGCAAAGGGCGGTGAGGACAAAATTATCCTGGGATGTTATAGCCAAGACAAGGAGGTAAAGGCAACCAGACTAAAGCACTCAAAAAATTGCAGCGACGCAGATCAGACAATTTGCCGATCGGGTTACTACTTACTTGACAACATTAAATTGACAGCGTCTTGGTGATGTGCGCACAACATGGTTTTGCTCCAACAGGTGCTGACGAACATCTATTCAACTCATTATCTTTATTGGGCAATAAGAAGGAAGTGAAGCTGCGGTTTTCCAAATGCACCTACTGACAGCAACACCTTCTGCGTTTTTAAAACTTATTCTTCCACATCATGCTTTCCACAGGCTTGTTCGGCTGACCGCTGTACTTTGCGTTTGCTTTTTGGTTGTACTTCACTTCAATCTCGCCTTCCACCGGAAAATAAATGAGTTGTCCTACCGGCATGCCGGCGTAAACCTTCACCGGTTGTTTAACGGAAATCTCCAGCGTCCAGTTGCCGCAAAAGCCCACGTCGCCTTTGCCCGCTGTGGCGTGAATGTCAATGCCCAACCGGCCCGTGGATGATTTGCCTTCGAGGAAAGGAACGTGTGCGTGGGTTTCGGTATATTCCATCGTCACACCCAAATAAAAAATGTGCGGATATAGAACAAAGCCCTCATCGGGTATGTCAAACGTTTCAATCTCGTTGTGCTTCTTCGCATCCAGAATGTGCTCGCGGTAAGTAGCCAGCGTTTTCCCAAGGTGAATGTCGTAGCTGTTGCTGCCCAGGCATTCGCGGTTGTACGGAACAATCTTGATGGTGCCTTTTTCCATCTCTTCCAAAATGCGTTTGTCGGAAAGAATCATGAAGGATTTGAGATTTGCTGTTTGAAATTTGATATTTGACGTCAGCAAAATAAACCGGGAAACCGAAACGATGCCCATTTTTTTTCAGCACGAGATTGATGAACACACGCGGCTTGCGGTGTGGAAGATTGTCGAGGACGAACGGTTCTTTTTGCAATACGTTCCCTTGCATCGTGCCATCACGCACCCACACAAGCGCCTGCAACATTTAGCGGGCCGCTACCTGCTGCAATATCTCTTTCCCGACTTTCCTATCAACCTCATTAAAATTGCGGATACACGCAAACCTTATCTTGAGGACGAGGCTTACCATTTTTCCATTTCGCATTGCAGCAATTACGCGGCGGCCATCGTCAGCAAGGCCAAAAGGGTAGGTGTGGACATTGAAGTGCCCACGGTTAAAGTAGAGAAAATCAAACACAAGTTTTTGCACGAAGAGGAGTTGAATTGGCAATCGGCAATTGGTAACCGGCGAACAGAAAGCGAGGCTATCAACCAATCAACCGCTCAACTGCTCAACCAATTAACCTTGCTTTGGTCGGCCAAAGAAGCGGTTTTTAAATGGTGGAGTTACGGGGCTGTTGACTTTAGCGAAATGATAAGGCTGCAACCGTTTGGGCTGCAGCCTGAAGGTATGATTGAAGGTGCTTTTGTGGGCGAGGCTGTTTACCCGCTGCAAGCGCATTACAAACTTTTCGACGGCATTTGTCTCGCTTGGATTGCGCAGGATTTACACAAGTAAAGCTTGCTCTTCGCCGTCTTCCAACAACGGAATGTTTCCCACACTTGCTCCCGCAATTCCTTTAATGGAACCGTACATTCCGGATGTGCTCAACAACACTTTTTGTAATTGCTTTTCTCGCTCCTTCCAAAGCTTTTCCATTTGAATGCGTTCCTTGTCAATGGAAGTTTTCATGGAAAGAAAGCCTTCCACGATGGTTTCCATCTGCTGGCGAAATTCATTGCCGGTTAAATAATCGTACAGCAACTGCATCTTCTCGCCTTTGTTTTCTTCGCCGCGTTTTGTTTCCGCAATGCGAATGATGGTGTGCCGCATGGCGTTGGTGAGTGCCACCACTTCGCCGAATGAACAAATCCACACACCGTCCATTTCACCAAAGCATTTAAAATCCTTTGGGTAAGCCTGCGTAACGATAATGGCAACGTCTGCATTCTTGTTGCGCATGTCTGTTTTTAATTTTTCCACCCACGGCTGCTGAAAGGTTTTGGTACGCTTGCTTTCAAAAATGATTTTGCCGCAATCCTGTCCCAAATGATTGCGCACGGTTTGAATGCAATCGGCGCCTTCAACGCCCTTGCCCACTTCGCCCACCACATCAAAGGGAAAATGATCTTTCAGCAGTTCTTCCAACAACAGTTCCTGCACTTCGCCCTGCCGCTGCATTGAGCCTTGTTCGGCTTTGCGCTTCATTTCTTCGATCAGTTTCTTTTGGTCTTCCAGTTGCATTTGCAGATCCTTCATCTTGAACAAATGCTCCTCTTCGCGCAGGGTAAAGCGTTGTTCTTCCTCTTTGCGCAACTGGTCGAGCAGGTTGCTTTTCTCCTGCATTAATTTTTTTTGCAATTGTAATTCCAGTTCGCTCTCCCGGGTTTGCAATTCTTTTTCTTTGCGCATGAAGTCCAGTTCTTTTTGTTGCGCCGTGCGAAGCTTTTCTTCTTTTTCGCGGTCGCTTTCTTTCAAAATGCGCAACTGGTTTTCGTAATCCTGCGCAATGGATTTGCGAATCTGCAATTGCAGCTCGGCTTCCAGTTTTTGGCCGTCGGCCTTTGCCTGCGCTTCTAATTTTTGTTTTTCCTGCTGCAGTTTTTGCTGAAAAAGCTCGTTGGTTTGTTTGCGCTTTTCTTCAAAAGCCGCTTCCTGCTCCGCTAATTTTTTTCGTTCGCCGTCAAGCTGTAAAAGTGATTGTTGCAATTTTTGATCGTACTGAAGTTTAATCTTTTGTTCCACATCACTCGACAGTACTTCTTCCACATCAAATTCGTTTGAACAACGTGGGCATTTTATGTTCGTAGGCATAGCCGCAATTTTTTTTACAAATTAACGGCTCTTCCTAAAATTTTTAGCGAATGTGGAAAAATCAAAGGCGGTAATGTGCAGAACTTTTCGGCAAGCTCAAAGTGACAAGGTTTGGGCTTTGGGCTACGGAATAATCATCAACGCCGGTTCGGGCTATTCGCTGCAAGCTTTTGCCCGCGCAACACCCTTCGGCAAGCGCAGGGCAAAAGGCTTTCCACTTCTATCCCGCAGCCTTTCGGCAACGAAACACTGTTCATCAGCAGCTTAAATTGTTTTTCTTCTTTGCACAATTTTTCAGCAACTCCTGCAGGCTGATAGATTGATACGTTGCCGCATGATTGTGTTTCTAACTGCTAATCCTGACCTTTAGGCTGGGTTAACTTTGCGTTTCTCACAGCCTGTTGTACATCTTCGTCCATTCAAGCAACTGTCTTTCCGTAGCGGCATTCACTTGTCCCGGTGTCAATCGCCAGACCCAGTTGTTTTCACCCGATGACGGCGTGTTCATTCTTGCGCTTTCGTCCAATCCCAATACATCCTGCACCGGCAGAATTGCAATCTGCGCCACCGAGCCGTAAGCCATTCGGGCAAATACTTCGCTAACATTCTGTTCGTTCACTTCGCACCCGTGGTAGTGATTGATTCTTCGCTTAACGTCTTCGCCTGCTTCGGTGCGGTACCAACCAACTGTCGTATTGTTGTCATGCGTGCCGGAGTAAACCAAAAAGTTTTTGTCGTAGTTGTGCGGAATGTAATCGCTTTGCGGCATGTCTTCGCCGAAGGCAAATTGCAGGACCTTCATGCCCGGCAAACGAAATTCATCGCGCAGATGCAACACGTCTTCAGTGATGTCGCCCAGGTCTTCGGCAACGAACGGCAATTGACCCAAAGCGTTTTCAATCGCGTTGAAAAAGTCCGCACCCGGTCCTGACTTCCATTGTCCATTACGAGCCGTTTGTTCGCCCGCAGGCACATCCCAATAACCCGCAAACGCACGAAAGTGATCGAGGCGAACGAGATCAAACAATTCGATGTTCTTTTTCAGTCGTTCAATCCACCAGGCATAACCGGTTTCTTTTAGCACATCCCATTTAAACACGGGCATTCCCCACAATTGTCCATCAGCGCTGAAGGCATCCGGCGGCACGCCTGCAATGCCTGTGCGTTGCCCTTCTTCGTCAACTGCAAAAATTTCGGTATGTGCCCACACATCAGCCGAATCATACGAAATGTAAAAGGGTATGTCGCCGATGAGTTGAACGTTGCGGCCGTTGCAGTAATCTTTCAATTCCCGCCACTGTTTGGTAAAAATGAATTGCAGCCATTTTATTTTTCGCACTTCTCTTTTGTGTGCAACGGCCAACTTTTTTAACGCCGCAACGTCGCGTTTCTTGTACTCTTCGGGCCATTCAAACCAGGGCTTTCCGTTGTGCAGTTTTTTGAGCAGCATGAACAGCGCAAAATCATCCAGCCAGTGCTTTTCTTTTGCGTTGAATTTTTTAAAGGCTTCGTGAAGCGGCGATGGCCTTTGCCGAACAAAAGACGCGAAGGCTTTTTCAAGCAATTCGTTTTTCACTCGTTCGGATTCAGAGTAATTCACCTTGCTTTCTTGCGGCAGGTAATAATGCTGCAACTCGTCGGCGCTCAGCAAAGCGTCTTTCACCAGGGCTTCCGGAGAGATGAGCAAAGGATAACCGGCTTTGCTTGACAAGGCGCTGTACGGCGAATGTCCCTGGCCTGCTTCGGTGGGATTGAGCGGCAACAACTGCCAGTATTTCTGTCCGGCGTGATAAAGAAAATCAGCAAAGACTTTTGCCTCCGGTCCCATGTCGCCAACGCCGAAGAGCGATGGCAAAGAGCTAATGTGCACCAGCACGCCGGCGCCTCTTTCGTTGGTTGCCAGCCTTGCTTTTAAAAGAGCAAAAGGCAGGTGCTGAAAAAGTTCTTTCGCCAAAAGGCCTTTGCTTTTGGCTGTTTTTTTTCGCGTAAAAATGTTTTCAACACGACCCTGTATTTCCGCGGGCAGATGAATTTTTGTATCGGCCCAATCCAGCGAAAAAAAATCTTTGCCCTGTTCTTTGCTCAAGGCGGCGGTATGCAGCGGAACGGCCACCGCGTAAACACTTCCTTTGTGCCGCCGGGCAAAAGCCAAAACTTGTTGCCTGTATTTTCCTTCCACCTGCAGCGGAACGTATTCGCCTTCGGTAAACACATCCGGATGGCGTTTGCGCAAGTGCAGAACCTGCTGCAGGAGCCACAATTTTGCCTGCGCTCCGTAACGGTTCTCCACTAAATAAGGCAAGAGTTCTTTGTCGGTTTTACCGGCAAAACTTTGCAGGGCTTCGATGCGCTTTTGGTAGTCAACGGCCCTGCGGTTGTCGGGGTCAACGAAACTGAAATCCCAGAACTCGCAGCCCTGGTAAACATCGGGTACACCGGGACAAGTGAATTTGAGCAACACTTGCGAAAGCGAATTAATGATGCCGTGATCAACAATCTTTTGTTGAAATTGAGTAAAGCTTTTCCAGAAAGGTTTGCCTTTGTCAAGAAGCGCTACCGCAAAATTTTTTGTGGCGTTTTCGTATTCCTCATTTGGCGTCGTCCAATTCGAATGCGTCTTTGCTTCACGCAACGCTTTTTGTAAATAGTCTTGCAGCCGATTTGCAAAATCATCTTCGTTTTCTCCGGGCATGGGGTAATTTCCAACAAGCACCTGATAAACGAGATACTCATCGTTGGCATCCGGCGCCCCGGCCCGTTTCAAGCCTTTATTTATTTCCTTCCATTCCGCGGCAAGGCTTAACCATTCTTCGTGCAAATCGGTAAGCACGTTTAATCGTGCACGGCTGTCTTCGCCGCGTTTGGTGTCGTGTGTTGCCGTTGCGTTCAGCGACAAGGGCCAGCGTTGCTGACGGTCTTGCATCTTGCGGTGAAATTCTTCCACCGTATCGCCAAAGGCATCGGGAGAATCGCCCACTTCGTTGTGACCGATGAAGCGATTGTACGTGTACATCAGGGTATCTTCAACGCCTTTCGCCATCAACGGCCCGGTAAATTGCATGCACCGTTGGTAAAACTTCGCGATGTTTTCGTTTACCTCAACCTTGCCTTCGTGCGGACGATGCAAAAAAACATTTTCCAATACTGTAACTGCTTCCTTTGATTCACCGCTTCTTCTCAAACCTTGCAAAATATTCCGCACGGCTTTTTCTTCGTTGCCGTTCAACGGAAAAAAATTTCCGTAACAACGGTACACCGGACATTGGATCAAAAATTCGCCGATGGCAGACTTCATGTCGTCGGGCGGAATGCGGGCCAGGAATTTTTTATCGGCAATGTTCAACTGCAAAAAATAGCGGTAAAGATTTTCAAGTTCGCCGCCCATGTGTTCGTAAAGAATGTGGGTCTTTTTGTCGTGGAGTTGCTGGTGAAGACTGCGGTAATCATCGGTAAGGCCTTCGTAAAATTCTGTGAATGGCGGCTCTGCATCTTTGTTGGTGAAAAGGTTGTTCACCGCCGAGAGAAAATCATAGCCCGTATTGCCCTGAACGGGCCAGTCGGTTGGCATGTCTTCACCCGCCTCTAAAATTTTTTCTACAACAATGCAGCTTTCCTGGCCGCTCAACTGCCGCAAGCGTTGAAGGTATTCGGTTGGATTGTACAGGCCGTCAACATGGTCTACACGCAAGCCTTGAAAGATGTTTTCGTTCGCCAGTTTCTTTACAAGCGAGTGATGTTTTTCAAAAACGTTTTCGTCCTGAATGTTCAAACAAATCAATCCGTTTACTGTAAAGAAGCGGCGGTAATTAATGCGGCTGTCCGTTTCCTGCCAGTGGCAAAAACGATAATGCTGTTCGTTTGCAAGCTGCCGTATTTTTTCTTTGTCATTATTTATGTTGTCAATCGCTTGTTGAACGGCGGCCTTCACTGTTTCATTTCGCATCAGCGAATGCAGTTGAAGCAGCAACTCGTCCCAGCCTTTGTGTAAAGAATTGCTGTCTTCAAGTTTGTGTACGTTGTCAATTTGCACCAACAAAGAATTGATGGCATCGTTTCCCTCCGCAGTTTGCAATATAAAAGGGTAAGAACCGGGCTTCAAAGGATAATGGTTGTCGTAATGTTTAAAAACGAACCTTCCTTCTTCAAAAGCAAGGCGCAACTCACCGTTGCTGATGACTTCTTCCAGCGTACTTCCGAGGAAAGGCACCATCAGTTTTCCGCTGAACAAGCGGCTGTTCATAACCGTGTCAAAAAAAGGCGCATACACCGATTGCTGGCCTTTCTCCAACACGTCCATCAACCATTTGTTTTTGGAATGATAGGCGGCATGATTGGGCACGATGTCTTGCAGCCAGTTGATGCCGGCATCGTTTAACTTTTTTCGAAGCTGCCGCAGTTCTTCTTCGGTTCCAATTTCGGGATTGATGCGCAAAGGATTGACGATGTCGTAACCGTGCACACTGCCAGGAAGAGCTTCAAAAACGGGTGAAGCATAAACAGTTCCAACGCCCAATTGCTGCAAGTAAGGAATTCGCTTTTCGAGGTGTGCAAAGGTGAAGTTTTTGTGAAATTGGATGCGGTATGTAGAAAGAGGATTGAACATGATTTGTAATGAGTGATCAGTAATTAATAATCAGTAATTGGTTTCGTTGCGTAACGAGAATTGCGACCCTTCGGGCTGGAGAAAAGCTTCTTGTAATCGTGCTGTAAAACCGGCAATCCTTCGGGCCGGAGCATCATTCACCAAGCCGGTATTGTCCGGGAGCAAAGGTTTTTGCTTTGTTGCGGGGCGACTTGCGTGGCTATCAAACGATCGGATCATCTTTTCGTTGCTTCGAATTATTTGTTGGTTAGAATCAAGGTGGACTCGGGCCGAAGAACAACACTGTTTTCTTCAATCGTTGATTCGCCGCTGCCGCCCCATTGACGCGACGCAGAATCCAACGCAATGTTCCATTCCGAAGCCTTCATCAATTTGATTTGCCTTTCTTCATTTGAGAAATTCATCAAGCATAAAACATAATGGCTTTCTTGCCAGCGCAGCAAGATTAGAGCGTTGCTTTCAACAAGAGGGTTAACGGATAAATTTTTTCGGTTAAGATTTTTGAGCACCGGATGGCTTTTGCGTAGTGACAAAAGCATTTTGTAATACGACAGCATTTGCTTGTGTTTGTCTTCTTCAATTAAATGCCATTGCAACTTTGAGTTGTCGAAAGTTTCTACTGCAACCGGATCGGGTGCTTCGCCTTCAAGATGAAAAGCGGCAAATTCTTCTTTGCGTCCTTTCCGCACCGCTGCACAAAGCGCCTCATCGGTGTGTGAAATAAAGTATTGAAAAGGGTGTGGTTCGCGCCATTCTTCGCCCATGAACAACAGTGGTATGTAAGGGCTAAGAACAACCGCTGCCGCCATTGCTTTTTGCATCTCAAAACTTACGAGTTCACTCGTGCGTTCGCCCAACATGCGGTTGCCAACCTGGTCGTGGTTTTGCGAAAAAACAATGAACTGTTTGCCTTCGGCCTCGTCTGCTTTTACACCAAAAAATTTGTGGCGGTGCGGCGACCATTGCCCGTCGTAAACGTAAGCGTCTTTATAAGCTTTGGCCAAATGTTCAATTCCACTGAAGTCGGAGTAGTAACCGGTTTTTTCGTTGCCGGTTGTTACCCGCAAGGCGTGGTGAAATTCATCAATCCATTGCGCATTCATGCCGTAACCGCATTGGTTGACTGGCTGAATGAATTTTGTGTCGTTCAGGTCCAATTCTACGATCAGGTAATGTTTGCGTGCGGTGACACGCATCAGTTCATCCACGTGCAATTTTATTTCTTTCAGAATGTGAACGGGACTGAAATCTTTGATGGCATGAACGGCGTCGAGCCGCAATGCATCAATGCGGAAATCACGCAGCCACATCAAAGCATTTTCTATGAAATAATGGCGCACGCCATCGCACCAGGCGTCGTCAAAGTTTACCGCGTTGCCCCAGGGCGTGTTGTATTTGCTGGTGAAATAAGAACCAAATTCTCCCAGATAATTTCCCTCGGGTCCAAGGTGATTATAAACGACGTCGAGAACTACGGCGAGACCTTTTTGATGACATGCGTCCACCAAACGTTGCAAATCTTTTGCGCCGCCGTAACTGTTTTGTACGGCAAAGGGAAACACGCCGTCGTAGCCCCAGTTCCTGTTGCCGGGAAATTGTGCCACGGGCATGAGTTCAACGGCGGTGATGCCGAGTTCTTTTAAATAATCGAGTCTGTTTTCAATTGCCGCAAACGTTCCTTCAGGGGTGAACGTTCCGGTGTGCAATTCATAAATGATGTAGTCTTCCAGTGGAATGTTATTCCACGCGGTTTCGCGCCATTGAAACGCAGCCAGGTTAATTGCTTCCGAATCACCGTGTACGCCGTTGGGTTGCGAAAGCGAAGCCGGATCGGGGAAAGATTGCTTATCGTCTATTTTAATTTTATAACGGCTGCCGTTTGTTATTTTATTGCTTGTTGCCGACCAATAACCGTAACGCTCTTTTGTTAACGATATCGTCTCGACTTGATCTTTAACCTTAACTTCTAGCTGTACTGTTTCTGCCTGCGGCGACCAAACCTTTACTGTCACCGTGCCTTCTTCCGAAAAATTTACACCAATCGTCCGCTTCAAAACATCTATCGGTTGCATAATCTGATTGTTCACTTGTTTACTTGTTCACCCGTTCATGTGTTTATGCTCTATTTCTCCGCTTGTTGCTGATTGACTATTGCTCATTGTTTATTGGCTCAATGCGTTGGCTGTTTCAGCAGCACCACAGAACGTCCATCAACGTTTATGCTTTGCGCGGCTTTGAAATTCTCGCCGCTTTCTTCTAAATAATTCAATGCCGTGTCCAATACTTTTACCCACTTGCGGCCAAACTTCTGCGGCGGTAATTTAAACGGCAAGGCTTCGTGGTAAGCGTTGAAGATGACGTAAAAATTATCGTCCACGATGACTTCGCCTTTTGAGCCCATTGAATGAATGCCTTTGCCGTTTAAAAACACGCCGAGCGACTTTGCAAAATCCTGGTTCCAGTTTTCTTCCGTCATTTCCGTGCCGTCGGGTTTAAACCAGGCAATGTCTTCAAGCCCGATTCCTTTCACCGGCTGGCCTTTAAACCATCGCCGGCGATTAAACACAGGGTGCCGCTTGCAGAAGTGAATGAGCTTTTTGGTGAATGTGAGCAATTCCGTATCGGCCTCTTCCCAATTGATCCAGGAGATTTCATTGTCCTGGCAATAAGCATTGTTGTTGCCGTCTTGCGTTCGTCCCAATTCGTCGCCGGCCACCAGCATGGGCACACCTTGCGAAAAAAACAAAGTGGTTAAAAAATTTCGTGTTTGTTTTTTTCGCAAGGCAATGATTTCTGCGTCGTCCGTTTCGCCTTCGGCGCCGCAGTTCCAACTGCGGTTGTGGTTCTCGCCGTCGTTGTTGTTCTCGCCGTTTGCTTCGTTGTGTTTTTCGTTGTACGAAACCAGGTCGTGCAACGTAAATCCATCGTGAGCGGTAATGAAATTCACACTGGCTGTTGGGCTGCGGTAATCTTCTTCGTACAAATCGGGGCTGCCGGTAAAGCGAAGTGCAAACTCGCCCAACATGCTGTCCGCGCCCCGCCAGTAATCTCTCATGCAGTCGCGGTATTTGCCGTTCCACTCGGCCCAACCCGGCGGGAAGTTGCCCACCTGATAACCGCCTTCGCCAACGTCCCAAGGTTCCGCAATCAGTTTTACTTGCGAGATGATGGGGTCTTGATGAATGATTTGAAAGAAGGAGCCGAGGCGGTCCACGGCGTGCAGTTCTCTTGCCAGCGAAGCCGCTAAATCAAAACGAAAACCATCAATGTGCATTTCTAAAATCCAGTACCGCAAACTGTCCATGATCATGCGCATGGTGTTGGGCATTTTTGCGTTCAGCGTATTGCCCGTACCGGTATAATCCATATAATAGCGCTTGTCTTCGGTAAGACGGTAATTGCTCACGTTGTCAATGCCGCGAAAGGAAAGCGTGGGGCCAAGCTGGTTGCCTTCGGCTGTGTGATTGTACACCACGTCCAGAATTACTTCAATGCCGGCTTTGTGCAGTTCTTTTACCATCTTCTTGAATTCCGTTACCTGCGCACCGTGATCGGTTGAACTTGCGTAACGAATGTCCGGCGCAAAAAAACCAATGGTATTATAGCCCCAGTAATTGGCCAGATCTTTATCGGCTAAAAATTTATCGTGCACAAAATGATGCACGGGCATGAGTTCAAGCGCCGTAATGCCGAGTTCTTTTAGATATTGAAGCGTAGCCGGATGACCGATGGCGGCGTAGGTGCCGCGCAATTCTTCCGGTATGGCCGGAAGCAATTTTGTCAGGCCTTTTACATGCGCTTCGTAAATGATGGTGCGGTGATAAGGAATGCGCGGCAGTTTGTCGCCTTCCCAATCAAATCGCGAATCAATCACCACCGATTTGGGCATGAAAGGCGCACTGTCGCGGTCATCAAAGCTGAGGTCTTCGTCGGGGTGTCCAACTTCGTACCCAAAAAGCGCATCGTTCCAGTTGATGGTACCCGAGATGGCTTTTGCGTAGGGATCAATCAATAATTTGTTGGGATTAAAGCGATGGCCGTTCTGCGGCTCGTAGGGGCCGTAAACGCGGTAGCCGTACAATTGGCCGGGAGCGATTTCCGGCAGGTAAACGTGCCAAATGGAATTGTCTCTTTCTTTTATGCGAATGCGGACTTCTACGCTTGGATCGCCGGCCGAAAAAAGGCAAAGCTCGATGGCCGTTGCGTTCTCGCTGTATAGCGCGAAGTTTACGCCGTAGCCGTCCCAATATGCACCCAGTGGAAAAGGCGAACCCGGGAATTGCGTCATCTTCATGTAGCTCGTTCGGTTTTGTGGTTGTGGTCAAGGGTTTCAATTTTTACGCCACGGGAGCGGGGCGGTCTGCATTAAACTTGCAAGCGATTGTTTTTTTACAGAAAGCGGCAATTATGGAAAAACTGACGAAAGAAACAGAAATTATCCAATACATGAGTAAAATGAACGATGAACAAAAAGAATGGCAGTTGGGACGAAGTCAAAGCCGAAATTTTGAGCAAACGCAAGAAGCACGTATCAGATTGATTTCAGGCAGACGGCCAAAGATGATGCTGATGCTGCTTACGAGTATGATGAAGAAATAATGTTTGGGTTAGGTGACAGCTTTTTGCAAGAATTGGAAACCCTAATCTCCGGTTTGAAAATTAATCCTGAAGCATACGCTTACCTTAATAAACCCTTGCGACAAGGTGCAATAAACGGTTCCCCTTTGTTATCGTATTTGAAGTACAGCAAAACACCATTGTAATTTTCCGCATCTTCAATACGCACCAGGACCCTTCCAAAAAAACTCCGGCATAAAATTTTAAGAAACTCTCACACAATTTTCGCTATCGAAATTGCATTTAGGGAAGCCTTACTTTTATGCCACTAACTTACCAAATGAAGTCAAAGCAATCTTTCTGGCAACGCATCGGCCTGCACGATTTTTTTTTGAAAAAAGAAGCCGAGCAAATAGATGCAACGCCGTCCGGGCTTACGCCCAATGATGTTTATCGCTACATCATTGAAAAATTTAAAACCTCCATCAGCGAGTTGTCTTTTGCCGACCGCATTGTTTTTTACCACGAGTACATCATTTGCCTGAATCCTGAAGACTACAAGCTCTTTATGGAAAACAAGAAGGGCATCTTCGGCATCATCGTGCACGAATCGCTGAAACAGATGTACAATTTGTTGAAAGAATACCGCGGCCTCGGCAAAACCGTAGAACCGTCCGCAAGCCGTTGGATTTTTCGCTTTGTTTCCGCACCGGAATATTCCCGCGGCGACATCAGTTTTATCGGCAAGCTTTTGCCTGACAGCGCACCGTCGGCACAAACAGCGGAAAATCTTCGCGTCACCTTTATTCCGCGGCAAACAGGCATTGCGCAAACCTTCGACATCAATCCCGACATCTTAAAAGATTTTCATTTTTACAGCGACGGTTATTATGAAGTGCCTTACCGCGAAGACCTGGTTTTTGACGAACGCCAGATTAAAACAACGCCAGGTGCGGCTGCGCCAACGCAAACACCAGTGCGCAATGCACTTGCCCGTTTTGAAACCATTGTGCCCGACAAAGAATTTGCCGGCAAAAAGATTGAATACTTCATGCAGGCCGATGAAATTGTGGTGTCGGGAAAAGAAGAGACAAACGACCTCGCCAATTTTTTTCGCATTCCTTCCGATTGGGTGAACACACCGCACTTGCGCATTCGTTTCAACCGCGATGAAAATAAATTTTACCTCGCATCGTTTGGAGAGAAAACGGTGTTGAACGAAAAAGAAGTGTCGCGCAGCGATGAAGCAAATCCGCAATGGACCGAGTTGCCCTTTAACTCACGCATCTTATTAAACGGGATCGTAGGCGTTAACATTTTTAAACCTTAACCATGAGCGCAGTTATTTCGTTGGTTCTTCTCGGCATTTGTGTTTTCCTTCTCGTTACGCATTTTGCAGAAATCAAAAACACCCACCGCAAGAATGGCTGAAAATTATTTTGGGCTTAGCGACGTGGGCAAGCTCCGCGACAACAACGAAGATGCTTTCATCGCCGAAAAATTGCCAACCGGTTGGATACTGGCTTGCGTAATTGACGGTGTGGGCGGTTATGACGGCGGCGAAGTGGCGGCGGCCATTGCCAGAGACACGCTTCTGCAAAAGATGCAGGCGGCCAACGGCGACGTGCTGCAAATTCTTCGCGAGGCTTTGCTTCAGGCCAACCAAAACATCTACCGAGAAAAACAAGAGGGTAAGGGCAACAGCCAGATGGCTTGCGTGTTGACGGTAGTGCTGGCTGACGTGGAAAGCAACCAATTTTTTTACGCACACGTTGGCGATACGCGGCTCTATCTTTTGCGCGACCACTCGTTGGTGAAGGTCACAAAAGATCAATCTTTCGTAGGCTTTTTGGAAGACAGCGGACGGCTTTCGGAAGAAGAAGCAATGACGCATCCAAAACGCAACGAAATAAACAAAGCGCTTGGCTTTGATGCGCAAATGGATTTGAAAGACGATTACATTGAAACGGGGCAATCGCCGTTTTTGCCCGGCGATCTGCTGCTGCTTTGCAGCGACGGCTTAACCGATTTGGTGAACAACAAAGCAATGTCGGATGTTCTTCTTTCATCAGCAACGCTTGCACAAAAAGGCAAGGCTTTAATTGATGCGGCCAACGGCGCGGGAGGGAAAGACAACATTACGGTGGTGCTGGTGAAGAACGATAAAAAGCCTCAGAAGCAAAAAGCAACAAAGCCTGTACTCGTAAAAAAAAACGCCGCCGTCAAGGATGAAAAGCCAACAACAATTCTTGCGGAAACAAGAGAAGAGGCAAAGCCGGTAACAAAAGCCAAAAAAAATAATCTTCCGCTTTGGCTGTTTGGCCTTCTGTTGTTGCTTCTTGCGCTTGCCTGTTTCTGGTTCTGGACAAAGAACAAAGACTTGCAGGCTTCGCTACCTAAACCTGTTTTGCAACCCGTTCGCAACGCGGAAGAAAAACGTTTTGGCGATAGCCTGGGCCTTGCATCGCAAACCTTTGTTTATGCTGACTCGCTGCACAAGAACATCATCGTTAGCGACACGGTCTTCGCTCGGCAGGATTCACTGCACATCAACGGCAACGGTTTGGTTTTGCAAAGTGACTCTGCTTATCGCGGACCAGCCTTTGTTGTTTCATCCAACAACAAATACTTGTTGCTGGAGAACATAACCTTTAAAGGTTTTCATACGGCCATTGTTGCAAAAGGCAAGGGCGTGCAATTGAAAAACGTTCGCTTTGAGAATTGTGACGCAACCATCAATCGCCAGTTTCAATTGCCGTTAAGCCAACCGTTAACCGGCATTCTTCGCGATACGGTCATTCTTAAAAAAGATACCGCTGCATTCAAAAAAGATTCGTTACCCAAATAATCCTCCATGTCGTTTATCCGAAGCAGAAACATTGAACGGGTTTTTCTTTTTGCCATCGGCGCGGTGATGCTATTTCTTTTTGCGCACTTGTTCGACATGCTCAAAAAAAAGTATTTCGATGAAGTGCCCAAGCGTCTTGCTGAAGGTTCGATGATAAACCTCAACGCACCGAAGCCCGCCGAAAATCTTGCGGCGCTGTTGCAGCGCGGTTTTTATTTTGAAGACCCCCGCGATATTGAGCTCATTCGTGCCGTTGCGTCGCAAGGTTTTAGCGGAACGCAGGAGATGGACAACATCGGTGAACTAAACAAACGTGCCTTTGAAATTTCCACCGACGATGCTTATTTAAAAGGCGGCGAATCCTTTCGCCGGAGAGCAAAACTCTCGCGAACGCTGATTGGTTTTACCGGCAACGATTCGCTGCGCTTTGAAAGAGAAAGAACGGCGCCGCCAAAACTTCCGTCATCGGTAAACATTGGTTTGGGTAATTACAACATCAGCGGCAAAATAAAGGAAGGTGAAAATTTTAGTGCCGGCGTCTTGGTGCGGCTGCAAATGATTTTACCGCAGGACAGTTTGTACAGTGAAGATGTGGATGACGAAGGAAGAACCGTTGTGGATTCATCGGCAACGCTGGTAAAAACGTTCCGTGTTGATTCGAACAATCATCGCCAGCTTGTTTCCTTGCAAGCTTATGCACGAACCGAGAACAACGGCAGCTTCTTGTTTAACGGCTTGTCGTCAAACAAAGCCTATGAACTTATTCCGTTAAAACCCGGTTACCAGTTTGGTTCTTCCAAAGGCGTACAGGATTTAAGCGAGAACGTTGCGTTCACTTTTACGCAAGTGCCGCACAAGATGAAGGCCTTTTCTACCCGCGACTTTAACAACCTGCGCCGCGAAAAAGCCCTTATCGTTCGCATGCCGGAAGAAGTAACGAAGTGGTATTGGACCATTGCGGTTGTTTTCTTCGCTGGCTTTTTTTTGTTGCATCTTTTTTTGTCCTTTCGCTTTCCGCAGGCCGACCAACTGCTTCTTCCGCTGCTCATGTTGCTCACCGGCATTTCTTTTCTTACGTTGCTTTCGCTGCAAGACCCTTTGCGTGACCGCTTCTTTGGCCGCAGTACGTTGTTTTATTTTGCTGGTGGCTTGCTCGGCATTTTTGTTTTGCTTTTTTTCAATTTAAAAAAGTTTACCACCGATTCGGGTTTGTACCGCTTGTTCGTTTTTAAAAAGGCCAGCAAAGCCGCCAACGGCTGGCCCTGGGCAATTGCGGCAATGGGTTTGTTGATGCTCACGATTTTGTTGGGCACAGGTCCCGAAGGCAGCGGCGTAAAAGTGAATCTTTTCGGTTTTCAGCCCAGCGAGATTGTAAAGTTTTTGATCGTTGTTTTTCTTGCGGGTTTCTTTGCCACGAACGAAAAATTTATTTCCGAGTACGGCCGCTGGCAGAAGCGCTGGCGATTTTTTGGTTTCGCGTTGATTGCCATTCTCGGTGTGTTGGGTTTGTTTTTGTGGTTGGGCGATTTGGGTCCCGCGATGGTGGCTTGTTTCACCTTCATCATTTTGTTTTCTTTTTCACGGGGCGATTTTGCCTACGCCGTTGGAACGGCCGCTGTGTACGTTCTTTCCATCTGGCTTACGCACAACAATATTTTACTGGCAACGACCATTACCGTTGGCTTGTTGCTGCTGGCCATTTTCTTTGTCAAAAAGCAACTGACTGAATCCGCCATCATGTTGCTGGTAGTGATGGCGAGTTTTCTTTTGCTTGACCAAGTGCCTTACATCGGTAAAATATTTCCGGGACCTGTGCAACGTTTGGTGGACAGAAAAGCCATCTGGCAAGACCCCTGGAACAACGAAGTTTTTGGCGGCGACCAGATAGCCAACGGCCTTTGGGCCATGAGCAGCGGTGGCGTGCAGGGACAAGGCATTGGCGAGGGCTTTGCCAAAACAATTCCCGAAGCGCATACCGACATGATTCTTCCCTCAATGGGCGAGGAGTTTGGTTGGGCGGGCATCATCTGCGTGTTCATTGCTTTCGTTTTGTACTTGCATCGTGCTGTATTAATTGGGCGGCAGACCGGAACACCTTTTCTTTTTTATCTCTGTTCGGGCATCGGCATTGCTACGTTTGTGCAATTTCTTTTGATTGCGGGTGGCTCTGTTGGTGCCTTGCCGCTGTCGGGTGTTTCATTGCCGTTTATGAGTTACGGCGGCTCGTCGTTAATTGCGAATATGCTGGCCGCCGGATTCTTGTTATCGGCTTCGGTTGTGCAAGGTTCTGCCGTGCAGATGAAATACATTTCGCGGCAGCAAGACCGCAACATCATGCCCGCGTTGATTGCTGCATTTGTCGGTGTGATCTTGCTCGGCGTGAACGTGGGCCAATATCTTTTCAACAACAAAAAATGGGTAGTGCAACCGGCGCTGGTTGCGGACAGAAGCGGGGCACGCATGTTCAGTTACAACCCGCGCATTGCCATTTTGATGAACCGCATCGGTGCGGGAAATTTATTGGACAGAAAGGGAAGAGTGTTGGCAACGGGCAATCCTGATGCTTTTCTTCACCAACAGGATTCGCTCATTGCCGCAGGATTAAATCCAACGGCATTGCAAGCCCTTTCGCACAAGCGTCTTGACCGTTATTATCCCTTTTACGAGAGCATGTTTTTTTGGGTTGGGGACATGAACACCGGTGCGTTTATGGGAAGCACCAACGGTTATTACGCCGAGTACGAACACATGGCCGAACTGCGCGGTTTTCCCGCACCCGAAACAAAATTTGTAGTGACGGCATCGCGTTTTCGCGAAAACCGTTTTCTTCCGCAAACGGCTGTTGAAATGACCGTGGCAAAACGCGACTTTAGTGCACTTGCACCATTGCTTTTGGCCGGCATTAACAGCACCGAAGTAGAAAAGTTCAAGCAGCGCAACCGCGACGTGCAGATGACGGTGGATGCGGCTTTGCAAACGCAGTTGCAAGCATCGCTGCAAAGCCTTGATACTTTGAAGAACAGCCGTATTTCTGTTGTGGTGATGGAAGACAATACCGGTGATGTGCTGGCCTCGGCCATGTATCCCGCAGCACCGGTGAACGAACCGGAACGAATGAGTTTGTCCAACGCAGAACTGGCTCGCTTGCCTTATTTTCTCACCACAAGAGACCTTGGCTTTACCTACGCTACACAACCGGGTTCAACGGCCAAATTAATTACGGCATCGGCAGCTTTTAATAAACTTGGAACCGCAGCAGCGGAAAAGAAAACCATACAAGTCCGTTCCGGTGATTTGATTCGTGTGAAGAGCGAAGAGCCCGATGAAGTTGGCACCATCACCATCGAACGCGGCATCGTTAAATCAAACAACCCATTCTTTATTCGCCTGGCAAACGAGTTGCGGTTAGAGGAAGACATGGGCGATATTTATTTGAAAGCGGGGTTGTTTTTGCGCGGCGTGGGCGGCTATTTTTACGACGGTGATTTGACGGATAATTCGCAGTGGGAAAAATGGAAGGCCATCTGGCGCAAAACGGAATTCAACAGCGTTCGCTCTTACAATCCAAACGACATCAGAAGAACGAGAGGCCGCGGCGTTTCGGGCATGGCCTGGGGACAGGGCGAGTTGATTGCTACGCCGGCTTCCATTGCACGGGTGGCATCGGCTATTGGCAACAACGGCACACTCATGCACAGCCGTTATGTAACGAAAATTAGCGACTCGACGCTGCCGCTTGAACAAGGCATTCCGTTGTTAAAAGACCCGGCGGCCGCGGCTTTGATGACCAAATACATGCGTGAACAAAGCGCCAGCAAAAAAGATAAACTTGGCTTAGTGGCCGCAGGCAAAACCGGTACGCCGGAACGCATCTTAAAAGGCGAACGCATCAACGACGGCTGGTACGTGTTTTTTGCGCCAAAGCAGGCCGGCGAAGGACACATTGTAACCTGTGTACGCATTGAAAAAACAAAAGGTTCAAGCGTAGCGGTAAAACTTGCCGGAACGAACGTTGTGCCGGTGTTGAAAAAGTTTGGGTACATAAAAAGTTTTGACGAAAAAATAAATCCCTAATCCGTTGTCAGTTGAACGTTGGACGTTGATCGTTTTGTTCTTCGGCCAACAACCAACGACCAACGAACAACTTTAATAGACATGTTTGATTTTTTTAAAAAAGAAGAATCATCACCCGACGTAAAAGCGCTGCGGCAGAATCTTCTCCTGTTCATTAAAGACCAATTGAAAAGATGGGAAGGTGGCGAAGGCGCGAACCTTAAAGGCTTGCAACTTTTTCTTTCGCCTTCGGCAGAGGAAAGGCACGTGTACGAAGCGGCGCTTTTTGTGGACGATCCGGACAAGTTTAAAAAGGAAGAAGTGCAGCGCATTGCCGACGATTACGCCATTGATCTTCCTGCCGATTGGACTTTGGAATTTTTGTTTGTAGAAGCCCTGCCAGCCGAAGCCGTAAAGGCAATAGACTTGCCCGTGGCTTTGCACGTTTCTACCAAAAAGCAACCAATGCTAACGGCGTTGACGACGGCTTATTTGCGGGTGATGACGGGTGAAGCGGAAAAGGAAATTTATGTGCTGTCGGACAAAGGCGGTAAGGTTTGCATCGGTCGTGAAAGGCGTGTGCAAACTCCCGAAGGTTTCATGCGCGAAAACAACATAGCTTTTCCGTCGGAGAGCAACAACAAAAGCAACAAGTTCATCAGCCGCCAGCACGCACACATTGCATGGAACCGCGATGCCGGCGGGTTTTTTCTTTACGCGGATGAAGGCGGCATTCCCCCGCGCAACAAAATAAAAGTGCAAACAACTAACGGCGACATTATTCGTTTGCAAAGCATTCGCGTGGGTCATCATTTGCAGGAAGGCGACCAGATTGTACTGGGTGAATCGGCCCTGCTTCAATTCAGCTACAAAGACCACGGATGACAGGGATTTAAAAAGATGAGCACGGATTTTTGCGTGTAGCAAAGCGAATAGAAAAGAGGACTGCTGTAAATCCAGACAATCCCTTTAAATCCGCGCCATCCGCGGTCAAAACTTGGCAGTAAATTGGCTATGTTTCTTGCATGTCGAAAGTGTTCACGATTACCGAGGGGCTGGAGAACATGGGCGCCGTTAAAACCGGGGGACAAGGCTCGGTTTACAAAGGAAAACGTACCGGTGAAATCATTACAGCCGTAAAACTGTTACCTACACCCATCGTCTCGCAAAGCGAAGACGATCCGCATTACCGCGACTTCGCCAACGAAGTAAAAAAGTTGCAACGCGTAAACGAGGAACCCAATCCACACGTAGTGAAAATTTTGAGCTACGGCGTGAGCGAAACGGGTTGCTTTCCGTTTATAGAAATGGAGTTCGTTGACGGCCCTGATCTCTGTGATTTGCTGAAAGAATCTTCCGTTTTTTCCGTCAAACAAACCATCCAGGTTGCCGAGCAACTGGCCTATGCGCTGGCGCATTGCCACAAGCAAGGGGTGAAGCACGGCGACGTAAAAACAAACAACGTCAAGTTCAATCAATACACCGGTAATTATGTGCTGATTGATTTTGGTTTGGCCATACTTTCCGATGAAGAAAGACGAACGAGTTTGCGTTATGCCGGCGCCATCGAGTTTATGGCCCCGGAGCAAAACGAAGGGCATTTGTATTTTGAAACGGATGTATACAGTTACGGCATCGTATTGTACGAATTACTGGCCGGCCGCGTGCCTTTCCCGTTAAACGGCAACAGCGAAACGGCCCGCAACAAAGTGATGGTGGCGCACATGGAAGCACCACCGCCGGAATTACTTTCGCTCCGCCACGACAATCTTCCGCAGGATTGGGACGAAGAAAAGCGAGCCGCTGAAATGAACGTTCCGGCCTGGCTTCTTTCCATCGTTGACAAGTGCCTGCAAAAAAATCCGGAAGACCGTTTTAAAAACGGCGAAGAATTGTACGAAGCCATTGTGCAGCACAGCACACAATTTGGAACAAACGAAGGCAGTAGCCTTGCGGCACTGGCTTATCTGGACGAATTAAAAACATTGCAAAAACAGCTAAAGCAAAAAGAGGAAACTATCGAAGCACTGGAAGCGAACCTTTACAAACAAACACAGGAACTGGACGTTTTGCGCAGCAACGGCCGCGAAACGTTTCCGTTAAAGCCGGCAAAGCGGGGCGTTTCAAAAGGCGCTTTCGTTAGCCTGATGGTGGCCACAACAATTCTTACGCTGCTAACAATTTATTCCTTGTTTTTTCAGCACCGCACCGCTGCCGCCGTTTCTACAACAGCGGCGGACAGCACTTATGTTGACAGTTCGGTAAACGTGAGTGCCGCAAAGGAAAGCCGGCCGCACCTGCCGAAAGCCAGCGCGGAAAAGCCGGCAAGGAAGGAGATTACGCCGGAGGAGTTGCTTTCAAAAGAAGCGGCAATTGAAAAAGAAAAGCAGAAGGAAAATTCGGTCGTAACTGGCAGCGATAACGCGAATCCGGCTGTTCGAAAAGCTGCCGATACAGTACGGAAAAAGACCCTTCCGGCAGATGAAAAACAAGATGCGCCTGTTGAAAAAAAAGAAGAAGTAAAAAAAGAAAAGGACACAACAGGCAGCGGGAATTAAACAATCTTTGAAGCCGTTTTAGTTGGGAATGCTTAGGGTTTTTGCTAACGAACAGGGCTTTGTGCTGGTGGGAAATTAGCATACCGTCTGCTCGTAACCGCTGCTCAATTTATAAATTAAAGTTCATTGTTTGTTCTGTTGCTGAATGTTGTTCGTCACGTTGAAACTGAAGCTGATGCTTGCACTTAGCTGAAGTAACAACGTCATGCCCCACTTGCACAAAGCCGATGTTGTACGCTGGCTTTCATTTATTTCTGTCGCACCAAATTTTTCAAATTAATGCGCCCACAATTAATTTCTTTCTCGTCAACGAATAGAACCCCTTGTTTGCCGGCGTATCGTGTAACTTTATAAACAAGATTTTGCCCCTTAATACTTAGTCCTGTTCGAAATGGACCAACGACGCCTTCGTCATAGAGAATGGCAACGTAAAAGCCACCTGATTCGTTCGGGTTAATCGTTCTTTTTAAAGAGGACGGCTTATGAATATTATTATCTAAAAAAGACTTTAAATCAATTATACCATAATCTGGCAATGGTTCTTTATCAAGTGTCATTGTATCAGGTGGAAGCAATATTTTAAAGTATTTACCTGGTAAAGACGGAACTTCATATTCTGTAGGAAAGTCTAAATTCAATTCTAATGGATTTTCTGTTTCATTGGTTATTCGAGTCCAGAACAAAACTTTATTTACTTTCTTCCCATTAGGGTCAGTGTATTTTATGCCTCTTGATAAGCTGTTTTGTATGATTAGATGCTTACCTGAAAAATCAACATACTCATATCTCCTTGCCGAATTTATAGTTTCGATATCAATAGTATCTGGTTTTGATTTATTGCCTTGTCCATAGGAAAATAATCCCGTTATCGCCGTAATCAATAATAGTATGCTTGTTTTCATTTTCAAATTTTGACGACTGTGGGTGGTTAGCCTGCTGCCAACACGTGAATTTATGCTATTGTCTGTGCCCTCCAAAAAAGTTCGCTATCTGGAAACCCAATACTTAACGTTATACATTTCGTATTGTCGTTAGGACAATCCACCGCGTTATACATTTTGTATGGTCGCCTGTTTACTCACGTTTTCTTTCCCACAATCCTTTGCGCCTTCTTATTTTTACTTCATGGCAAAAGTGTTTACCATCACGGAAGGGCTTCAGAACATGGGGGCCTTAAAAACCGGCGGGCAAGGCTCGGTGTACAAGGCAAAGCGCATCGGTGAAATCATTACCGCGGTAAAACTTTTGCCCACGCCCATCCACAGCGAAAGCGAGCAGGATAAAAACTTCATTGCCTTTCAAAACGAAGTCAAAAAACTGAAGAAGGTAAACGAAGAACCCAACCCGAACGTGGTAAAAATCTTCAATTACGGCATCACCGATTCGGGTTCCTTTCCCTTCATTGAAATGGAATTTATTGAAGGGCCGGATTTGGAGGAATTGCTGAAACCGCCGCACGATACGGTCTTCACCATTAAAGAAGTCGTCAAACTTGCCGAACAATTGTCAAATGCCCTGGCGCACTGTCACCGCCTTGATGTAAAGCACGGCGACATGAAAAGCAACAACGTCAAGTTTAACAAGCAAACCGGCAATTATATTTTATTGGATTTTGGTCTTGCGGCCATGAGCGACGAACAACGCCGCACGTCCTTGCGTCACGCCGGTGCCATTGAGTTTATGGCACCCGAACAAAGCGCCGGTCAACTCTTTTTTCAAACCGATGTTTACGGCTTCGGCGTTATTCTTTTTGAACTGCTTGCGGGCCGTGTTCCTTTTCCGCTGGCCGACAACAGCGAAACGGCGCGGAACATGGTGATGGTGGCGCACATGGAAACACAGCCGCCCGATTTAAAAGAACTGCGCCGCAGAAACCTTCCCGATAATTGGGATGCGGAAAAGAAACAAAAAGAAATGCAGGTGCCTGAGTGGATGCTGGGCATGATCTATCGCTGCCTTCGCAAAAAACCCGAAGAACGATTTGCGAACGGCACCGAGTTGCACAATTTTATTGTTGCCAACAGCGTGGCCAATTATCGTTCACAATTCGACGGAGGCGAATCGGAAGCATGGCAAGCGCAGGCGGAAAAGCTGTTGAAGGAAAAGCAACAATTGCAACAGCAACTCACAGCAAAGGATGCTGAACTTCAGCGGCTGAAAGCCACTCCCGTTTATGCCGCAGGCGCTGAACGCTATCCCGGGCAAGACGACTACAAAGCACCAAAGAAGAAAAGCACAGCCTGGATTATTGCCTTTGTGCTTACGTTTTTGGTTGCCGGTGGCTTGGCCTATGCGCTGTTTAATTCGGCATCACCAAAAGAAACAGAGATTACAAAAACGGCCAACGATACAGCGCAGCAACAACAGCAGGAAAAGCCCTTGGTTGCAATGGGTGATTACGTGGTGAACGTGTCGGCTTCTTATTTTCACAACGAACCCGACGAAGCCACGCAACGCGGTGCCTGGGTGCAGAAAGGCGACGGGATAACGGCTTACGATGACCGCAACGGTTTTGTGTACACCGAGTTTCACAAGAACGGCAAAACGACGAAAGGCTGGCTGAAGAAAGCGGATTTGGTAACCGCTGCGCAGTGGCAGCAGCAACAAAAAGATTCGGCCAATACACGTCCTTCCGATGCGCAAATCAGAACACAGTTATCGCAGGCCGACCAGTATTTAAGTAATAACCAAACAGCCGAAGCATTGACGATTTACAATTTTCTTCTTCCCTTCAATGTGCCGGAAGCAATGTACGGTGCGGCCAATCTTGCTTTGCAGGGGAAAAATCCGGCGCTGAATTGCGATGATGCCATGAACTTGTTGCGCAAGGCAAGCGATGCGGGCAATCTTACCGCCAAACGAACGCTTGGCTTCTTGTACATGTTTGCAGAAAACCAAGCTGTATTAAGCATTAATGGCTACACAACTTGTACGTTTGATAAAAATTTTTCCAAAGCACGCCTCTTTCTTACACAGGCTGCCAACGGCGGCGATACAACGGCTCGCAAACTCTTGAACGAACTAAACATCAACGACCAGACGAACCAGCCTCAATAAAGGCTGGAACGCTTCTTGAATAGAAAGAAGCATGACGCGGTCGCTTTTTATGATCACATTTGGTCTTGCGCTTTTTGCCTGTAACAACGATAAAACAGAGCGAACCAGCGTTTCCGCACACACGGCTTTGCCGCCGCCGCAATATTATTTTTTCCCGAAGGCAAACGTTTATTTCGACAGCGCCAACAAGGATTATATTTTTCTGGGAAACGACGGAAAGACCTGGATCACGCAAAAGCAAATTCCGGCAGTGGTGCAATCGCTGATGGACAAGAGTGTGTACCTTGATTCGCCTTCGCAACCGGTTTGGAAAGACAACGCCAATCACAAACTCATTTACTCCGCGGCGCTTTACATGTCGCCTAATGATACGGTTGTAAAAAAAGAACCGAAGCCCATTGCAAAACCGGTTGATTCGTCGGCAAAAAAAGAAGAACGCAAAAGCGGCATCCGCCGTTTCTTCGACAAGATTTTTGGAAAGAAGAAAAAGAACAAGGACAAATCAACCTGAATATCTTTCGTACTTAGTTTTTTGCCCGCTGGTACTGTACGGGCCAGGCCGCATCAACACCCAATTCTTTCGCGGCGTGCAAGGGGAAATAGGGATCGCGTAAAAACTGCCGCGCCAGCAATATCAAGTCGGCTTCGTTATTTTGAAGAATATTCTCGGCTTCAGTAGCCGTTGTAATTAATCCGACAGCGCCGGTCATGATGCCGGCTTCTTTTTTTATGCGGGCGGCAAAAGATGTTTGGTACATCGGGCCGAGCGGAATTCGTGCACCCAATGCGTTGCCGCCGCTTGAACAATCCACCAAATGCACACCGGCCTTTTTTAATTCTTTGCAGAGTTCAACTGAATCCTCAACCGTCCAACCGGTATCAATCCAGTCGGTTGCGGAGATGCGCACAAGCAAGGGAAAATTTTGCGGGAGAAGATTTTTTACGGCGTTAACAATCTCCAACGTTAAGCGAATGCGGTTTGCAAAACTTCCGCCATATTCGTCGCTGCGCAGATTACTCAATGGCGAATAAAACTGGTGCAATAAATAACCGTGCGCCGCGTGAATTTCGATCACTTCAAACCCCGCTTTCAACGCCCTTGTTGTTGCCGCTTTAAAATCATCAATCACTTTCCGGATGCCTTCTTTGCTTAACGCTTCCGGCGCAGGTGTTCCTTCTTTGAAAGGGCTCGCACTTGGGCCAACCGTTTGCCACGCGCCTTCTTCTTTTGTTAGCGGTTGCCCGCCTTTCCACGGCGATTGATGGCTGGCTTTTCGTCCCGCATGTGCGAGTTGAATGCCCGGCACCGAACCTTGTTCTTTAATAAACGCTGTGATGCGTTGCAGAAAAGAAATGTGTTCGTCTTTCCAGATACCCAAGTCATCCGGCGTGATTCGGCCTTCCGGAGAAACAGCCGTTGCTTCGGCGATGATTAGTCCAGCGCCACCCACGGCGCGGCTTCCCAAGTGTACTAAATGCCAGTCGGCTGCAAAGCCGTCAACGCTGCTGTATTCGCACGTAGGCGAAACGGCGATGCGGTTCTTTAATTCTATATTGCCAAGCTGCAGGGGTTCAAATAATTTTGCCATAGCCTCTTTCTTTGCAAATGCCGCACCGGTTTAATAAAGCGTCTTGTCGCCCTTTATTTTCCATTCTTCAAAAACCTTGATGGCTTCTTCGCGGGCGATGGATGTAATCGGGATTTTTCTTTCGTTCAGAGGCTTGTTCATTTCTTCATATATCATCGTGTCGTCAAAGCCGATGGCGGCTGCGTCCTGGCGGTTGTTGGCGAAGTAAATTTTTTTTGCTCTTGCCCAGTAAATGGCGCCGAGGCACATGGGGCAAGGTTCGCAACTTGTGTACACTTCGCAATCCTCGAGTTGAAAAGCGTTCAGGCTTTTGCAGGCGTCGCGAATGGCAACGACTTCGGCATGAGCGGTGGGGTCGTTCAACGATGTAACCTTGTTGTTTCCGCGGCCAATGATTTCATCGTCTTTTACGATAACGCAGCCAAAGGGCCCGCCTTCGCCGGCTTCCATTCCTTTTTTTGAAAGCGCAATCGCTTCCTGCATAAATTTTTCTTCGCGTGTCATGCGGCAAAGATGCGGAAAGAAGTACGGAAATGCTGTGTAGAACAAGAGGATGATGAACCTCCGACTCTTTGTTTTTGCGACACACTCAAACGGACAATGATTTTTGCTTTTTCCTTTCCAAAAACTTCGAGCGGATAACGTCTTGCACGTTCAGGTTGTAAATCTTGCTTTCAAGCCAGGAGATGATATCAAGATAAGCAAAGGCTCGGCTGGCAAATTTATCTTTCTCAATCTCCTTCAGTTCAGCCAGCAGCTTTTCAAACTCCGGTTTCAGTTCTTTTGGTTTTAAATGGAAGGACTGTTGCAAAAAGTGAAAAATCTTTTCTTCAACAATGCTTAAGTTTTCCATCTTGGCCATAAAGCGGTAAACGGATTTAATCAGGTATTCAAGCAAATTATAATTGCCCAATTCATAATGCGCAATCAGGTGCAATAATCTTGCATAGCATTGCAGGTCGTTACGCAGATTTACTTTCCAATTAATGATTTTCGAAAGGTAGATGATGGTGTTGTCGTAATCGCCGCTGCCGAAGTAAAGCGAAGCGATCTTGTAATAAAAAACCAACACGCGGTGCGCATCCATGTACAAGGCATATTCCTTCAGCTTTTGCATGATCTCGGGCACCAGCTTCAAGCCTTCGTCAAAAGTACCTTCCATGAAGTGCTTGTTGATTTTGGACGTGTACAAATACACAAAGGTTTGAATGGCGTTATTCTCGTTGTTGCGTACAAAATCGGTTTGGCTGAATTCTTCGAAGGTTTTTAAATCGGCATCAAATTTTTCGTAATTGCTTAAATCAAAATGCGCACTGATCAGGTTGTGCATCCCCTTGATGTAATGCGCCGTTTCAATCTCGATCATCTGCGGTTCGGTGTGAAAAAGATCAACCCATTTTTGGGTGTAACGGTAATACATCAAATAATCCAAACGGATAAAGGCATACCAGCAAAAGCTTTGGTAGTAGTAAAGCCTTTGGTAAAAATCTTTTATCTCTTCAATGCCGGCAATGTTCTGGTGAAAGAAATTATAAACGCTTCGTTCGTCTTCTTCGTTGCGTGCATGGCCGTAGTTGATGTACCAGCCGTATAATTCAAGCGCAAGGTTAGAAAGGTGCGAGGTGAGCGAAAGGCCTTTTATCAATTCGTTGGATTCAACGGCTATTTGCTGCGCCCTGTCTTTTAAGCTGCGGGTGATGTGCAGGGCTTCAATCTTCTTCTCTAAAAACAACGCCTGCAAAAGCGAGCTGTCCTGGTGCGTGGCTTTTGCCGCTTCTTTTGTTCGTTCCAAAATCTTCAGGCTTTGCAGGTACAAACCTTTGTTGTAAAGAATGCGGGCATAGTCCAGTTGCTCGTGCAGTTGAATGTCAATGTGCTCGTTGCTTTCAAGTAAGCGAAGGCTGGCGAGAATTTGTTTGTACAAGTGCACCTTTCGGTTGGCGAGTTGTTCCTTCTTGGTGAATTCAAGTTTCTTTAACAAAACCGTGTCGTCGTACTCCGGCATTTTGTCAATCACGTCAAACATCTGGATCATCTTCAGGTCTTCGTTGGCACTGTGACGCTTGGCATAAAGCTTAAAAGCCCTTTTTTCTGCTTTCTGGAGGGAGTGAATGAGTTGAAATAAAGTGTCGGCCGACCGGCTGGGCATGATATAATGTTTTAGCGGGAAACCACGTCCGGCAAGGGTTTCAGAGGCCTTGCCGGATTTTCATGGGTGCAAAATACCGCATATTTTGTTTTTCCCGCCGAATGCAGGCAGTCTAATTTTAAGATGGATAGGCACAAAGAATCTTCACAATCACACACATCATGGCCGAAAACAAAGTCTTCATTTTTGATACAACGCTGCGGGACGGTGAGCAAGTCCCCGGTTGTAAATTAAACACACCGGAAAAAATTGCGCTTGCGTTGGAACTCGAAAGCCTGGGCGTTGACATCATCGAAGCGGGCTTTCCCATTTCAAGTCCCGGCGATTTTGAGTCGGTAGAACAGATTTCAAAAGTTATAACCGAAGCCACGGTTTGTGCGTTGAGCCGTGCGGTTAAAAAAGACATCGAAACGGCCGCACATGCGTTGAAGTACGCCAAGCGTCCGCGCATCCACACCGGTATCGGCACATCGGATTACCACATAAAAAGCAAGTTCAACGCTACCCGCGAAGAGATCATTGAAAGAGCGATACAAGCCGTGACCTGGGCACGCAACTTCACCGACGACGTGGAGTTTTACGCCGAAGACGCGGGCCGTGCTGAAAACGCTTACCTGGCAAAAGTCATTGAGGCCGTCATCAAAGCCGGTGCAACCACGGTAAACATTCCCGACACAACGGGTTATTGCCTTCCGCATCAATACGGTGAAAAGATTGCGTATTTGATAAATAACGTTTCCAACATTGACAAGGCTGTTATCTCTTGCCATTGCCACAACGATTTGGGTTTGGCAACGGCCAATTCCATTGCCGGTGTTATGAACGGTGCACGCCAAATTGAATGCACCATCAACGGCCTGGGCGAAAGAGCCGGCAACACATCGCTGGAAGAAGTGGTGATGATTTTAAAGCAACACAAACACCTGGGTCTTTATACAGACGTTAATTCAAAGGGCCTAAACCCATTGAGCCGCCTGGTTTCAGATACCATGCGCATGCCGGTTCAACCAAATAAAGCTATTGTTGGAGCCAATGCTTTCTCGCATTCATCCGGAATACATCAAGACGGCTTTTTGAAAGACGCACTGACTTACGAGATCATTGATCCCGAAGAAGTAGGAGCGGAGCAAAGCAAGATTGTGCTTACCGCAAGAAGCGGCAGAAGCGCTTTGGCGCACCGCTTTCAGAAACTCGGCTTCCAGTTTAACCGCAACGACATTGATGTTTTGTACGAGTCGTTCTTAAAAGTTGCGGACTCAAAGAAAGAAGTAAAAGACGAAGACCTGCAAGTGTTAGCCAACCATTATCAACCACAACCCCAAGTAGCGTAATGAGCAAGACATTGTTTGAAAAGATTTGGGAGAAGCACGTGGTGAAATCCATTCCTGACGGACCGGACGTGGTGTACATTGACAGGCATTTTATTCACGAAGTCACCTCGCCGCAGGCTTTTGCGGGATTGGAAAAAAGAGGACTGAAAGTGTTTCGGCCGGAGCAAGTAGTGGCAACCGCTGACCACAACGTACCGACTCAAAATCAGCACTTGCCAATCAAAGACCAGTTGTCTCGGATGCAAGTGGAACAACTGATTGAGAACTGTAAAAAGTTTGGGATTGAATTATACGGTTTGGGCCATCCTTACCAGGGAATTGTTCACGTGATTGGACCTGAACTTGGTATTACGCAACCGGGCATGACCATCGTTTGCGGCGACAGCCACACATCTACGCACGGCGCATTTGGTTCCATTGCGTTTGGCATCGGCACCAGTGAAGTGGAAATGGTTTTTGCTTCGCAATGCCTTTTGCAAAGCAAGCCAAAACTCATGCGCATCAACATCGAAGGCGAGTTGAACAAAGGCGTGGTATCGAAAGACATTATTCTTTACATCATTTCAAAAATATCGGCCAGCGGCGCAACGGGTTATTTCGTTGAATACGCCGGTTCTACCATTCGTTCCTTGAGCATGGAAGCCCGCATGACCATCTGCAACATGAGCATTGAGATGGGTGCACGTGGCGGCATGATTGCACCGGACGAAATCACGTTCGATTATATCAAAGGCCGTGAATTTGCACCTAAAGGTTCGGCGTGGGAGGCGAAAGTTTCAGCGTGGAAAGAATTGTACAGCGATGCCGATGCAAAATTTGACACGGAAATAAATATCAATGCCGCCGATATTGAACCAATGATTACATACGGTACGAATCCTGGTCTTGGTATTGCCATCAACGGATTGGTTCCTTCACCCGAAAGCATTCCTGATGAATCGGAACGCAAGAACATTGCAAAGGCGTTGAACTACATGGGTCTTGAAGGCGGCAAGAAACTGAAAGGTATGCCCGTGCAAAATGTTTTCATCGGCAGTTGCACCAACAGCCGCATTGAAGACCTGCGCATGGTGGCATCGCTGGTGAAAGGCCGCAAGAAGAACGAGCACGTGAAAGTGATGATCGTTCCGGGTTCGCAGCAAGTGGCCAAACAAGCAAAAGCGGAAGGCCTTGATAAAATTTTTGAAGAAGCCGGTTTTGAAATGCGCCAGGCCGGGTGCAGTGCTTGTCTCGGCATGAACGAAGACAAAATTCCTGCAGGTGAATATTGCATCTCAACGAGCAATCGCAATTTCGAAGGAAGACAAGGCGTTGGTGCAAGAACATTGTTGGCAAGTCCGTTAACAGCGGCAGCGGCAGCGCTTACCGGCGTCGTTACCGACGTAAGAGAGTTGGATTTTGTTCAATAGAAATAAGAACGCACAAGAGTGCGACGCAACAAAAGTTTAATAGTAGCAATACAGCTAAGTACAAAAAGAAATGAGCGAACCGATTAACATAGTCAAAAGCACGTTTGTTCCGGTAAAGATTGAAAACATTGACACCGACCAGATCATACCGGCTCGTTTTTTAAAAGCCACAACCAAAGTTGGCTTTGGCAAAAACCTGTTTCGTGACTGGCGCTACGAGAACGACGATGAAACGGCCCCGAAGAAAGATTTCATCTTGAACAACCCGGAATACAAGGGTGAAATTTTGGTTGCGGGAAAAAATTTCGGTTGCGGTTCATCCCGTGAACACGCTGCGTGGTCAATTGCGGATTACGGTTTTAAAGTTGTCGTGTCAAGCTTCTTTGCCGACATTTTTAAAAACAATGCGCTCAACAACGGTTTGTTGCCGGTGCAAGTAAGCGATGCCTTTCTGCAGAAAATATTTGCGCAGCCAAATGGCACTACGCTGACGGTGAACCTGGAAGCGCAAACCATCACGATAGATGCAACCGGCGAAAGCGAAAGCTTTGCCATCAACAACTATAAAAAAACATGTTTGCTCAACGGCTATGATGACATTGATTTTTTGTTGAGCATTAAAAGCGACATCGAAAAATTCGAGGAAGCACAAGCCTAAACAATCGGTCAAATGCAGAAACACATTGCAGTCATATTGGGAGATGGAATCGGTCCGGAGGTTACGCAACAATCACTGAAAGTGTTGGATGCAGTGGCGGAAAAATTTGGTCACGAGTTTAGCTACGAATACGGTTTGATGGGCGCCGATGCGATTGACAAAACCGGCAACCCATTGCCTGATGAAACGCTGGAAATTTGCCGCCGCAGCGATGCGATTTTGTTTGGCGCTATCGGTCACCCGAAATATGACAACGACCCAACGGCGAAGGTTCGTCCCGAGCAAGGTTTGCTACGCATTCGCAAAGAGTTGCAGTTGTATGCAAATATTCGCCCAATTAATACGTATGCTTCGCTTCATCACCTTTGCCCGCTGAAGCCGCAGAATCTTGAAGGCGTTGACTTCATCATCTTTCGTGAATTAACCGGCGGCATTTATTTCGGCAACAAACAAAAAGCTGAAGACGGAAGTTCAGCAAGCGATAGCTGCACTTACACAAGAGAAGAAATCGAACGCATTGCGCATCTTGCTTTTCACTTTGCACAAAAGCCGGAGCGCAGAAAAAAATTAACGCTGGTTGATAAAGCAAACGTGTTGGAAACATCTCGTCTCTGGCGCAAAGTGGTGCAGGACATTGCGCCGCAATATCCTGACGTCACCGTTGACTACATGTTTGTGGACAACGCTGCGATGCAAATCATTCTCAACCCGAAACAGTTTGACGTTGTGCTTACTGAGAACATGTTTGGCGACATCATCAGCGACGAAGCTTCGGTGTTGAGCGGCTCGCTCGGCTTGCTGCCCTCAGCTTCTGTTGGAACGGGAACGGTTTTGTTTGAACCCATTCACGGTTCTTATCCGCAAGCGGCGGGTAAAGACATTGCCAACCCAATTGGCTCTATTCTTTCTACTGCCCTGATGCTTGAATACCTCGGCATGAACGAAGAAGCGAAGCTTGTGCGGAAAGCTGTTGAATGGACGCTTTCGTCAAAGTTTGTGACGAAAGACATCGACCCTTTGAATTACTACTTCACATCAACGATTGGGGATTTGATCAGCGACTTTGTGGCTGACCGCATCCCGACCGATATCAATCAACTGAACATCGAGCTACGCAAATCCACGCTGATTTAAGAAGCGCTACAACGGTTGAATAACGATTGCCTGCTTTCTGAACGTTTAACGTAACGATTCATCATTATTTAAACCCTTGTATGTACTACAACGAGAACACGATTGTTTTTTTCAACGGTGAGTTTGTAAAAGCTACCGATGCAAAAGCCAATGTTTACGACCAGTCTTTGCATTATGGCTACGCTGTTTTTGAAGGCATCCGTTCGTACAACACCCAAAACGGAACCCGGATTTTCAAGGCCAAGGAACACTACGACCGTTTGCAGTTTTCTGCGGAAAGCATCGGCATTCCTTATCCTTACAACAACGACGAGCTGACGGAAATTTCGTACGAGGTTTTGAAGCGGAACAATTTCACCGATGCTTATTTGCGGCCATTAATCACTTGTCCTCCCAACATGCAACTCACCAAAGGCAAGGATGCTCAAATCCTGATTGCCGCGTGGGAATGGGGCGCTTATTTGGGCGAGAAGTTGTTACGCTTAAGTACGTCGTCTTACCGCCGAATCACACCCGCTTGTTTCCGTGTGGAAGCAAAAGTTTCGGGTCACTATATCAATTCCATTATGGCGAGCCAGGAGGCAAAAGACAAAGGCTTTGACGAAGCGCTTTTGCTCGACGTGGAAGGCTTTGTAGCCGAAGGGCCAGGCGCCAATATCTTCTTTGAAAAAGACGGTGTGTTGCATACGCCACAACTCGGCAGCATTCTCCCCGGCATCACTCGTGCAACGGTTTTGGAAATCTGCGAAGGCTTGGGTATTGAAGTTGTCGAGCGACAAATCAAGCCTGAAGAAGTGCGTGGTGTTGATAGCGCTTTCATGTGCGGGACGGCTGCTGAAGTCATCGGCATTGAATCACTTGACGGCGTTGCATTTGCAAAGCCGTGGAAAGAAAGCCTTGGCGCTATCATCCAGAAAGCGTACAAGAACGTTGTACTCGAAAAAGAATACAGAACTGTAGCACAAGTAGCATGAGCGAATTGAATAAATACAGCAAGGTTCTCACGCAGGACGAAACGCAGCCCGCTGCGCAAGCCATGCTTTACGGCATTGGTTTAACCGATGATGACTTGCAAAAAGCACAAGTGGGCATTGTTAGCATGGGTTATGATGGAAACACCTGCAACATGCACCTGAACGACCTTGCAAAGATTGTAAAGCAAGGTGTGTGGGACGAGGATCTTGTAGGCCTCATCTTCAACACCATCGGCGTGAGCGACGGCATGAGCAACGGCACCGACGGCATGCGTTATTCGTTGGTGAGTCGTGATGTGATTGCTGATTCTATTGAAGCCGTTTGTGGTGCGCAATACTATGATGGATTGATTGCTTTGCCTGGCTGCGACAAGAACATGCCGGGTTCTATTATAGCAATGGGACGTTTGAACCGCCCTTCGATTATGGTGTACGGCGGAACGATTGCACCCGGTCATTACAACGGCCAAGACTTAAATATTGTTTCTGCTTTTGAAGCACTCGGGCAAAAGATTGCGGGCAACATTTCGCAGGAAGATTTTAAGGCCGTTGTGAAAGCATCTTGTCCCAGTGCCGGCGCTTGCGGTGGCATGTACACGGCCAACACGATGGCCGCTGCGATTGAAGCACTTGGAATGAGTCTTCCTTATTCTTCTTCAAATCCTGCTATCAGCGAAGAGAAGAAGAAAGAATGTTTGGAAGCGGGAAAAGCGATTCGTCTTTTGTTGGAAAAAGATATCAAGCCAAAAGATATCATGACTCGCAAAGCATTCGAGAATGCGATTGTCACCATCATGGTATTGGGTGGTTCTACAAACGCTGTTTTGCATTTAATCGCAATGGCAAAAAGCGTTGACGTTGAATTGACGCAAGATGATTTCCAAGTTATTAGCAACAAGGTTCCGGTGCTGGCTGATTTCAAACCGAGCGGTAAATATTTAATGCAGGATCTTCATCAACACGGTGGCCTTCCTGCGGTGATGAAATACTTGTTGCAACAGGGTTTCCTTCACGGCGATTGTTTGACCGTAACAGGAAAAACGCTTGCTGAAAACCTTGAAGCAATACCTGATTTAGATTTCGAGAAGCAAGGCATCATTCATCCCGTTTCAAATCCTATCAAAGCAACCGGTCACCTACAAATTCTTTACGGCAATCTCGCCGAAGGCGGAAGCGTGGCAAAGATCAGCGGTAAAGAAGGCGAACGCTTTGAAGGCCCTGCACGGGTTTTTGATGGCGAGCATGAATTGATTGAAGGAATTAACTCGAAAAGAATAAAAGCCGGTGATGTAGTGGTTATTCGTTACGTTGGGCCAAAAGGCGGACCGGGCATGCCAGAGATGTTGAAACCAACGTCGGCTATCATTGGCGCAGGTTTGGGAAAATCTGTTGCACTGATTACCGACGGACGATTCAGCGGCGGCACACACGGTTTTGTAGTTGGCCACATTACACCCGAAGCTTTTGATGGTGGAACGCTTGCCTTGGTCAAAGATGAGGACATTATTGAGCTTGACGCAACGGCAAACACCATCACGTTAAACGTTGATGAAGAAGAAATTCAGCGTCGTCGTGCAGCGTGGAAGCAACCACCGTTGAAAGCAACAAAAGGGCTTCTTTTCAAATATGCGATGCAGGTAACAGATGCAGCAAAAGGTTGCGTGACCGACGAAGCGCCCGGTACATCAGCAACGGCAGACAAGAGGTCCGCAAAACGGGAAAAGACATCCGTGTAGGTTATCAAACAATTTTTTATGCAAACAACAATCGTAAACGCAAAAGAAAAGGCAACTGAAGCAAAGACACCACAGGCAAACGCCGCAAACGTGGTCGTGCAACAAGTCAGCGGTTCTGTGGCGGTGATGGAAGCTTTTCTTGCGGAAGGCGTGGAGACCATCTTCGGTTATCCCGGTGGTGCCATCATGCCCATCTATGATGCGCTTTACGATTACCGGGACAAAATGGAACACATTCTTGTTCGCCACGAACAAGGAGCAATACATGCGGCGCAGGGTTACGCAAGAACATCGGGCAAGACCGGTGTTGTGTTTGCAACAAGCGGTCCCGGTGCAACAAATTTAGTAACTGGTTTAGCCGATGCGCAGATTGACAGCACGCCGCTGGTTTGCATCACGGGACAAGTATTCGCACACTTGTTAGGTACGGATGCTTTCCAGGAAACGGACATCATCAACATCACAACACCCATTACCAAATGGAATTACCAGGTGACCGACGCAAACGAGATTCCTTCCGTTTTGGCAAAAGCTTTTTTCGTTGCAAAAAGCGGTCGTCCCGGACCGGTGTTGATTGACATTACGAAGAACGCACAAGTGCAAAAATTTGAGTACAGCGGTTACTCGACGTGCGAGTTCATTCGCAGCTATCGTCCAAAGCCGATTGTGCGCAAAGAATACATTCAACAAGCTGCTGAAATTATTAACGCTGCGGAAAAACCTTTCGTGGTTTTTGGACAAGGTGTAATTCTCGGCAAAGCCGAAAAAGAATTCAAACAGTTTATCGAACGCTCGGGCATTCCCGCGGCGTGGACCATCATGGGTTTGAGTGCGCTGCCTTCCGACCATCCGTTAAATGTGGGAATGCTTGGCATGCACGGCAACTATGCGCCCAACGTGTTGACGAACGAATGCGATGTGTTGATTGCCGTCGGCATGCGCTTCGACGACCGTGTGACCGGAAGGCTTGACAAATATGCCAAACAAGCAAAAGTTATTCATCTTGACATTGACCCGGCTGAAATCGACAAGAACGTAAAAGCAACGGTTCCTGTTTGGGGCGATTGCAAAGAGACTTTGCCTTTGCTAACCGAATTGCTCGAACAGAAATGTTACCCGCAGTGGTTGCAAAAATTCAAGCAATTAGAGCAGGAAGAAATTGCCGCCTGCATTTATAAAGAATTAAACCCTTCCACCGAAGAAATGACGATGGGTGAAGTGGTGAAGGTATTGAATGAATTAACCAACGGGGATGCGGTAATAGTTACTGACGTAGGCCAACACCAGATGGTGGCTTGCCGCTATGCAAAGTTTAATCAAAGCATGAGCAACATCACATCAGGCGGTTTAGGCACGATGGGCTTTGCGTTGCCTGCGGCCATCGGCGCCAAGTTTGGTGCACAAGACCGAACCGTTGTTGCCATTATCGGCGACGGTGGTTTTCAAATGACGCTGCAAGAACTCGGCACCATCATGCAATGTGGCGTTGACGTGAAAATCCTCATCTTAAACAACCGTTTCCTTGGCATGGTGCGCCAGTGGCAGGAACTCTTCCATAGCCGCCGCTATTCATTCGTAGATATGGAGAGCCCCGATTTTGTGCAGTTGGCAAAAGCTTACCGCATTGACGGGCAAAGCATTTCAAACAGAGAAGACTTGAAAGCTGCGTTGCAGGAAATGCTGGCGCACAAAGACTCTTACTTGCTTGAAGTAATGGTGGGAAAGGAAAACAACGTGTTCCCAATGGTGGAAGCCGGAACGAGTGTAAGCGATATACGTCTTAAATAGAAAGCCATGTTCAAACAGGAATTTACCATAACAATCTATACGGAAAACACAATCGGTTTGCTGAACCGCATTGCGATTATTTTTTCCCGCCGCAAAATCAACATCGAAAGCATGAACAGCTCGCCTTCGGAGATTGACGGCATTCATCGCTTTACCATTGTGATTAACGAAACGGAAGAAGTGGTGCGCAAGCTGGCCCGCCAGATTGAAAAGCAAGTGGAAGTGTTGAAAGCGTATTACAACAGCGGCGATGAGATTGTGTGGCAGGAACTGGCGCTTTACAAAGTGCCCACTGATGAAATTGCGGAGAAAGTAAAAGTAGAAAGACTGTTGCGTGAGTTTGGTGCGAGAGCGGTGGTGATTCGGAAAGACTATACCGTGTTTGAAACAACCGGTCATCGTGAGGAGACAGAAAAGCTTTTGAAAGTATTGGAACCTTACGGGCTTATTGAATTTGTGCGTAGCGCAAGAGTTGCCATCATCAAGGACAGTCACGGCTTCCACGAGAAACTGAAAGAGTTTGAAGCATTGAATCCTTCGGGAGAACTGGTGACGAACGAATACTTAAATCAGCAGGAGGAAGTGTTTGATGTGTAGCCCATCCCCAACGGCTTTTCGTTAAAGCAGTAAGATGGTGCTAAAGCCCCTTCCCGGTGGGAAGGGGATGCAGGGTTTCAAAACAGCAAGAAGAAATTGCTGCATTTTCTTGATGATTAAAAAACATGGAAACGTTGAAAAACAAGGGCTGTGCGCAGATGGCCTTCCCACCGGGAAGGTCGGGATGGGCCGCCGCTTATTATTCCGAACGTACAAGAGTGCGACGCAACGAAAGTTTAATAGAAGTACAGAAGCTTAGTTCATAAATAAAACAATCATTATTCACCTCTTCATCTTTTTGGATGGAGATAAACCTTCAACAATGGCAAAATTAAATTTCGGTGGTGTGGAAGAGAACGTCGTGACTCGCGAAGAGTTCCCGCTTTCCAAAGCACAAGCAGTTTTACAAAACGAAACCGTAGCGGTGATTGGTTACGGTGTGCAAGGTCCCGGACAAGCATTGAACCAACGCGATAACGGCATTAACGTAATTGTTGGCCAGCGCAAGAATTCAAAATCCTGGGACAAGGCCGTGAAAGACGGATTCGTTCCCGGTGAAACGCTTTTTGAAATTGAAGAAGCGCTGGAGAAAGGCACCATCATTTGCTACCTGTTGAGCGACGCCGCACAGATTCAACTTTGGCCAACTGTAAAAAAATATTTAACGCCGGGCAAAGCCCTTTATTTCTCGCACGGCTTCGGCATTACGTATAACGATCAAACCGGTATTGTTCCGCCGGCTGATGTAGATGTGTTTCTCGTAGCACCAAAAGGTTCGGGCACGTCGCTGCGCAGAATGTTTTTGCAAGGGCGTGGCTTGAACAGCTCTTACGCGATTCATCAAGATGCAACAGGTCGTGCGTTTGAAAGAGTGATTGCGTTAGGCATTGCCGTTGGTAGTGGTTATTTGTTTGAAACTGATTTCCGTAAAGAAGTGTATAGCGATTTGACCGGCGAACGCGGTACGTTGATGGGTGCCATTCAAGGCATTTTTGCTGCGCAGTACGACGTGTTGCGTTCGAAAGGCCACTCGCCTTCGGAAGCTTTTAACGAGACGGTTGAAGAACTTACGCAATCGCTCATGCCGTTGGTTGCTGAAAACGGAATGGATTGGATGTACGCCAACTGCTCAACAACCGCACAACGTGGTGCGTTGGATTGGTGGAAGAAGTTCCGCGACGCAACCGCGCCGGTGTTTAAAGAATTGTACGAAAGTGTTGCCGAAGGAAAAGAAGCAGCAAAATCAATTGAAAGCAACAGCAAGGCTGATTACCGTGCAGGATTGGAAGAAGAATTGAAAGAACTGCGTGAAAGCGAATTGTGGCAAGCCGGCAAAACGGTTCGCAGCCTGCGTCCGGAAAACCAGGAGCCCGCTGAGCCAAAGCAATCATCTCACGAAAAGAAATTTCAGAAAGTAAAGTTTACCTCACCGTTGTACCGTGATTAACACCCATACCATATCATCTAAGTTAAGCTATCATCTTGCTGTTGAACGACTGAAGCCGGTGGTGACCAAAACACCACTGGCCTTAAGTTTAACCTTGTCAAAACGCTACGGTTGCGAAGTGTACCTGAAGCGTGAAGATTTGCAAGTGGTGCGCAGTTACAAGTTGCGTGGCGCTTACAACATGATGAGCAGTTTGCCGAAAGAACAACTGCAGCGCGGCGTGGTTTGCGCCAGTGCCGGCAATCATGCGCAGGGCTTTGCGTATTCGTGCAAGAAGTTGCAGGCAAAAGGCGTGGTGTTCATGCCGATTGTAACGCCGCAGCAAAAGATACAGCAGACGAAAACCTTCGGTGAAGATTTTGTTGAGGTGAAATTGATCGGCGATACGTTTGACGATTGTGCGATTGCGGCCAAGCAATACACGGCTGAAAACGATTTGACTTTTATTCCACCTTTTGACGATTACCGCATTATTGAAGGACAAGCAACGGTTGGCGTTGAAATTTTAGACGAGCAATCAGACATTGATTTTTTGTTCCTGCCAATTGGCGGTGGCGGCCTTTGTTCGGGTGTGGGTTCATACTTTAAAACCTTCTCTCCCAAAACAAAAATCATTGGCCTTGAACCCGAAGGTGCACCTTCGATGCAAGCGGCGCTGGAAGCCGGCGAGCCGGTGACCTTGCCAAACATTGAACGCTTTGTTGATGGTGCGGCAGTAAAACGCATTGGCGACATTACGTTCCCGATTTGCCGGGAAGTAATTGATGAATTGCATCTTGTTCCCGAAGGAAAAGTTTGTACAACAATTTTAAAGCTATACAACGAAGAAGCAATTGTCGTTGAACCGGCAGGAGCCTTGTCCATTGCGGCCTTGGACAATTACGCGGAGCAGATCAAAGGCAAGAAAGTCGTTTGCGTTGTGAGCGGTGGCAACAACGACATTGACCGCATGCAGGAGATTAAAGAACGTTCGTTGCAATACGAAGGACTCAAGCATTATTTCCTGGTTCGCTTTGCGCAACGTCCCGGTGCGTTGAAAGAGTTTGTCAATCACGTTTTGGGTCCAACCGATGACATTACCCGCTTTGAATACATGCAAAAGCACAACAAGGAAACGGGGCCGGCATTGGTGGGAATTGAGTTAAAGTCCCGTCATGATTACGATGTGTTGATTGAGAACTTAAAGCGCTATCAAATCAATTACACCGAATTGCGAAACGACGATAATTTGTTTGGATACCTGGTGTAGAGAAAAACCTTATTAATAAAAAAACGCTCAGAAATCTCTGAGCGTTTTTTATTCTATACCAGACTTTTCTCTCCAAGTAGAAATGATTTGAGCTCGTTTCCATCGGCCTTCATCCTGGTACTTTTCTTTTCCTTCTTTAACAAATGTTGAATTGAAGAAGGTACTTCGACTTTATATCCAGTAAATTCTTCTGTGTTGAACTTGACCGGGTGCGCTGTTTCCAGCAAATAGCCTTTTTGTTCTGCGTGTTCGTTTAAATAACGTCGCAACGCCACATAGCCAACGGCGCCGTGCGGATCGAGAAGGTAGTCATAGTTTGACCTTACTTCTTTAATAGCAGCAACCGTTTCTTCATCAGAAATGCTGTAACTGCTAATTGCATTTTTAAGCGAAGGCAATTGATGATTGAAGATTTCCAAAATGCGAACAAAATTGCTTGGATTTGCAACGTCCATCGCATTGGACAACGTGTACACCGCTTGCTTCGTTTGATAGTTTCCTGAAGCGAGATATTGCGGTATCACATCATTCGCATTGCAAGCCGCAACAAAATGCTGAACCGGTAAACCGGACGAATAAGCCATCAACCCCGCACAAATGTTTCCGAAGTTTCCGCTGGGAACTGAAATAACCGGCGCAGCTTCGTTCTGCCATTGTTGATAAGCATAGAAGTAATAAAACTGCTGCGGTAACCAACGAGCTACGTTGATGGAATTGGCAGACGTGAGATAAAGTTGTTCGTTCAAACGCTTGTCGGCAAACGCATCTTTCACCATTCGCTGGCAATCATCGAAGCTTCCCTCAACTTCAAGAGCCGTAATGTTTTTCCCAAGCGTTGTCAATTGCAGTTCTTGTACGTCACTCACTTTCCCAGAAGGGTAGAGGATAACCACATCAACATTTTCCACGCCGTAAAACGCATCCGCAACTGCACCACCGGTATCTCCAGATGTTGCAACGAGTACGGTGATTCTCCGCTTCTCGTCTTTCGCAAAATGACTCAAGCAGCGGCTCATGAAACGTGCACCAACGTCTTTAAAAGCAAGCGTTGGTCCATGAAATAATTCCAATGCGCTGATGCTGTCAGAAATTTTCACGAGTGGAAAATCAAAGAATACCGTTTCGTCAACAATCTTCTTTAACGAGGCGTCATCAATCGTATTGCCAACGTAAGGCTTAATGACTTCGAAAGCAATTTCTTCCTTTGAATAGTTGTTGATGTTTTTAATAAAGTCTTCCGGTAATTGCGGAATGCGTTCCGGGAAATACAAGCCTTTGTCTGACGGCTGACCCTGAACAGTAGCTTGCCGGAAATCGGCTTTTATGGTTTTGTTGTTCGTGCTAAAATATTGCATGGCTTTCGTGCTTAGTCTTGTGAAAGAATGGTGCAACCTTCTGTGTTGATGGACGTAACATACGTGTAATGATGAAGTGAGATAGCGTTATAAATTCTCTGCATGATTTTCTCCACTTCCTTCGCTGTGGCTTCGCCTTTGCTCAACATAAAAATGGACGGACCGGAACCGGAGATGCCACCACCCAATGCACCGGCTTCAATGCACTGTTTTTTTATTTTGCTGAACTCGGGTATAAGAATGCTTCGCAACGGTTCGATGATGGTGTCTTCCAATGAGCGACCAATCAAATCATAATCGCTTTTCATTAAGCCGGCAACAAGTCCTGCGATGTTCCCCCATTGTTTGATGGCGTCCTTCAACTGCACTTCCTTTCGCAGAATTTGCCGTGCATCGGCTGTGCGTACTTCAATTTGCGGATGTACAACGGTGATGTAAAGTTGCGGTGCCGGAATTTGTACAATGTCCAACGGAAAGATGCAACGAATCAACGTTGTGCCGCCGTAAATTACCGGCGCAATGTTGTCAGCATGCTTTACCCCCGACGCAACTTTTTCACCGCTCATCGCAAAGCGCACCAGGTCGGGTTTTGAAAATTTATTATTGAGCAAATGATTGGCTGCAACGACTGCACCGGCTGCGCTTGCAGCACTTGAGCCCAGGCCGCTACCGGGCTTTATGTTTTTTAGAATGCGGACGTCAAAGCCAATGTTACCGTCAATTTCATTCAGCATGTCCAGCAAAGGAGCGCCGGCTGTGTTCAAGTGCGGTTCCGTCGGCAAAGACGAATTGCCTTCGTTGTGAATAATAACTTTCTTTTCGTCGAGCAGCGATACTTCCATAACATCGTATGGTTCGCTTAGGCACAATCCAAGAATATCAAAACCGCACACGAGGTTGGCAACAGTCGCCGGTGCTTTAATCTTAATTTTTTTCATTGCGTCATTTAAATTCTGGCGGCTCTGATAATGTCGGCGAATACACCGGATGCGGTTACTTCGGCGCCGGCGCCGGCACCTTTTATCACCATCGGTTGTTCGGGATAACGATCGGTGTAAAACGAAACAATGTTATCCTTGCCATACAAGTGATAAAAATCGTGGCTTGGGTCGATGTGCTTTAAACCAACAGAAGCTTTGCCGTCTTTGAACGTTGCAACAAATTTCAGTTTTGCTCCTTCGCTTGCGGCTGCTTCGTATAACTTTTTGAAATGATCTTCCTGCTTCAACATCTCCGCGTAAAAATCTTCCACGCTTCCTTCCATGCATGACGGCGGCATGAACGGCGTATTGGCAATGTCACTCATTTCCAAATGCGCGCCTGCTTCACGGGCTAAAATCATAATCTTGCGCATTACGTCTGTGCCACTTAAGTCAAGGCGTGGATCGGGTTCTGTATAACCTTCAGTTTGCGCCTGCCGCACCACTTCACTAAACGGTTTTTTGCCGTCGTAATGATTGAAGACAAAGTTCAACGTACCGCTTAGCACGGCTTCAATGCGGTTGATGTTGTCGCCGCTGCGCACCAAATCATTCAACGTTCCAATGATGGGCAAACTTGCACCTACGTTGGTTTCAAAATGAAAAGCCGCTTCAAATTCGTGGCAGAGGTCTTTCAACTTTTTATAGCGGGCAAAAGGAGAGGAGGCTGCGATCTTGTTGCAAGCAACAACAGAAATGCTTTTTTGAAATACGCTTTCGTAAACGCTGGCCACTTTTTCGTTGGCGGTAATGTCAACGAAAACAGAATTCCGCAAATTCTTTTCTTTCATGCGTTCAACGAAGGCCGAAAGATCCATTTGCTCGCCGGCATCAAGTTGTGCTTTCCAAGTTGCAGATTCAATTCCTTCTTCTGCAAAAATCATTTTGCGGCTATTCGCTAAACCAATGATGCGTACTTGCAGGTTTGATTTCTCCTGTAAAAATTCCTGTTGCTGCTTTAGCTGCGCCAGGAGTTTTCCGCCAACGTTACCCGTGCCGACGACAAAAAGATTGACTTGCTTGTACGTGGTTTCAAAAAACTCTTCGTGCAATGCCGTTAATGCTTTGCGGATGTCATCTTTCACAATCACAGCGGAGATATTTCTTTCCGATGAACCTTGTGCGATTGCACGAATGTTTACACCGTTTCTCCCCAATACGCCAAACATTCTTCCGCTGATGCCTTGATGGCTTTTCATGTTGTCGCCAACGAGTGCGATGATGGCCAAATCTTTTTCAACGGACAAAGGCTCAATTAAGCCTCTCTCAATTTCATACGCAAATGCTTTGTCAATAACATCTTTTGCTTTGCTTGCCGCCTTCTCCTCAACACCAACACAGATGGAATGTTCCGAGGATGCTTGCGTAATTAAAATAACGTTGATGTGATGGGCCGCAAGGGCTTCAAACAAGCGTTTGGAAAAACCCGGAATACCCACCATGCCGCTGCCTTCTAAACTCAATAACGCAATGGCGTTCACACTTGAAATACCTCTTGTGCTGTTGCCGTTTTTGTGCGAATGCGCTTCGATGATGGTGCCTGCGTCTTGCGGATCAAACGTGTTTTTTATCCACACCGGAATGCCTTCCTGCATGAGGGGCTGAAGCGTTGGCGGATAGATTACTTTCGCGCCAAAATGCGAAAGCTCCATGGCTTCGCTGTACGATATGGCTTTGATGTGTTTTGCATTTGGCACAAGGCGTGGGTCTGCGGTCATCATGCCCGAAACATCGGTCCAGATTTCAACAGAAGAAGCGCCGGTGCAAGCGCCAACAATGGCGGCAGTGTAGTCAGAGCCGCCGCGTCCAAGCGTTGTCGTGTTGCCTTTTTCATCGGCAGCAATAAAGCCGGGAACTACAAATAAATTTTTGTTTGAGGAAAGAATTCGCGCCTGCACTTTTTCTTTTGTGGCCGCAAAATTCACCGTTGCTTTTGTGTGATGATCGTCGGTGACAATGAGTTTACGGGCATCAAGCCAATCATTGTCCAAAGCTTCGCTGGCCAAATAAGCCGAAATGATTTTGGAAGAAACAAGCTCGCCGTAACTCACAAGACGGTCGCGGGTTTTGTCGGAAAATTCGCTGAGCAGTTTTATGCCGCTGCAAATGTCTTCCACTTCGTGAAACTGTTGCACCACCCAACTTAAGATGCTGCTCTGCGCCGTTACGGGCAACAATTCTTTCACGGCTTCCACGTGCTGAGCCGTTAAGCCTTGAAGAAGCGAAGCGTATTCGGGATTGTTCTCGAGCGCCAGGCCTCCGCATTGCAACAGTTTGTCGGTGACACCGCTGAACGCCGATACAACGACGACAAGATTTTCACTGCCTTTTTTTTGCTCAACGATGGCCTTTACCTTTTTGATGTTTGTTGCGTTGGCGACCGAGGTTCCGCCAAACTTTAAAACCTGCATGGGTTTCTATTTTTTAAGAAGTTGAAGAAATGAAATGGTTCCTTTTTGATGTGTAGCTCTTGTAAGCCCAGGTGGCGATATAAATGCAGTAACCCCTTATGGGGTTGTAATGGTAATCGTTGTTGTAGCGGACATTGCTACGAAAGAAGAGGTGATATGAAGAGAAATGTTTGACACGTGATTGTGATAGACCAGCAAGATAACGGATAATTTCAATCGGGGAAAGAAATGTGAGCCGGTTGTATGATGTCCAACAAGCCTGTTGGCCGCAAAGCCGCAACCACAGGCGCTTTCCGTTGCACGCCTTCACACGACGACAAAGTCATATTATATCCGAGACGAAATATGATGCACGAATTACAATTTCCGTTCTGTCGTGAAGTAAATTTGTTCGCATGGATCCACTCGCTCTTCGCCGGCTTGAGAATTTTAAAATGACCGTCGGCACAAAGTTTCAGTTGTACAACAGTTTGTTTACCTCGCTTCCGTTTCACCGCATCGAAAAAACGGGCATTCTGCTTTCGCTTTTTTTGAACCATTGCGAAGAGAGTTATAAAAAGCGGTTAAGCCCTTCGCAGATTGTAGAAACATTTTTTGAGAAATACACCTTCTCGAAAGACCCGCACGAACAAATGGATTTTCTTTTTCGCTTTGTGCAATACGCCGAACGTCAGGTGGTATTGTTTGATGCCGTGGAAGACGCGGCCTTTGAAGACGTAAACGACCTTGGCGGTACCGGTACGCTGAAGCAATTGCAAACAAGAATTGTGCAGGAAGACAAAGAAGAAGCCTTGGCCAGGAAGCTGCAAAATTTTGCGGTTTCCATCGTGCTGACGGCGCACCCGACACAGTTTTATCCGGGTTCGGTCTTGGGCATCATTCACGACCTTTCAAAGGCGTTGAAAGAAAACGATGCCGTTCTCATTCAAACGTATTTACAGCAGTTGGGTAAGACACCGCTGTTCAAAAAACAAAAGCCCACGCCTTACGATGAAGCCGTGAGTTTGATCTGGTATTTGGAAAACGTTTTTTATTACGCCATTGGCCGTGTGTTGGTAGAAGTGAAGACGGCTTTCCCGCACATAGATTTTGAAAAGAATCCCGTGATCAAAATGGGTTTTTGGCCCGGCGGCGACAGAGACGGCAATCCAAACGTAACGGTGGACACTACCCGCAAGGTTGCGCAGGCTTTGCATGCAGCCATCATCCGCAGTTATTATTACGAAGTGCGCCGGTTGAAACGAAGACTGACGTTTAAAGGCGTTGACACCATTCTTGCCGGACTGGAAAGTTTGTTGTATCAATACAATTATTTACAGTCAGCGGGAAAAGATTTTACAAAGCAGGACATCCTTCAGCCCTTGTTGAAGATTCGTGAAATATTGGTGTACGAACACAATGGCCTTTTTCTTTCGCAGGTAGAAAGTTTAATTAACAAAGTGCAGGTGTTCGGCGTTCACTTTGCCACGCTTGACATCCGGCAGGACAGCAGTGTGCACGATGCGGTGATGCTCGAAGTATCTGAAAAAACAGATGCGTTAAAAAATTACGCAAGCCTGCCTGAAGAAGAAAAAATTGGCCTCATTGAAAATCTTCAGGCCAACGTGGACCCGGCCTTATTTGAGGGCATTACAAAAGACACGCTTCTTTCCATTGACGTCATCAAAGAAATACAAACAATCAACGGTGAGCAGGGCTGCCATCGCTACATCATCAGTCACAGTCAAACGGCCTTAAACGTGCTGGAAGTGTATGCGCTCTTTTTGTTGCGCGGTTGGAAAAAAGAGGACGTTCACATCGACATCGTTCCCCTATTTGAAACCGTGGATGATTTGCGCAATGCGGCCGGTGTAATGGCTTCTCTCTACACAAATCACTTCTACGCAGAACACCTGAAGCGCCGTGGCATGAAGCAAGTCATCATGGTAGGTTTCTCCGACGGTACCAAAGACGGCGGTTACCTGATGGCTAACTGGAGCATTTACCAGGCAAAGGCAGAACTCACCCGCATCTCCCGCGACCACGGTGTAAGCGTTGTTTTTTTCGACGGCCGCGGCGGCCCGCCCGCAAGAGGCGGCGGCAAAACGCACAAATTTTATTCTTCCATGGGCCGCAACATTTCCACCGACGAAATTCAGTTGACGATACAGGGCCAAACAGTGAGCTCCAACTTCGGCATCATCAGCGCGGCGCAATACAACATCGAGCAGTTGCTAAACGCAGGCATTGTGAACGATATTTTTTCCGAGAGCGATAAATTTCTTCAGCCTTCGCAAACCGAGACGTTGCAGGAGCTGGCCAGCGTGAGTTACGAAGCCTACAAAAACCTGAAAGAACATCCCGATTTTTTGGATTACCTCACCGAAGTCAGTCCGCTCAAATATTACAGCGAGACGAACATCAGCAGCCGGCCATCAAAGCGCGGCGGTGCAAAGCGTTTGTCGTTAAACGATTTGCGGGCCATTCCTTTTGTGGGAGCGTGGAGCCAGATAAAGCAAAACGTGCCGGGTTATTACGGCTTGGGAACGGCGCTGGAAACGTTAGACAAGGAAGGAAAGTTTGCGGAGATAAAACACATTTACGACCGTTCTGCTTATTTCCGCACGCTGGTTGACAACTGCGAAATGGCGATGAAGAAAAGTTATTTCCCGCTGACGGCTTACCTGGCGAACGATGAAAAATTCGGGCAGTTGTGGACCTTGATTGTGGAAGAATACGAACGCACAAAAAAGTATTTGCAAAAGCTTACGGGAGCCAGCGAATTAATGGAGAATTATCCCGTTGACAATCTCTCCATTCAAATGCGCGAACGCATTGTGCTGCCGCTTACAACCATTCAACAGTATGCATTGATCTGTTTGCGTAACGGGCAAAATTTGAAAGCCGAACAAAAAGAGACTTTGGAGAAGTTGGTGATACGAACGTCGTTCGGCATTATCAACGCGGGAAGAAACTCGGTGTAATGGCCCATCCCGTCAACCTTTTCCGAAGCAGTATGTTGGTGCTAAAGCCTCTCCCGGTGGGAAGAGTGTGAAGCCTCTAAAATAGACAACAAGCGCTATGCTTTGAGAGTAACTAAACAAAATGCAATGATTCTGAAAAGCAAGGTCAGTGCGCAGATGGCCTTCCCACCGGGAAGGTCGGGATGGGCCGCCTTAAACGTATTGAACTTGTCTTGCCAACAAACTCTGGTCTTTGGCTTCGAGAGATGTGGCGCCTTTTAAAAACTCATCCACTTTCACTGCGCATTCTCTTCCTTCGCTGATGGCCCATACCACAAGCGATTGCCCGCGGCGCATATCACCTGCCGCAAAAATTTTGGCGATGCTGCTTTGGTATTTTGTTTCCGAAGCTTTCACATTACCTCTTTCGTCTCGTTCAATGCTTATTTCATCAAGTAAGCCTTCGTGTTGCGGATGCAAAAAGCCCATTGCAAGTAAAGCCAATTCGCAAGGCAATTCTCTTTCGCTTCCGGCGACTTCAATGAATTGAGCGGTTCTTCCATCCGGTGTTGTTTTCCATTCAAGATCTACCACTTTCAAGGCACGAAGATTTCCATTTGCATCGCCTAAAAATTCTTTTGTTGCGATAGCCCAATGACGGTGTGCGCCTTCCTCGTGCGAAGAAGTAAACTTCTCCAACATCGGGTATGTTGGCCAGGGCATGTGCTGTGTTCTTTCTTTCGGCGGACGAGGCAACAATTCAAATTGCGTGATGCTTTTTGCGCCGTGACGATTTGAAGTACCCACGCAATCACTACCCGTGTCTCCGCCGCCAATTACCACAACGTTTTTATTCGTCGCAAAAATGTCTTCTTCGGTAAATGTTTCGTTGCTTACTCTGCGATTCTGCTGCGTTAAAAACTCCATTGCAAAATGAACGCCTTTCAATTCTCGACCGGGAATGTTCAGGTTACGCGGAATGGTAGAACCACCTGCCAACACAATCACATTGAACTCACGCAGAACGTCATTGATGGAAATATTTTTTCCAACATTTGCGTTGCACTTAAAAACAACGCCTTCTTCTTCCATTAGTGCAATGCGGCGTTCGATAACCCATTTCTCCAATTTGAAATCGGGAATGCCGTAGCGCAACAAACCACCGGGTTTCGCGTCGCGTTCAAAAACCGTAACGGAATGTCCCGCATAATTGAGTTGCGCAGCCGCTGCTAAACCTGCTGGCCCGGAACCAACGACGGCTACTTTCTTCCCCGTGCGGTAGGCCGGTTTGTGCGGTTTTACAAAGCCTTTATCAAAAGCGATTTCAATGATGTGCTTTTCAATTTCTTCAATGGTCACCGGCGGTTGATTGATGCCGAGTACACAGGCACTTTCGCAGGGCGCCGGACAAATCCGACCGGTGAATTCCGGGAAGTTGTTGGTAGAAGAAAGTATCTGGTACGCTTCTTCCCACTCTTGCCGGTACACCGCATCGTTGAATTCGGGAATGATGTTTCCGAGAGGACAACCGTTGTGGCAAAACGGTACGCCACAATCCATGCAACGGGCGGCTTGATGATTCAATTCCTCATCACCATAGCGCTCCACAAATTCTTTGTAGTCATGCACACGTTCGCCTACCGGACGCTTGGCTGGTTGCTCTCTTGTGAACTCAAGGAAACCTGTAACCTTACCCATGAAAATCGTTTATGGTTTGTAGTTTGTTCTTTTTGTTTCGTCGGCTGTGTTGCTACTATTTAGCGACACTTGCAGAGTTTATCTTGAGCCTGCCGAAAGACTCCGTTCATCGTTCATCACGCTATTGAACACTGTGTTATTGACTTTCGCGGTTGAACAATCAATTTATAAAGCAAGCAATCGAAAAAACAAGCAATTGAAAGATCGCCCTTGAATCAATAGAACCTATTTGTTTACTTGTACGGCTGACACAACATTTCTTGCCTGCAACACACGTTTGTAATCTCTTGGAAATACTTTGATGAAGTTTTTCAACTGCGCATCAAAATCATCAAGAATGAATTTCGCAACGGTGCTTCCGGTGTTGTTGTAATGCGCTTCAATCATGCTGCGCAATTCTTCTGTGCTGCCGCTATCAACCGGGTCAAGGTCCACCATCTCGGTATTGCACAATTGCGCGAAGGTTCCTTTTACGTCGTACACGTAGGCAATGCCGCCGCTCATGCCCGCTGCAAAGTTTCTTCCGGTATCACCTAAGACAACTACACGTCCACCGGTCATGTATTCGCAACCGTGATCGCCAACGCCTTCCACTACAGCGTGAACACCGGAGTTACGTACGCAAAAACGTTCACCGGCTTTACCGCGGATGTAAGCTTCGCCAGAAGTTGCACCATAAAACGCCACGTTGCCGATGATGATGTTTTCTTCCGGCACAAACCATGCTTGCGCAGAAGGATAAATAACCAGCCTGGCACCCGACAAGCCTTTGCCGAAATAATCATTGGCATCGCCTTCCAGTTCAAGCGTTACACCTTTTGTGTTAAAGGCCGCAAAACTTTGTCCGGCCGTGCCGTAAAACTTAAAATGAATGGTGTCGTTGGGCAATCCCACCGAACCGTATTTCTTTGAAATTTCGTTCGATAAGATTGTTCCTACTGCACGGTCGGTATTCACGATAGGGAAGGAAGCATAAACCGGTTGCACGTCTTCCAGTGCAGGCTTTGCCGCTTCGAGCAGTTGCCAATCTAAAACCTTTTGCAATTCCATGTCTTGCTCTTCTTGTTTGTACAAACCGGTATACAACGAAGTAGGTTCTTTGTACAAAACAGGAGAGAGGTCAAGCTTGCTGTATTTCCAATGTTTGATGTCATCTTTTACGGCGAGGCAGTCAACCTGTCCAACCATTTCATTAACGGTTCTGAATCCTAAATCAGCCATGATCTCACGCAGATCTTGCACAACCATTTTGAAATAATTCACCACATGGTCGGCATCGCCGGTGAAGCGTGCACGCAACTCAGGATTTTGCGTGGCTATGCCCACAGGACAAGTATTCTCGTGACACTTGCGCATCATGATGCAACCTTCTACAACCAAAGCCGCCGTTGCAATGCCCCATTCTTCAGCGCCCAACAAGGTTGCAATGGCGATGTCTCTACCGGTTCTTAATTGTCCGTCGGTTTGCACAACCACGCGGCTGCGCAAACGATTCTTCACAAGTGTTTGATGCGTTTCGGCAAGGCCCAATTCCCACGGCAATCCTGCGTGACGAATTGAACTTTGCGGCGATGCGCCTGTGCCGCCATCATGTCCTGCAATCAGGATCACATCCGCTTTTGCTTTTGCAACGCCTGCTGCAATAGTTCCCACACCGGCCTTCGAAACCAGCTTTACACTGATGCGTGCCGCACGGTTTGAATTCTTTAGATCAAATATTAATTGCGCTAAATCTTCAATGGAATAAATGTCGTGATGCGGCGGTGGTGAAATCAAACCAACACCCGGCGTTGAATGTCGCACCTTGCCAATCCACTCGTCCACTTTATGACCGGGCAATTGACCGCCTTCACCGGGCTTTGCGCCTTGGGCCATTTTGATTTGGAGTTCGTCGGCCATGGTGAGATAATGGCTTGTTACACCAAAACGTGCCGATGCAACTTGCTTGATGGCTGAACGCATGCTGTCGCCGTTGGGCAATGCTTCGTAACGCATTTCGTCTTCGCCGCCTTCGCCGGTATTGCTTTTTGCACCGATGCGGTTCATCGCAATTGCCAGCGTGGAATGCGCTTCGTGCGAAATGGAACCAAAACTCATGGCACCCGTCGCAAAACGTTTGAGAATGCTTTCAACGCTTTCCACTTCGTCAACGGAAATGGAAGGACGATTCTTTTTGAACTGCAGCAAGCTGCGCAGCGTTACAGCTTTTTCATCCTGCTCGTTCACCAGCTTTGTGTATTTCTTGAACGTAGCATAGTCATTCATCTTTGTTGCGTACTGCAACAAATGAATCGTTTGCGGATTAAACAAGTGTGCTTCGCCGCGACGCTTCCATTGATAAACACCGCCAACCGGCAAGCTTTCAAACGGCAGGTTTTGCTTGCTGAAAGCAAAGCTGTGTTTGGCCAACGCTTCTTTTGCAATTTCATCCAGACCCATTCCTTCGATGCGGGAAATGGCACCGGTGAAATACGTGTCAACAACGGCCTTGTTGATGCCGATGATTTCAAAAATTTGGGCGCCTTGATATGATTGCAAGGTCGAGATGCCCATTTTGGAAAATACTTTTAGCAAGCCATCGTTCACTGCCTTGATGTAGTTCTTTTTCAGGCCTTCTTCCGTGGGCAGTTCACGGTGCGTAACCTTTAAATCTTTTAACGTTGATAAAGCGAGATAAGGATTGATGGCCGTTGCACCAAAGCCAATCAAACAAGCGAAGTGATGCACTTCCCATACGTCGCCGGCTTCTACCACAATGCCGACCTGTCCACGCTTGCCTTTGCGAATAAGATGATGATGGACAGCAGCCGTCGCCAATAACGAAGGAATCGGTGCATGTTCGGAGTCAATGGCACGGTCGGATAAAATCAAGACCTCAAAGCCATCGTCTACGGCGTCGGTTGCGTAGCGACAAAGACGTTCCAGGCCACGCTTCATTGAACCCGGCTTGCCATCGGCTTTAAAGTAAGTTTGCAAAGTTTTTGCATGAAAAATACCCGTATCAATGCTGCGGATTTTTTCCAACTCGTAGTTGCTTAAAACGGGATGTTTCAAGGCCACGCTGTGACAGGCAAGTGGCTCTTCCACCAACAAGTTTCCGTTGTTGCCAACAAAAGTTGCCAGCGACATCACCATGCGTTCGCGAATGGGATCGATGGGCGGATTTGTTACCTGTGCAAAAAGTTGTTTGAAGTAGTAGGAGAGATGTTGCGGTTGATCGCTCAACACAGCCAGCGGGACATCCGATCCCATTGAACCAATGGGTTCTTTGCCGTCAAGCGCCATTGGGGCAATGATGTTCTCTACGTCTTCTTTTGTATAGCCAAAAGCTTTTTGGTATTTAAATACCTGCTCGTGTTCCAAATCGGTAAACGTAACCCTTGGATTGGGCAGTTCTTCCAAACGAATTTTGTATTTGTTCAGCCAATCCCCGTAAGGCTTCTGCGAACAGATGGTTTGTTTCAATTCTTCGTCGGAAATGATGCGGCCTTCTTCCAGATCAACCACGAACATTTTGCCAGGTTGCAAACGTCCGTATTCTTTTACCAGTTTGGGGTCAACGGGCAAGGCGCCTGTTTCTGAAGCCATGATGACTCTGTCATCCGTTGTTACGCAATAGCGCGAAGGACGAAGGCCGTTGCGGTCGAGCGTCGCGCCGATGATTCTGCCGTCGGTAAACGAAATCGAAGCAGGGCCATCCCAAGGTTCCATGAACGAAGCATGAAACTCGTAGAAAGCTTTCTTAACGGGATCCATCAAATCGTTGTCGTCCCAGGCTTCGGGTATCAGCATCATCATCACGTGCGGCAGCGAACGGCCGCAAAGCGTGAGCAGTTCAATCATGTTATCCAAACAAGCCGAATCGGATTGTCCTGCGGTGATGATGGGTGTAAGTAATTCTATTTCTTCTTTGGTAAAATAAGGCGACGTAAAATTCTTCTCGCTCGTCTTCAGCCAGTTTAAATTTCCTTGCAGTGTGTTGATTTCGCCGTTGTGCGCAATGTAACGGAAAGGCTGCGCTAGCTTCCACGAAGGGAAGGTATTTGTTGCGAAGCGTGAATGCACCAAGCCGAAGGCAGACACCAAACGTTTGTTGCTTAAATCGGGAAAATAACCGCGAAGTTGTCCGCTGGTTAATTGTCCTTTATACACAACGGTTTTGTACGACATGGATGCGATGTAAAAACCAATGCTGTCTTTCTTTACCGTATCAGCCACTGTGTGGCTTGCATAATTTCTTAAGAGGAAAAGTTTGCGTTCAAAATCGTCTGGATTAGTGATGTGATCGGGGCAGGCAACAAATACGTGTTCAATTTCAGGTTCAACGGATAAAGCACTGTTGCCGATGTTGTCGGGATTAACCGGCACTTTTCGGTAAGCCAAAACCTCTATGCCGAGTTTCTCCGCGCAACGGTTAAAAACACTGCGGCATTCTTCTTTCAGGCGAATGTCTTTTGGAAAGAACAGCACACCCACGCCGTATTTTTTAAACGAAGGAAGATGCACGCCAAGTTTCACGCATTCGTCAAAAAAGAACTCGTGCGGCATTTGAATCATAATACCTGCGCCATCGCCGGTATTGTTTTCGCAACCGCAAGCACCGCGGTGCTCCATGTTCTCCAGGATGGTCAGTGCATCGGAAACAATCTGGTGCGATTTGTAGCTTTTGATGTTGGCTACGAAACCAATGCCGCACGCATCGTGCTCAAAAAGGGGAGAGTATAATCCGCTGTTGCTTGCCATAGATGACGATTGTTTGAATAGTCTAGTAAAAGCAAATAGCAAGCAACGGATTTGAAAATAGGAAAAAATTAGTCCTTGCTCGTAATTGCAGAGGATTTCTTCAAAAAAAATTGGCGTAAAATATGACGCCCATCTATTGTAGCCAATCGCTTAGAAGCCTTGCTATTTGGGCATATTCGGTTAAAAATCCATCATGCCCAAAGACGGAGTCAATCACGTGAAAACGGTTCTCGGGCAGGTGCTGTGCAAGAAACTCGAGCTCGGCCAGAGGACAAAGCAAATCTGAGCGGACGCCAATCAGCAAGGTTTTTTGACGAATGTTTTTTAATACTTCTTCCAGGGAATCGCTTCGTCCTCTGGCGAGGTTATGGCTATCAAGTGCTTTGGTCAGAAACCAGTAACTAAACGCGTTGAAACGTTTCACCAATTTATTTCCCTGGTGAATAATATAGGAAGAGGCTTTGAAATGGTCGGTCTTGTTGTTATCTGTATCGGTTTGCGTGAGTTTGAACGTGTTGTAATTGCGATAGGTTAACATGCCGATGGCGCGGGCCGTTTTCAATCCGTTGCTGCCGGCTTCAGGTGAGGAATTATTCCAGGTACAATCTGCTTCGATCGCTAACCGCTGCGCGGTGTGAATGGCGATGCCCCAGGCGGTTTCTCTTGCAGACGTGGCAATCAAAAACATATTCTCGATCCGTTCGGGTTCAGTCAGGCACCATTCCAACGCTTGGTAACCGCCCATGCTGCCGCCAATAAGCAGGTAAATGTTTTGGATTTGAAGATGATCCCGCAACAAGCCGTGTGCTTTCACCATGTCACGGATGGTTATCATAGGAAATTGATGATAATAGGGTTCGCCGGTCTTTGGATTGATGCTTAACGGCCCTGTGCTGCCGTAGCAGGAGCCAAGGATGTTGGCACATACGATAAAATATTTGGAAGGATCAATGACACAATTCTCGCCCACAACACCCGGCCACCATTCAACAACGTTTGCATTTGCTGTTAGTGCGTGACAGATCCAGACCACGTTATTCTTCGCATCGTTCAAGTGCCCGTATGTTTGATATGCAACGGTTAATTTGGGGAGAACAGCACCAGTCTCGGTTTCAAATTCACGTTGGTAGTGGAAGTGTTTCATTTAAAAATTGTGGCTGCGAAAATAGAAACATGCGTGAATTCAATTTTGTAAAATATCAGCAATGGATAGAAGACCTGAAGTGGAAGGAGATAGAAAGGTTTCGGTCATTGTCAACGTTTCCTTTTTACTTTTGAATTTTACTTCGCATCAATTTCTACTAAAACAAATTACATGTCTCAACACCGCATTACCCAAGCCATACGCAAACAGGTTGACCGTACGAACGAAATGGAACACTCGTCGCCGCTTTTTTTAACCAGTAGTTTTTGCTTTGACAATGCCGAAGAAATGCGGGCTGCATTTGCCGATGAAAATGATGACAATATTTATAGCCGTTTCAGTAATCCCAACGTGCAAGAGTTTATTGACAGGGTGTGCATTTTGGAAGGCGCTGAAGCAGGTTACGCAACAGCATCGGGCATGAGCGCTGTTTTTGCCTCGTTCATGGCACTTTTAAAACAGGGCGATCACTTGCTTTCATGCAGCGCTATTTTTGGCAGCACGCACACGGTTATTACCAAATATCTCCCCAAATACGGCATTGAACACAGTTATTTTCAAGCCAACAAGCCTGAAACCTGGGAAAGCTTTATCCGGCCAAATACCAGGATGATTTACGTGGAAACGCCAACCAATCCAGGTCTTGATATTATTGATTTGGAAGCGATTTCGGCATTGGCTAAAAAACACAATCTCATTCTGAATGTTGACAACTGTTTTGCCACTCCCGTCACCCAACAGCCTGTTGCCTTTGGGGCAGACCTCGTTGTGCATTCGGCTACAAAATGGCTCGACGGACAGGGGAGAGTACTCGGCGGCGTGGTTGTTGGAAGAAAAGATCTGATTAGAGAGATTTACCTGTTTGCACGCAGTACCGGTCCGGCTCTCTCCCCGTTCAATGCCTGGCTTTTGAGCAGAAGCCTTGAAACCTTGGAAGTTCGAATGCAACGGCACGCCTCCAGCGCCCATTTTATCGCCCGGTCGCTTGAAGGAAATCCGCAAATAAACTGGGTGAAATACCCGTTTCTGCCTTCTCATCCGCAGCACGAAATTGCCAAAAAGCAAATGAGCGACGGTGGTGGCCTTGTTTGTTTTGAACTGAAAGGAGGAGTGGAAGCCGGGCGAAAGTTTCTAAACAATCTTACAATCCTTTCTCTTACAGCAAATCTTGGCGATACGCGTAGCATTGCCTCCCATCCGGCCAGTACAACTCACGCAAAACTTACCGAAGAAGAGCAACAAACGGTCGGCATTACGCCGGGGCTGATCCGGATTTCTGTAGGATTGGAAAACAGGGACGATATATTGGGCGACATTCTTCATAGCCTGACTAATCTTTAAAATCAGGGCTTGGGCTCTTCTGCTACTAGTCAATACGGGCAATCTTCATAATTCAAATTTTCTTTCATGAGTCTATAAACCGCTCCTATGCGAATCGGATAACCCTGTTTAAAACTTTCATATTAGTTTAATTACTATGTATATAAATTTTCAAAATAGTTTAAAATTTTTGACTTATTCAGTTGATTAAGGCTATTAAATTTGACTAATTACAGAAAAAATCAAAAAATATAACAGAACAGGATAGTTTTTTATTTTTATCCTATATTTTTACGAAAGAATAGTCCAAATACGATTTAGGAAATACTTGATCAAGTAAGGGTTAGTTAATCGAAATACGAAGAATTCTTTATCCTGAACGACCACTAACGAATTAAAAAGGTATTGCTTGCGACGAAAGCTTCTGGAACAAGCTTCGGCCGTGCAATACCTTTTCTTATTAACATCAAAATGCAATTGCAATGTTACGAAATCTAATTCTGTCGGGTATGGCCATCTCGTTACTTAACAACGCGTTTGCGCAGGATTCTACCAAACCGGCCTCGTCTTTATCCGTTACGGGTTCCGCCGACCTGTACTATAAATACGACTTCGGAAAGTCTAAGGCTAATAACCTGACTTCTTTTACCAACTCCCATAACACTTTTGAATTGGGCATGGCTAGCGTAAAGCTTGACTACAAATCAACCAAGGTAGAATTGGTGGCTGATTTAGGCTTTGGCAAAAGGGCGCAGGAGTTTTCTTACAATGACGCAGGCATTTTGCAGGCTGTTAAGCAGCTTTATATAAGTTATTCCCTTAACAATTGGCTCAAACTAACTGCGGGAAGCTGGGCTACTCATGTGGGTTACGAACTGGTAGATGCATACGCCAATCGCAATTACAGCATGTCCTATATGTTTACCAACGGACCGTTCTTTCATACCGGTGTAAAGGCTGAAGCTTCTTACGGAACAAGCGGTTTTATGGTGGGCATTGCCAATCCAACTGATTATAAATACGTACCGGACGGTGTGCTAAACCATAAAACCTTTCTTGCCCAGTATAGCTATGCGCCAAGCGACTTATTTAAAGCCTACATCAACTTTGTAGGAGGGCAGAACATAGATTCTTCAAAGACTCATCAATATGACTTGGTACTGACGAGCAAATTGAGCAGCAAGTTTAGCCTGGGCTATAACGGTACGCTGAACCGCACCACACTTTACTTTGGCAAGGACAAATACGACGAAGCCAAAAGCTGGTGGGGGTCAGCCTTGTATGTCAATTTCGACCCATCCAAAACTTTCGGATTAACGCTGCGTGAGGAATACTTCAACGACGACAAGCAATTAAAAATGTTTGGTTCGCAGCCGAAAGGCGGAAGCATCTTTGCTTCTACGCTTTCGGCCAACATTCGTGCAGACAATTTCACATTCATTCCTGAATTCAGACTGGACAAAGCAAGCCAAACACTTTTTACAGACGCAAGCGCCAAGCCGGTAAAATGGTCGGCGAATGTTCTCTTCGCAGCAGTTTACCAATTCTAAAAAATTTATTCGTCAATTAAAACAATAAGCAATGAACAAAATCACACTAAAATCAGCAGCACCCTTTGTCGTGTTGGTAGCCATTGCGGTAGCATCGCTTTTCGTGCCCACGTTGCCCAATTTTGACGCGGGTAAATATGTACCTGCCGACATTGCCTGGATCATCGTTGCGGCGGCGCTGGTTTTTTTAATGACGCCGGGATTGGCCTTCTTTTACGGTGGCATGGTGCATCGCAAAAACATCCTTTCAACCATGATGAAGAGCGTGGTAGCTGCCGGTGTGGTGGGTGTGCTTTGGGTGGTTGTGGGTTACAGTCTTTGCTTTGGTGAAAGCGTAAAGATTGCTGGTCTTGGTTTTATTGGAAGCCCCAAAACACATTTGTTTTTTAAGGGCGTTGCTTCGGGTGAACCTTGGGTTGGTGCGCCTACCATTCCCAAATCTTTGTTCGCTGCTTTTCAATTAATGTTTGCCATCATTACTCCGGGTCTGGTTGTGGGTGCCATCGCCGAACGTATGCGCTTCGTTGCGTATGTTTTGTTCACTGTTTTGTTCAGCTTGTTGGTTTATGCACCCCTTGCGCATTGGAGCTGGCATCCGGATGGCTTCTTGGCTAAAATGGGTGCGCTTGATTTTGCCGGCGGCACGGTGGTTCACATTTCTGCCGGTTGTGCTGCTTTGGCGGGCGCCTTGGTTTTAAAACGCAGAAAGGCGCACATAGAAAACATTGCACACAAGCCTGCCAACATTCCGTACATATTAATTGGTACGGGACTGCTTTGGTTCGGTTGGTTCGGTTTCAACGCCGGTTCAGCGTTGGGTGCTAATGCAACCGCTGTTTCTGCATTTATGACAACCAACACCGCAGCTGCCGCTGCCGGCTTATCGTGGATGTTTTTTGATGTGTTGCGGGGCAAGAAACCATCGGTAGTGGGCTTTTGCGTAGGTGCGGTAGTAGGCCTCGTTGCCATTACGCCGGCGGCTGGTTATGTTGCCATTGCGCCAAGCATTTTTATTGGTGTTGTTGCAGCGCTCATTTCAAATGTAGCCGTTTACATCAAATCGAAATCATCCCTCGACGATACGCTTGATGTATTTCCCTGCCACGGTGTGGGCGGTATGGTTGGTATGTTGATGACGGGCATCTTCGCTTCCAAAGCTATTTATCCTGCAGGCAGCGACGGTTGGGCCTTCGGCAATTTTTCTTTCTTTCTTACGCAAGTAAAAGCAATGGGTTGCGCCGTTGGTTACAGTTTCGTTGTGTCCTTCCTCATTTTCAAGTTCATCAACTTCATTGTTCCCTTGCGTGTAAGCGATGAAGATGAAGAGGCCGGTCTTGACGCTTCGCAGCACGACGAAAACTATGTACAAGGAACGCTGCTTGTTACCACTGAGGACGGCGTTACAGAGAAAGAAATCCACATTGACCACGTGTTCGGAATCCTTGCCGAAAACGGCCACGCAAAAGAAAAAGTCTAAATCAAAATTTAAATAAACAAAACGCAACGACAATGTCAGCTTCTAAGTTAGAGTACATCTGGCTCGACGGCTACAAGCCCGTTCAAAGCCTTCGCAGCAAAACAAAAATTGAAAAAAACTTCAGCGGCCTTTTGGAAGATTGTCCCATGTGGAGCTTTGATGGTTCTTCAACCGAGCAAGCGCCGGGCGGTTCTTCCGACTGTTTGTTGAAACCCGTGTTCATTGTAAACGATCCGCAACGCAGAAACGGCTATCTCGTGATGTGCGAAGTATTGAATGCCGACGGTACGGCACATGAATCCAATGGCCGTGCAACCATTGACGACGATGACAATGATTTCTGGTTTGGCTTTGAGCAGGAATATTTCCTGTGGAGTCCTGAAACAAATAGACCCCTCGGCTTTCCGAAAGACGGCTACCCGCGTCCGCAAGGCCCTTACTATTGTTCGGTTGGCGCAGCCAATGCTTTCGGCCGTGCTATGGTTGAAGAACACCTCGATGCTTGCCTTGATGCGGGCTTAAATGTGGAAGGCATTAATGCTGAAGTGGCCGCTGGCCAATGGGAGTTTCAGGTATTTGCCAAAGGCGCCAAAGAAGCCGGCGATCAAACCTGGATTGCCCGTTATTTGCTTGAACGCATCGGCGAAAAATACGGTGTTACCATTAACTGGCATTGCAAACCGCTGGGTGCTTTGGATTGGAACGGAAGCGGCATGCACGCCAATTTCTCCAACAGCATTTTGCGTAACTGCGGCAGCCGCGAGACGTACGAAAGAATTTGTGAAGCTTTCCGTCCTGTAGTTGCGGAGCACATTGCTGTTTACGGTTCTGACAATCACTTGCGCTTAACGGGAAAGCACGAAACCGCAGCCATCACCGATTTCAAATACGGTGTATCGGATCGCGGTGCGTCTATCCGCATACCCATTGCTACCGTTGAAAGAGGATGGAAAGGCTGGCTGGAAGATCGCCGTCCGAACAGCGCCGCCGATCCTTATAAAGTTGCGGGCCGTATTGTAAAGACTGTGAAGTCTGCCAACGTTGAATACGTAATGGAGCCTTCAAGAAAAGAGATGGTAGCGTAACAATTCACTTGCATTGTTTGAATGCTTTGCATTTACCAATGGTTGATAGGAAAAATTCCCGGCTCGTTCCGGGAATTTTTATTGGTATTATTTCTTGGTTCACAAAAAAAATCCCTTGTAGGCTTGGCGACCGTGTTTGCCATTCGGCCGGTTGCTTGTCTTTGTAATTTCCCCCGTAAGCAACAAGAAAAATAATTTTACTAAAAGCGGGAAAAATGATTGTTGGTCATCATATTTTTCGATAAAAAAAGAACGGATTTGGGCCAAAACTTACAACGCCGTTTCAAAAAAAAATGCAAAAGCCACAAGCGTTATGGGAATTGCTTTTTATATTCGCTTCAAGTTCTTTTATTGCTTATCAAGAAAGGTGTAGGGAATTGGCCCGATGAAACCTTGGCAACCTGTCTTCAACAATTTTGACACGATTGGCGTGACGTAATACAGTTGAAAGCAAGGTGCCACTTCCAATCCGCGCAACGGCGCGGTCAGATAAGTCAGATGCTCACTACTTTAAACAAACAAAATAGTACAAGCACCTCTGACAAATCAGCGGTGCTTTTTTATTTGGCACTTTCCGTGATGAGCTTTCCGATCAATTTTTAACGACAATGAAAAAGACAACAACATTTCCCTCAAAGACAACTGTAGCCAACGCCTTCAAGTTTGCGGCTGCTTGTTGTTGTTGTCAAAAGTTCGCCGCTTGCTGTTGTAAGTGTTAAGTCCTCTTGCAACTTCTCTCTCTTACACGATTGCTTTCTATTTAAAGTTTTTGTTCACGTAAAACGATTAGGCTATGTCTATTCAGCTTAAAGACAGTTTTCTGTCTTTGCAACAGTACATTTCGGGCTTGTCCATAAACGAAGCGCTGGAAAAACTTAACGAAGCATTTCCGGAACAACTCGTCTTCTCCACCAGCTTTAGTTACGAGGATCAGGTCATCACCGATTACATCAGTGAAACGGCCATTCCTGTTTCCATTTTCACATTGGATACAGGGCGTTTGTTTCCCGAGACGTATTCAACCTGGAGCCGTACGTTGGAACGCTATCAATTAACGATTGACGCTTATTATCCGCAAACGGAAAAATTGCAGGAATTTGTTCGGGAGTACGGTCCGAATTCATTTTACGAATCGGTTGAAAACAGAAAAAGCTGCTGCCACATCCGCAAAGTAGAGCCCTTGAAAAGAGCGTTGGCCGGCAAGGCGGTTTGGATTACCGGACTTCGTGCGGAACACTCGCCTAACCGCAGCGACATGCAGATACTTGAGTGGGACGAAGCGAATCAAATCATTAAATACAATCCGCTGCTGCATTGGGCAACCGAAGAGGTGCGGCAATACATTGACCAGCGTAACGTGCCTTATAATGCTTTGCATGATCGCGGCTTTGTCAGCATTGGTTGTGCGCCTTGTACTCGTGCCATCAAACCCGGTGAAGATTTTCGTGCTGGCCGCTGGTGGTGGGAAGACGCCAGCAAAAAAGAATGCGGCTTACACGTACATCAAACAGCAACGACGTAAACTTTTTATATGAACTCACGATTAGATTATTTAGACCAATTGGAAGCAGAAGCGATTTACATTCTGCGTGAAGTGGCTGGGCAGTTTGAAAAACCGGCCTTGTTGTTTTCAGGCGGAAAAGATTCAATAACGCTTGTGCACCTTGCGTTGAAAGCCTTTCGTCCCGGCAAGTTTCCTTTTCCGCTCGTGCACATTGATACAGGCCACAATTTTCAAGAAGCACTGGACTTCCGCGACAACCTTGCAAAAACGTTGGGCGAACAACTGATTGTTCGCAAAGTAGAAGACACCATCAAGGCAAAAGGTTTAAAAGAAAAAACGGGCAAACTTGCCAGCCGCAACGCTTTGCAAACCTTTACGCTTCTCGATACCATTGAAGAATTTGAATTTGACGCTTGTATTGGTGGCGCTCGTCGCGACGAAGAAAAAGCAAGAGCGAAAGAGCGCATCTTCTCCATTCGTGATGAATTTGGCGGATGGGAGCCAAAGAAGCAACGGCCCGAACTCTGGAACATTTACAACGGAAAAATCAACAAAGGCGAAAACGTTCGCGTGTTTCCCATCTCAAACTGGACAGAGCTTGACGTTTGGAATTATATCCGCCGCGAAAAAATTAGCTTGCCTTCCATCTATTTCTCGCACGAAAGAGAGATTCTTGAATACGAAGGTCAGTTGATTGCAACCTCCGAATTCATCCGTATTGATAAAGGCGATGTTGTTTCAACAAAACGTGTTCGCTATCGCACGGTTGGCGACATGACGTGTACGGCTGCGGTAGAAAGCAGTGCATCGACCATTGATGATATTATTTCTGAAATCACGGCAACAAGAATCAGCGAACGCGGCGAAACAAGAATAGACGACCGCATTTCAGAAGCGGCAATGGAAGACAGAAAAGTGAACGGATATTTTTAACGTCAGACGTGAAACGTTAAACGTCAAACAGAAGACTCCTTTGTCTCACTTCTCACGTCTGACGTTTCACCAAAAAAAACATTATGGACCTTTTACGATTTATAACCGCCGGCAGCGTTGATGATGGAAAAAGCACCTTGATCGGCCGCTTGCTTTACGATAGCAAAAGCATTCTTGTTGACCAATTTGAAACGCTGAAAAAGCAAAGTAAGAACGCGGTGCATTCGGAGATTGACTTGGCTTTGCTGACCGATGGTTTGCGTGCCGAAAGAGAACAAGGCATTACTATTGACGTAGCGTATAAATATTTTTCTACGCCCAAGCGTAAGTTCATTATTGCCGACGCACCGGGGCACATACAGTACACCCGCAACATGATCACCGGAGCTTCCAATGCTGATTGCATTGTCATCCTTGTTGATGCCCGTAACGGCGTGGTGGAACAAACCAAGCGTCATTCCATCATTGCTTCCTTGCTCCAAATTCCACACGTGATTGTTGCCATCAACAAAATGGACATGGTGGATTACGACAAAGTTGTTTACGATGTCATTGTTGAACAATACAAAGCACTGGCTAAGCAATTAAACCTGCAAGACGTTTACTACATTCCAATGAGTGCGTTGAAAGGTGATAACATCATAACAACCTCGCCTGAATTTCCCTGGTACAAAGGCGAACCCTTGCTTTCTTATTTAGAGAATTTGGAAGTGACGCACGGTGCAACCGATGCGCCTGCACGCTTTCAAGTTCAGTACGTCATTCGTCCGCAGTCGGAAGACTTGCACGATTACCGTGGCTACGCCGGACGAATCAGTAACGGCAGCTACGCAGTTGACGATGTCGTGCGAATTCTTCCCGAAGGCCTTACTTCATCCATCAGTGCGATTGAAGCAGCCGGGAAAGAAGTGAAAGAAGCTTATGCCGGGCAGAGCGTGATTCTTCACCTGAAAGACGACATTGACATCAGCCGCGGCGACGCTTTTGTGAAAGAGCACGAGTTGCCAAAGTTTGAACAGGAGTTCGACGCTTTTGTGTGCTGGATGGACGCAAAGGAATTACACGAAGGGGCTAAATATCTTTTGCAAAAAGGCTCACGCAGAGTGAAAGCGGTTGTTAAAGAAATCGAATACAAGCTGGACGTGAATACGCTGGAACAACATCCTTCGCCGCAGTCGGCCAAATTGAACGACGTGGTAAAAGTGCGGATAAAAACAGCGGAGCCGTTGTCTTATGATGCGTACACGAAGTTGTCTTCGAACGGCACCGCGATATTGATTGATCAAACGAGCAACATGACTTCTGGCGCCTTGTTGCTGCAATAGCGGCCCATCCCAACAACCATTTCTGATTGTTGTTGATGGTGCTAAAGCCCTTCCCGGTGGGAAGGGTGGAAACAGGTTGAAAGCAAAAGATAAGCTCAATGCTTTTGTAAGAATTGAAATAAAAACGAAACGTCGCAAAGCTGGCCCAGTGCGGCGGATGGCCTTCCCACCGGGAAGGTCGGGATGGGCTGAACAAAAATGAACGAAGCAAATTTTTTGTACGAATTAACGGAGAGCCGGAGCGAACTTTCGCAACGCTTTCCGGACAAGCATACCGCTGAAACCTTCGTTGGCGATGCGTTTCACTTTCTTTTTGTGGCCGGTGGAAAGAAAATGAATTATGTTCAAACGGAAGCCGAGTACAAACGGTTAAAAAGCAACCTTGCTTTGCTGCTGGCAGAAACCAGCAAGAACGAAGCAGAAGTAGAAACGATTGCCAACACTTTCTTCGCTGAGTTGCCGCATCTCTATAAAATTCTTTTGCAAGACGCGCAAGCCATTCTCGACTTCGACCCCGCAGCGCAAAGCATTGCCGAAGTGGTGGTTGCTTATCCCGGTTTTTTTGCTACGGTTGTTTATCGCTTGTCGCACCAGTTGTGGAAGCAAGGCGTAAAGCTTTTGCCACGATTGTTTACTGAATTCGCACACAGCAAAACAGGCATCGACATTCACCCGGGAGCAAGAATCGGAACTGCCTTTGCCATTGACCACGGAACTGGAATCGTCGTAGGTGAAACAACGGTGATCGGCAGCAACGTAAAGCTTTATCAGGGTGTAACTCTTGGTGCACTAAACGTTGCCAAGGAATTGGCCAGAAGCAAACGTCATCCAACCATTGAAGACGAAGTGGTGATTTATTCCGGCGCCACGATCCTCGGCGGTGAAACCGTCATTGGCAAAGGAAGCATCATCGGCGGCAACGTTTGGCTCACGTACAGCGTGCCGTCAAATTCGGTTGTGTACCACAAGAGCGAAATAAAAATCAAAGACAAAAACCCATTCCCAGAACCAATCAATTTTATCATCTAAAACATCTAACGATGAAAGCGAACAGCATTTTAGAAACGATAGGCAATACACCGCACGTACGGTTAAAAAAACTTTTCCCCGACCACGAAGTATGGATTAAGCTCGAACGCTCCAATCCTGGCGCCAGCATAAAAGACCGCATCGCACTGTCAATGATTGAGGACGCCGAGCAAAAAGGAATTCTGAAAAAAGACAGCGTCATTATTGAACCAACTTCTGGCAACACCGGCATTGGACTGGCGCTTGTTGCAGCAGTAAAAGGATACAAACTTATTTTGGTAATGCCCGAAAGCATGAGCATTGAACGCCGCCGTTTAATGTCGTTGTACGGCGCTGAGTTTGTTTTGTCGGCACGTGAGAAAGGGATGAAAGGAGCCGTTGAAAAAGCACAGGAGTTGGCGAAAGAAACACCAAACGCATGGATACCACAACAGTTCGATAACGAAGCCAATGTGGAAATTCACCGCAAAACAACCGCACAGGAAATCATCAACGATTTTAAGGAAAGCGGACTGGATTATGTCATTACCGGTGTGGGCACGGGCGGACACATAACCGCGATTGCGGAAGTGGTTAAGAAAGCCATTCCGGGACTAAAAGTGTTTGCTGTTGAGCCGGCACTTTCACCAATCCTCAGTGGCGGGGCACCGGGCCCGCATCCCTTGCAAGGACTGGGTGCCAATTTCATTCCTTCCATCTTAAACCGTGAAGTATTGGACGGTGTGATTACAGCGGAAAAAGACGAGGCATTCGATTACGCACAACGCCTTGCAAAAGAAGAGGGAATTCTTGCCGGCATTTCAACCGGCGCGGCCGTTGCGGCCGTGGCAAAAAAACTTCCTGAAATTCCAAAAGGCGCAAAGGTTCTAACCTTCAACTACGATACCGGCGAACGCTATCTATCCATTGAAGGATTGTTTCAATAACAAAGTCAATAGTGAACAGTCAATTGTGAATGATTGACTCTTCACTATTCATCATTCACTTTTATCATGAAAAGAATTTTCAACAGCACAATTACAACCGCCGTCACACCGCTTCGCGTGGTAAAAGGCCTTGTCTTGCTGTTGTTTGTTCAAAGCAAAACGAACAACGATGAAAGGCAAAGTGATTCTCATAGGAGCCGGACCGGGCGACCCGGAACTGCTTACCATCAAGGCTTATCGGATCCTGCAAACCGCCGACGTAGTGTTAGCCGACCGACTGGTCAGCCCTGAGATTTTGCGGGCCTATGTTTCGCCGCAGGCGGAGATTGTTTACGTGGGCAAGCAATGCAGAAGAGGCGCTTCCACCCCGCAACAAACTATTAATGAATTGATGGTGAGTTATGCTGGCGAAGGAAAGCTTGTGGTTCGTTTGAAAGGCGGTGATGTTTCCATTTTCTCTAACGTATTGGACGAATTGGAAACACTCGTGCAGCATCAAATTCCTTATGAGCTTGTGCCCGGCATTACCGCTGCCTTGGGTGCCGCGGCTTACACCGGTATTCCGCTTACAGCACGCAATCATTCCACAGCGGTTCGTTTTTTAACGGCGTATAAATCGGATGTGGTAACGGAAGCTTATTGGAAAGAGTTGGCGCAAACCGAAGACACGCTTGTGTTTTACATGTCGTCGGAAACGCTGGACAACGTAGTAGCAAAGCTTGTTGAAAATAGAATTGACGCGGCAAAAGAATTGGCCGTGATTGAACAAGCTACAACACCTTACCAAAAAGTTTACACCAGCAGTTTGTACGATTACGAAACAACCTTGAAGAATAAAGTTTTCTTTTCTCCGACGCTTGTGATTATTGGAAAAGTGGTGGGTTTGCACAAAGGCTTTGGTTGGAAGGCCGAAGAATCGCAAACGGCGGAATACTTTAAAGCACTGTACGAAAGAACGGCAGCAAAAATTGAAATTCTTGGCTTAACAGCATAAACAAAAACGATGTTAGGGAACGCAAAAATTAGGCTTGTAAACGAGTTGGTGGCAGATTTGTCCCGCGATGAAATCATTTGGCTGAACGGTTATTTGACGGGCTTGTTGGGACGGCCTCCCCAAACCCTTCCGGTGGAGGGGCTTTCCAACCCACAGCCCTCGCCTGTTGAAGAATCGAATAAAAATGTTGAGTCCCCGCACAGCGAGGAGCGCAGCGCGGATGGCCTTTCCACCGGGAAGGTTGGGACGGGCCGCATCACTCTTGCATACGGTACCGAAACCGGCAACGCAAAAAAGCTCGCAATTGCACTTGCAGGTAAAGCAAAGAAAAGCGGCGTGCAAGTAAAGCTTGTTTCACTTGATCAATACAAACCAGCAGATCTTTTAAAAGAAGAATTGTTCTTTGTTGTCATCAGCACGCAAGGCGAAGGCGAGCCACCGGTTGGCGCAAAAAAGTTTTACGATGCTTTGTTTGCCGGCGGCCTTGCGTTGCCCAATTTAAAATACGCCGTACTGGGATTGGGCGATGCGGCTTACCCACTGTTTTGCAAAACCGGTGAAGACGTGAATGCGCAGTTGCAAAAGTTGGGCGGTAATCGTTTGGCCCCTTTGCAAAAATGCGACGTGGATTACGAAGAAGATGCGGACAAATGGTTTGACACTGTTCTGAATACGGTTAAATCTGCAGATGCGCCAAAAGAAGTGGTTGCCGCAAAGCCTTCAACGGCAGCAGTACCGGCCGCGCCAAAAGTAAAAGGCAAAAGATATTACGAAGGGAAAATTCTCACCAACATAAACCTGAACGGCCGCGGCTCTAAAAAGCAAACCTTTCACATTGAGATTGGTGTGAACGAAGTCGTGGAATACGAACCCGGTGATTCACTCGCCATTGTTCCGCAAAACAGGAAAGCAGTTGTTGAAGAAATCATTAAGCTAACGGGCATTGACCGCAACCTTGTGCTTGCAACCGAAAAGCACAACGGCACGGTAGAAGAGTTGTTGACAAAAGAATTGAACGTTTGCTACCTGCTAACGTCAACCATAAAAAGCTATGCGGAAATAACGGGTCAGCAGATTCCCGACACCCGCATGGATTTCAAAGACCTGTTGCGCATTTACCCGGTGAAAGATGCCGCGCAAGGCGCAGAAGTGATAAAGTTGCTCAAGTCAATTGCACCGCGATTGTACTCCATTTCTTCGTCACCATCGGTGCACGAAGGTGAACTGCACCTCACGGTTGGCAAGCACAGCTTTTTGTTGGAAGACAACCAACATTTTGGTTTGTGCAGTGAGTTTATGGGCGAGATTGAAGTAGGCACTGTGTTTCGTTTTTACATTCACAAGAACCGTGCGTTCAAGTTGCCCGCTCCCGAAAAAGACATCGTCATGATTGGCCCCGGCATTGGCATTGCGCCATACCGTTCCTTCGTTGCCGAACGCGATGCACAAGGTGCTACCGGCCGCAGTTGGTTGTTCTTCGGCGAGCAACATTTTGCTACGGACTTTCTTTATCAAACCGAATGGCAATCATATTTAGCAACAGGCTCGCTTACAAAAATGAACGTAGCGTTTAGTCGCGATGGTGAAGAGAGAATTTATGTAGAGCACAAGATGCTGCAACACGCAAAAGAATTGTTCGAATGGATTGAAGGCGGCGCAAGCGTTTACTTGTGCGGCGAGAAAGGCCCGTTGCACGAAAAGGTTGAAAGCGCTTTGAAGCAAATTATCAAAGAAGGCAAAAACATTTCAGAAGAAGAAGCTGCAAAATATTTCGCAGAGTTGAAAAAGGCTGGGCGTTACGAGAAGGAGGTGTTTTAAACGGCCCATCCCAACAACCATTTCTGATTGTTGTTGATGGTGCTAAAGCCCTTCCCGGTGGGAAGGGTGGAAACAGGTTGAAAGCAAAAGATAAGCTCAATGCTTTTGTAAGAATTGAAATAAAAACGAAACGTCGCAAAGCTGGCCCAGTGCGGCGGATGGCCTTCCCACCGGGAAGGTCGGGATGGGCCGCCGAATAGACTTGTTGCAGTACAAGAGTGCGACGCAACGAAAGCTTTATAGATAGACGAACCTCTGGTTCAAAAATATAATTACAAATGACGGAGCAAAAGAATTTATCGGGTGTAGAAAAAATAAAGCAAGCCAGCATGGGCTTGCGTGGAACGTTAAAAGAAAGCCTGCTGGATGAACTGACCGGTGCGGTGCGTGAACACGATCATGCGTTGACGAAGTTTCACGGCATGTACGTGCAAGATGACCGCGACCTGCGCGAAGAACGTGCGGCGCAAAAGCTCGACAAGCTTTATTCGTTTATGATCCGCATGCGCATTCCGGGTGGATTGCTGACACCCGAACAATGGATTGGGGCGCATCATATTGCCGGCAAGTATTCAACCGGGGTAATAAAAATCACCACGCGGCAAACGATACAGTTGCACGGCATCTTAAAGCACAACGTGAAACCCACGCTGAAAGATTTTAATCTCGTTGGCCTTGATTCCATCGCGGCCTGCGGCGACGTAAACCGCAACGTAATTGCCAGTAGCCATCCCTCTATTTCGCCGCTGCACGCTCACATTCACGGCTACGCGAGAAAGATCAGCGAAGCCATGCGTCCCAAAACAAGAGCCTATTACGAAGTGTGGTTGGACGAAGAAAAGTTGGTGGAGACAACCGAAGACGATCCGCTGTACCAAGACCGTTACATGCCGCGCAAATACAAAGTGGCCATTGCCATTCCGCCCAACAACGACATAGATGTTTTCAGCAACGACGTTGCGCTGATTGCGATAATTGAAAATGAAAAATTGCTTGGCTTCAACGTGGCCGTTGGTGGTGGTTTGGGAATGACGCACGGCAATGCGGCAACTTACCCGCGACTGGCAACGGTGATTGGTTTTGTGCCCGAAGAAAAGCTGATTGAGACTGTTTACACAATTGCCACCGTGCAACGCGACTACGGCAACCGCAGCGACCGCAAACTGGCCCGCTTGAAATACACGGTTGACAACATGGGCGTTGAAGCGTTCAAAGCCGAAACAGAAAAGCGTTTGGGCTTTTCGTTTGAACCCGCAAAGTCTTACACGTTCACCGAACGCCGCGATCATTTTGGTTGGGAACAAAGCAGTGACGGAAATTGGCATTACACGGTATTTATTGAAAACGGCCGCGTGACCGATGATAAAAACATCAAGCTGAAAACAGCCTTGCTGAAGATTGCGAAAACAGGCAAAGCGAATTTTCGTTTTACAACCAATCAAAATCTTACGCTTGGTGACATTGCTGCTGAAGACAAGGCAACCATCGAATCTATACTTACCGAGTTTAAACTTATTGAGCATACCGATAAAGCAAGCGGCATTCGCCGCAACGCGGTGGCTTGCGTAGCCTTGAATACTTGTCCGCTTGCCATGGCTGAAGCGCAGCGTTATTTGCCTACGCTCCTTTCGAAGATTGAATTGCTTCTTCAAAAACACAATTTGTTGAACGAGGAAATCAGCATACGCATGACCGGTTGCCCCAACGGTTGCGGACGTTCAACGCTGGCGGAGATTGGCTTCATCGGTACATCAGTGGGCCACTACAATTTGCATATTGGCGGCGACAGGCTGGGAGAGAGGCTGAACGTAAAATACAAAGACAGTCTTGACGAAAAGGCCATTCTTGAACAACTAGATGAATTGTTTGGTCGTTACGCGGCCAATCGAATCAATGGCGAAACGTTTGGTGATTTTGTGATTCGGGAAAAATTGGTAACCTCGTAGAATGAGAGGAGCCAGCCGCATATCGTTCCGTTTAAAATCGGTTTCCGTTATAACAAGCAGGTATGCAATTGCATTGCTGATGCTTTCGCCCACGGTATTGAAAGCGCAGCGGCAAACAATTTATACAAACGGAGTCTGGCTTTGTCATTTCGGAAACATTCATCTCAACAACCGGTTGACGATTGTATCCGAAACTGAATTGCACTTAAAACAATGGGTGCAACGGTGGAACGAGCAAGTGTTGGACCTCGGCTTGTCGGATAAGCTAACCGACAAGTGGCGTGTGGGCGCAGGCCTTGGCTTGTATCGCGGTGCACAATACTTCGACGAATTCTTTTTTAAAAACGAGTGGCGCGGCTGGCAGGAAGTAAATTATACACTGAAAGGCAAGTGGGTATTTTGGCAACGGATGCGTGTGGAAGAACGCTGGATACAAGGCGTAAAAAACGGACAGAAAATGAACAGCTACGATTACGTGACGCGGATGCGTTATCGCACAGAATTGCAAAAGCCATTGCGCGGAGGAAGAGTAGCGCCGGTGATTGGCAACGAGTTTATGGCCAGTCCCGGCTACTGGAACAGCAACCGTTTTCTGGATCAAAACCGCACCTGGGTTGGCGTAAATCTTAAAGTCTCCCGTACCGTTGCGTTGCAAACACAGTACATGAAAATTTTCCAATGGCGGGCAAACAATACCCTTGAAGATCAAAATATTTTTCGCGTGAACATTGTTCAACATTTTAATCAGAAGGGCTAAATATGCTTGTGCAAGAAACCAATAAATTATTTCCCGTCTTCCTCAAATTGGAGCAACTCTCCATTTTGATTGTGGGTGGCGGAAACGTGGGACTGGAAAAGCTTTCGGCGGTTTTGAACAATTCGCCGCTCACAAAGATTAAGCTGGTTGCCACAAGCATTAACGAAACGATCAGAGATTTGGCGATTGATTATCCAAACATTCAACTGGAAGAAAGGCCTTTTGAAGAAAGCGATGTTGACGGCGCTGACATTGTCATCATCGGCATCAACGACAAAAGCAAAAGCGCAGAAATCGCTCTTGCCGCCAAGTCGAAAAATAAACTGGTAAACGTTGCCGACACACCCGACCTCTGCGATTTTTATTTAAGCTCCGTTGTGCAAAAAGGCAATGTGAAGATTGCTATCTCCACCAACGGAAAATCGCCTACGGTTGCCAAACGTTTAAAGGAAGTTTTGAACGACGCTATACCCGCGGAAATAAACGGCGTTGCAACCAATCTGAGTCTTATTCGTGAAAATCTTAATGGCAATTTCGAAGAAAAGGTTAAGCAGTTAAACGAGCTGACAAAAACCCTGGTGTCGAAGCAAATGACGCTTGAAGAGGTAAACAAGCCCGGGCAAAAGCTCTGGCAAAAAATTGTTTTCCTCTGCCTCTTTGCCTTTGTCTTCATGATCATCGGGCACACGGTTTTGTCTTACGTTCCGTTTGAAAAATTAATCGGCAGCATCAAAACCATACCGCAGTTCATTGACACGAAAATGTTTTTGATGATGTTGCTCTGCGGCTTTTTGGCACAGATGACTGACGGTTCGCTGGGCATGGGTTACGGAACCATTTCGACAACATTCTTGTTAGCAATCGGCGTTAATCCCGCTATCGTAAGCAGCCGCGTTCACGCAGCAAGAGTTTTCTCCAGCGGCGTTTCGGGTTATAGCCATCACCGCTTTGGCAACATCAATAAAAAATTATTCAAGACGCTTGTTATACCCGGCATCGTTGGTGCGGCGCTCGGTGCTACGGTGGCTTATTTCGGGCAGAAATATTCAACCTATGTACGCATACCGCTTTCGCTTTATACGGTGTATCTGGGCTTTTATATTTTGCGCAAAGCCTTTAGCAAACCAACTTATGAAACCAAGGTAAAGCGTGCCGGCTGGCTGGCCGCAACCGGCGGCTTTATGGATGCTTTTGCCGGCGGCGGTTGGGGTACGCTTGTTACGAGCACGTTGATGTCGAAGCGAAGAAGCCCGCGCTACGTGATTGGTTCGGTTTGTCTCGCCGAATTCTTTGTGGTCTTTGTCAGCTCGATGGTCTTTTTTATCCTGCTCGAAAGCCTTCCGCTTTTTGACATTGCAGGACTCATCATCGGCGGTTTGATTGCCGCGCCCATTGCCGCAAGACTGGTGGGTAAATTGCCCATTAAAACGATGTTTATTTTGGTAGGATTGCTGGTGATGCTTACAAGCTGCAACACGCTTTGGAAAGCCATTGGCAAATTGCTATAAACGACCCTTGTAAAACGAAACGATAGCTTGTACGAAAGAATTTAAAGACCAACGCTTATTCGTATGAAGAAGAACAACGCAAACAAAACCATGCTTCAGTTGCATCCATCCTTCGCCCGCCACAACCGATGTTGTTGAAACGTCTCTATCCGCACGCAGAAACGAATTATCTCTTTTGACGCACTCTTAGACAACTGAGTCAAACCGTTTTGCCAACCGCTGGCAATTGCGAAATGCATTGTTGCGTAGCATACGCCATCGTCAATGTTTTTTGCCAGTGCTGGTACGCTAAAGAGCGCAAAACCAACGCACAATAAAACAGTTTACTTCCAAAGATTTATCAACATGAACCACGCATACAATTCAAAACACCACACAGTTAAAAAGGGCTTTTTCTTTTTCTTCGCTCTTTTTCTTCTCAATGTTTTACACGCACAAGACGCCATTGAAATTTCCGGTCTTGTCACCGGTCAGGACACGAAAGAAGCGCTGAACGGCGTAACCGTTAGCATCAAAGGGACCAAAACGCAAACCGTTACCGCCAACGACGGCTCTTTCAAACTGCGCACAAAAGAAAAGCTACCGTTCACGCTTTTGTTTACGTCGGTTGGCTTTGCGCCACAGGAAATTCGCGTCAACACACTTGACTCAAAACTCGACGTGGCACTGGCTACGCAAACCGTGTTGGGCAACGCCGTAGTTATTACGGCATCGAGAGTAAGAGAAAGCATTTTAAAATCGCCGGTGGCGATAGAAAAACTCGACATCAAAGCCATTAAAGAAAGTCCGGCCCCAAGTTTTTATGATGCATTGGAAAACGTGAAAGGTGTGCAGATGACAACGTCGAGCCTTACGTTTAAAGTGCCCAATACAAGAGGCTTCAACATTCCAAACAACTTTCGTTTCATGCAATTGGTGGACGGCGTGGACATGCAAGCGGCTACACTCGGAGTGCCGCTTGGCAACGCCATCGGTCCAACAGAACTCGACATTCAAAGCGTGGAAATCACGCCGGGTGCGGCTTCGGCGCTGTACGGCATGAATGCCATCAACGGCATGGCCAATCTTCTTACCAAATCTCCCTTCACCTCTCAAGGCCTGAGCGTTTATCAAAAGACCGGCATCAATCACGTTGACGGCCTTGATTATTCGCCGAGCATTTTAACTGAAACGTCTCTTCGTTACGCAAAGGCCTTCAACCGTTTTGCGTTCAAACTGAATTTCGGTTATATGCAGGGGACCGACTGGTCGTCGAACACACGCCTCGACCAAAACACGGCCAACCTGAAAAGCGCCAATCCTTCTTTCCCCGAACTGAACGGCCAATTCAATACGGCCTTTGATGGCTGGAACAAATACGGTGACGATGCGTTAGCCGGCAGCAACGTTGTTTCCATCGGTGGCTTGACCATTAACGGCAAGAACAATCAAACCTTGCGGGTAGCAAGAACCGGTTATTGGGAGAAAGATTTGATCAATCCAAAAGCGGACAACCTAAAATTCGACGGTTCGTTTTATTACAAATTGAAAGGCGGTTCGGAATTGTCGTATGCCTATCGTGTGGGCAAGATGGACGGCGTGTTTCAACGCGGAAACAAGGTGCAGTTGGACAACGTGATTGTGCAAAATCACAAGATCGAATGGAAGGGCAGCGACTTTTTAATTCGCAGTTACGTGTCGTTGGAAAACACCGGCGATTCGTACAACGTAAAGCCTTTGGCGGACAACCTTGACTTGTACAGCGGTGGCGCAACGGATACGAAAACCGCAACGAGCTGGGGAACAAAATACAAGAACGCCTTGTTGGCTTATGCGGCCGCAAACGGTGGTGCGTTATCCTCCGCCAACCTTGCCGCCGCTACGCAATACGCAAGAACGCAGGCCGATGCCAGCCGCGTAAAACCCGGTACGCCGGAGTTTGACGCATTGAAGGCCACCATTATTAAAATCAACAACTGGGACATTAAATCAAGCGCCATTCCCGACGCACCGGAAACCGGCGGCGCCGCGCTGCTTCAAATGAGCCGTTTGTATCACACCGAAGCGCAGTGGGATTTATCCAAGAAAGTGAAGGTGCTTGATTTGTTGGTTGGCGGCGATGCACGCATCTACGAACTCATTCCCGACGGAAACAATTTCGTTGACTTTGATCGTCCGATTGAAGAGCGCAACAAGCCGGAAAAAGACGGCAGTTTCGGCAGCAACGTTTATTACCGAAAGTTTGGTGCGTTTACGCAAGCCACCAAAACTTTCTTCGACCAAAAATTGAAATTGTTCGGCTCTTTGCGTTACGATTACAACCCGGAATTTGATCCAAAGTTTACGCCGCGCTTGGCCGCCGTTTACACCATTGCGCAGAAACACAACATTCGTTTTACGTATCAACAGGGTTATCGTTTCCCCTCGCTGTTTGAAGCCCTTTCGTACGTGAACAACGGCCGCGTGAAAAGAGTGGGCAGCCTTTCTTATATCAATCAAGGTTTGGGGTATTTGGAGAACAGTTACACGCAAGCGTCGGTTGTAAACTTTAATGCGGCGGTAAGCGCAGCGGGCAACTCCGACAGCGCAGCGCTGGCAAGCAAGGGCCTGTTGCAAGTTGCCAATCTCCCGAAGGCAAGACCGGAAAGCATTCGTTCCTTCGAAGTCGGTTACAAAGGAGTGCTGTTTGACAACAAAGTGCTCATTGATTTGGACGCTTATGCCAATCATTACGAAGGGTTTTTAGGGCAGTTGCAGGTTTACGTTCCCAAAGGCGAAACGGTTGGCTCCGATGCGGCCGTACTGGCCATGCTTGACCGCAACCGCGACGCAACGGCGGCAACCGCAACAACGGCAGCCAGCAAAGGCCAGGACCGTTACCGCGTTTACACGAACGCAAAAAATGCATACAACAATTTTGGTTCGGCGCTGGGTGTAACGTATAACTTATATAAAAAATTTACGGTGTGGGGAAACGTTAGCTACAACAAAATGGAGCAGGCAAGCGGCACAGATATTTTTGCCACGGCTTTTAATACACCGGAATGGTTTACCAACGTTTCGTTTGGCAACCGCGAAGTGGTGAAGAACGTTGGCTTCAACATTGTATGGCACTGGCAGGATGCGTTTCTGTGGGAGAGTCCTCTTGTAACGGGCGACGTGGATGCGTACAACACAATTGATGCACAGGTAAACCTACGCCTGCCGAAGTTGAAATCAACCGTAAAGGCTGGCGGCGCGAATATTTTAAACCACCGCTACATTCAGTATGCCGGTGGCCCAACCCTGGGCGCCTTGTATTACGTAGCGATAACGGTGGACGGTATTTTGGGAAAGTAGTTTTGTGTTGTTATGAAAGGACGGGCCGTGATTGCAATCGCGGCCGTCTTGCCATTTGAAGAGGATGGCAAAATGTGAAATGGACAAACCGCGGAGCCAATGATGCGGATAGAAGGAAGGCTGAAAATTAAATGACTGTTACTTGAGTACTTTAAGCAGCTAAAAGATTTTGATTGGAGGTGACGCACAACGGTTATCAGCTTTGCGATGGGCTGGACTTCTGTGTTTTGTCTGCCCGGTACAAAAGCTGATTTGAATTACTGATGATGAAAATAACAACTAAAGCTCAATTTATGTCGTCCTGCTGATAACCGGTGCTGATTAGCAATTTGCAGTCGATTGCTTTTTCGTCTGCCAGCCTATTGCAAAACTGCTGTTATGTGCTGTTTGTCGGCTAAGAAATTCTTCTAATTCTGGACAACCAATTTATTGTTCCGTGCTTCTTCCAAATTTTTGTCGCCCAAATACAACCTAAAATAAAACCGACAGAGGCAATTACAATAGCAACGATTTTTCCTGTCTCGTTGCTCCATTTTAAAAAGACAACAAAAGCAATAAGTCCAGCTCCAAGTGTCGCAGCTACTACGATTTGCAACCAGCCGAAAATTTCTAATAACAGTTCGACAAGTTTCATGTCACGATAGTTAAACCAGTATTGATGCATTTGTAACAAAAAGTTTTTATCGGTCACGCTGTAACCTGAAGTGTGCCCAATTACAGCGTCAATACCACAATTAGGACAAAGTGCTGTCTGCTCGTCGTCTGTCCACTCCTGAATGTCGCCAGGCTTGAAGACTGTCTGGCAATAAAAGCAGCAGCAGTTGTCACTTTGCAAAACTTCTTGCCTATGTCTAATTGAATGTTTGTGTGCAGCTAAAATTGTGTCTTGGTTATACTTGGTCACACTTAAACAATTTTGGTGCTGCAATCAATAGCACATAACACAATATTAGCCGACATCTTCCTTTCTTCCAAAAAATTAAGTCCTTCAAAATCAACGGGAAGCAAAAGGCAACCGCGAAAACCCAATGTCGGCAATACAACCCGCGAAATGTCGGCAATGAAACTAAATTTCACGCTGGTCTTTCCACAAATCATCCAAAGGACTGAGGATATTCACCAGCTTCTCTTTCGTTACGTGCAAATACCGAGCGGTTGTTTTAATGCTGAAATGACCCAATAAATCCTGAATGAAATGAATGGCCACGCCCTTCTCCAGCAAATGCGTGGCAAAACTGTGGCGCAAACTGTGAAGATGTTATATCCGTTGCCAATGGCTTACTTCCCCATCCACTTTTTAAAGTCGCTCACCTTCTCGCGGCTCACCAATGCCTCCTTATCCACTGCCGGTTTTAACTGAAGAATGAGCCGGTTGCCAAAGTAGTCGTCAATCTTTTCAATGGCCTCAATGCTCACGTAAAACGAACGCGAAATGCGGAAGAACTTGTCGGGGTTAAGCATGTCTTCCAGTTCTTCCATCGTATAATCCACCACAAACTTTTTGTTGTCTGTGGTTTTAAAAAAGTTCAGGCGGCCGTCGCTGTAGAAATAAGCAATTTCATCCGTGTCAATGGATACCAGCTTTTGGGCGTGCTTCACCAAAAACCGTTTGCGGTATTCTTTGGGTTGCAGTTGCTGCTGCAATTGTTTCATCAATGATTCTAATTGAATATCGGGCTTGCGTTCGCCTGCCAGTTTTTTGTATTTGTTTAAGGCCGCTTGCAGGTCTTCGGTTTGCACAGGCTTCAGCAAATAATCAACCGAATTAACCTTAAACGCCTTCAGCGCATATTCGTCGTAGGAAGTGGTGAAGATGACCGGCGCACGAACTTCCACCTGGTTAAATACTTCAAAGCTTTGTCCGTCGGCCAGTTCAATGTCCATCAGAATAAGGTCGGCGTTGTTGTTGGCCTGCAGCCAGTCCACCGTGCCCTGAATGCTGTCGGTAACGCCTACCACGTTCGCAGAAGGGTCAACGCCGGCCAGGGTTTTCTGCAGTTTTTTTACAGCCAGTTCTTCGTCTTCAACAATAAGGATGTTCATATTCAGTTGTATTTAGTTTCTTTTAAAAGCCAGCGTTCGGCCTCGTTGGCGTTGTTCCAGATCAGCGGCAGCACCACGGTAAAATTCTTGCCGTCTTCCATTACCTGAAAACCTTTTTGATTCAGCAACTCGTACTTGGCTTTGATGTTGTCAAGACCCACGCGGTTGCTCGGTGCTTTTACAGTGCGTCGTTGCAGGTTGTTGTTCACCACCAGTTTGTTGCCAGCCGTTGTAAAAATTTCAATCACCAGCGGGTATGTTTTGGAAATGACGTTGTGCTTCACCACGTTTTCCACCAGCAGTTGCAGCGTAAGCGAAGGCAGCAGGTAAGAGTGATAACGTTTGTCAATTTCAATGGTGAGTTGCAAAGCTTCGCCGTGCCGCGTTTTCAGTAAACCGTAATAGGAACGGATGAAACGGATTTCGTTCTCTACCGTGCTTAAGCCGTCTTCGTTGTTGCGCAACAGGTAGCGATAGACTTTGCTTAATTCGTTTAAAAAAACTTCGGCCCGTTGCTTGTCTTCGCTGATGAGCGAGGAAAGCGTGTTGAAGCAGTTGAACAAAAAGTGCGGGTTCACCTGGTTCTTCAACGAATCAAATTCGTGTTGCATCGCTTCCTGCTTCAGGCTTTCTTTTTCCAAAATGCTTTCCTTCATCCGCTCCACCACGTAATCCACTTCGAACAGCGTTACAAAAACGAGGTTCACGCTAAAGCCCACCATCAAGCCGTATTCAAGGTCGTTTGGTTTGATGCTGTAATCAATGATGTGAAAACGGTCGTACAGAAAAAAGATGAACAAGATAGAGACCGACATGGTCGGAATTACCAATAAGAGTAGTCGCTCCACGCGGTTGCGGGTTTGTTTCAGCGTTGGATAGCGGTGTTGAATCCAGTTTTGCAGCGCCACCTGTGCCCGCCACGATCCAATGCCGATGAAATAAATCAGTGGAAAGGAGTAAAGCCATATTGTGCTTTTGTGAAAGATTTCGTTGTCGTACAAAATAAAATTCAGCACAAAGTCAATGACCGGCATGGAGGCGATGAAACTGTAAGTCTGAAGACGGTTTGGTTTTAATTCCTGCATCATGCTTCGCCTCCCTTTTCTCGCAGCAGCGGCAACGATATGCAGCGTTGGGTTTCTTCATCGTTGATTACTACGCTGGCCGCGTTCAGCAACCGGTATTTCGCCACCAGGTTGTCCAACCCGCTTTCAATGTCCATGTCGTTGCTGATCATCTTGGGCTGGCGGTTGTTGCACACCCGGATTTCGTTCGTGCTGTTTGAGCAAACGTTTATCACCAGCGGCTTTGCTTTGGTCATGCTGTTTTGCGAGAAGGCGTTTTCAATAAGTACCTGCAAACTCAAAGGCGGCAGAAATTTTTCAAGGTCTTCTTCTTCGATACACAATTTCACTTGCAGGCTTTGACCAAAACGTTTTTCGAGTAAGTGCGTGTATGAGCCGATGAATTTTACTTCCGTTTGCAGGGTCACGAGTTGCTCGTCGTCGCCGCGCAGCATGTAGCGATAGACCTTGCTCATTTCGTTTAAAAAAACTTCCGCTTCGCCTTCGTCTTCCTGAATGAGCGAGGAAAGCGTGTTTAAACTGTTGAACAAAAAATGCGGGTTTACCTGGCTTTTTAAGCCAAGCAACTGGCTTTGCGTAAAGGTCTTTTTTATTTGTTCGGTTTCTTTCAGGTTTTCGCGCCAGTTGTTGTAGCGGGAGATGCCTTCCATCAACAGCGTTAAAAAAATGTTGATGATGGCCATGCACACGTAAGCCCAGATGAAACCTTTTTCGTTGAAGGTGTAATTGAAGGAAGGAAAAATTTCGTAGCCGTGAAAAAGCGTGAGCAAGAACACGCCGCTTAAATCAACAAAGCAAAAAATCATCAGGAACAAGCGCCGCGAGGTCTGTTCTTCGTGCGGCATACGGCGGCGAAGCAAAAGCGCAATGCCGCCGCAGGCTGTAAAATCAAGCGTGAAAACAAAAGCGGAGATGAGCGTTGTGGGTAAAAAAATGGTTCCGTCGGTAAAATAGCGGCTGCCAAAAATAATGCTGTTGAGCGCCATGGTAAACGGCAAGAGGGTGACGGCCCACACGAAGTAATCTTTGCCGCTGTATTCAGGAAGCTTCAGTCTCATCTGTATTTCAAATTACCGAGTTTTCTCCGTACAAAACGTGACCGTCGTTACGGCTCTTTCTTTCGGTTGGATGAACTGTGGAAAACCGCGTATGAATTGCATGATAAAAAAATAGCAATCGCCTGTTAGAAATAAGCAATCAGCAATGAGCAACAAGCAACCGGTACGCATCCAAACGAAACCATCGTTATGGTAATGACGTACCAATCACACCAGGGCTGTCCATTGCCAATTGCTCATTGCTGATTGCTTTCCGCTACTTCGCGCCGGTTGGCGGAATAGGCGCGGGCACTACGTTTGAGACAGGTGTGGTGCTTTTTAAATATGCAAAGACGGACTTTAGATCTTCGTCGGTAAGCTTGGCAAAGTTGAACCAGGGCATGGGCGGCAACAAGTCGCGGCCGTTCTCCAAGCCTTTTGACTTTCCGTGACGAATGGCGGTGATAAAATTTTGCTCCGTCCAGTTTCCGATGCCGGTTTCGTCTGAACTGATGTTGGCGGCAAAGGAGATGCCCCAGGGACCAACCGCGGAAGTCAGGTCACCGCCCAGCATCATGTAACCTTTTTTCAGGTCTGCTCCATCGGGTTTTACAACAGGACGGCTTGCGGGGTAGCCGCCGAAGCGTGTTTCAGGAATTACTTCGGGACCGTGTGCGCCCATTCGTTTGGGAGAGTGACAATCGTCGCAGCCAATGCTGTTCACGAGGTACTCGCCGCGCTTTACCATTTCGGCCTGGGTCGGGATGGGCTCTTCTTTTTTTTCTGATGATTTGGCGTTGCTGCAGGCATACAAGGCGCCTGCAAGAACGATGGCGGCAAGGGCCGCGGCGGCATTTACATTACGCATTTTTGGTTTGGTTTATGGTGAGAGAAATTTTCGTGTGTGAGCAACAGCGCGGGAAACGCAGGAAGAAACGTAGCGCAGCAAGCCGCCTCCGAAAAATGCAGGCTTTTGCCAAAGGCGGCCGGTGTCTTCTTTTTTGCGTTCAATGCCCGCTGTACATGAAAAACAACGGAGGCCAGCAACAGCAACACAATGGCCGTTGCGTTCAGTAGCGTGGCAGCGTCTTTCTGTTTCATAAGCTGTGTTTGAATTGGCTGCAAGCTATTCCCGCGCATTCGCAGGAGAAAGAAGGCTGTGTATGAGTTGAAGAAAAGGACGTATGAAATGCGGCGCAGGAAGAAGGCTTCACGCAAAGACGCGAAGCGGCAAAGGCACAAAGAAATTTTTATGTACCGGGCTTTTGTTTTTCATGGCATCGCCTGTTGCGTCGCACTCTTCATTCGGCTCCTACGGAGCCGTGAGGTATTGTCTGCTCGTCATCTTCTACCAAGATGCAGCGCCTGACGGCGCTGAATAGACTTACCGAACGTACAAGAGTGCGACGCAACGAAAGCTAAATAAATAGGTGAACGCTTGGTTCATAAAAGAAAAAGCCCAATCATGAAGTCTGATTGGGCTTTGAAGTATTTGAATGCGTAATTATTTCTTTCGTTGCTGCTGCACTTGCTTTTGTTGCTCCTGCATCTGCTCCATCCGTTCGGCCCACTTGCTTTTCGTCTTGGGCTTTTTGCGGTTGGCTTCCATTTTTGCCAGGATCTTGTCGTGGTCAATGATGTAAGTCTGAATGACGAACTGCAAGCCCAGCGTAATCAGGTTTGATACCGTGTAGTACCAGGTTAAACCCGCGGGCAATTTGTTGAACACAAACAACAGGATGAAAGGGAAAAAGTACGGCATGTACTTCATCACCGGATTGCCTTGGTCGGGCGTCATGCTCATGCTGTAAAGCGAAATGAGGAAAGACGTGAGAACCGCGGTGATGGTGAACAAACTTACGTGGTCGCCGTAGAGCGGAATGCTGAACGGGATGTGGAAGATGGAGTCGTACTGCGAAAGGTCGTTCGCCCACAAAAAACCTTGTCCGCGCAAGGCCACGTTGGAGTTAAAAAAGCTGTACAGGGCAAAGAAAATCGGGACTTGAAACAACGCCGGAATACAGCCACCCAGCGGGTTTACGCCGGCTTCGCGAAAGAGCTTCATTTGCTCCATGCTCATGGCCTGCTGGTCGCCGCCAGTTTTAACTTTCAGTTGCTCAATCTCCGGTCGTAAGACTTTCATTTTGGCGCCGCTCAAATAACTGCTGTACGTTAACGGCGAAATGATTAACCGAATGAGAAGCGTAAGCAGCAAAATGGCAATGCCGTAGTTGGGCGTAAACTTGCTGAAAAAATTAAAGGCCGGAAGGATGATGAAGCGGTTGATGTATTTGACAAAGGCAAACATGCCGCTGCCCAAATCCACCATGTCTTCCATGTCGTTGTGGTATTGCTTTAGCGTGGTGTAATCGTTCGGGCCGTAATAAAAAGCCAGTTCGGCTTTGTTGTTTTGCAAAGGCAATTGCATGTTGGCCGTTGCTTGCGCCACAATGTTGCTGCTGTCGGTAGGCGCCGACCAAATAAGATTGCCGCTGCTAAAACCGTTTTTGGCCAACAGGGTATAATTGAAAAACTGTTGCTTTACGGCCACCCAGTTTACCGTGCTTTTGAACTCCTTGCTGCCGCCGCCAATGGCGGTATGATTGTCAAAATTGCCCTCGAAGCGGTAACCGATTTTCGACTGCCCTCTTTCGTAAGAAATGTCTTTTTGTTGCTGCACCGCATTGGCCTGCCAGGTGAGGTTGAGCGTATTGCCGCCAATTACTTGTTGCGCCCCGTCAATGCTGATGGTAAAGTCCACCATGTAATTGTTCGGGTGAATCACAAACTGGTGAACGATCTCTTTGCCTTCGGCGGAACGGGCACGGTACGTAACCGTTGTTGAACCATCGGCTGCCGTTGCTTTTTCAGGTGCTGAAAAATAAAGGCTGTCAACGGCAACGGTTTTGTTTTGCGCGGCCGCAATGGTGTAATTGATGCGGTCGAAATCGGTAGCGCCCAACTTCACGTCCGAGCTGTCAGGGCCTTTGAATTTTTTCAATTCTACCAGCTTGGGTTGTCCGCCTTTGTTGGTGAACACCACTTTGATCAAATCGTTTTCAGCGGTCGTTGTTGCCTCGGTTCCTTGCAAGGCCTGCTGAAAACCGGCGCTGTCGGCTGCGGTATGCACAACCTGCACCGGTGTTTTTAATGTGTCCAGTTGTTGAAAGCGGGCTATTGAGTCAGTCGCTCTTTTGGTGCTGTCCTGAATTCTTTTTATCTCGTCTGTTTTGTGTTTCTCGGCGAGATAGCGGTTTTGTTCCTTGCTGTTAAACCAAAACATGCCCAAGAAAAGCAGCGCAAGAAGAACAAAACCAATAACGGTATTGCGGTCAAACTTCATTCTGTATCCTTATTAAAGGCGGCAAAGATAGCAGTTGGCGGCAAGTTTCAATTTTGATTAAAGAAGAGGCCGCAGGCTTCGGTCGCAGCAAAACAGGGCAGCCGGCTTTTTTAAGAAATCTTTAAGCTGGGGGATGAGGGATGAACGATGACGGATGACAGCAGGAACCGTTGGCCGTTGTTCGTTGATAGAAATTTCAAGATAGAGTTTCTCTTCGGCCAACGGCCAACGATCAACACCATCACCCTTCACTCCCATCTGTCATCTAATTACTGTTGATTCTTTCCTTCAAGGTAAACGCCGAGGACGTTGAAGTCTTCATCAAACAAAAGAATGTTGGCTTTTGCGCCGGCTTCGAATCTTCCCAAATCTTGTGTGCCGAGAAGATTGGCGGGATAAGTAGAAGCCATGCGCAGGGCTTCGTCCAAGGGAATGCTGCAATGCTGCACGCAATTTTTTACGGCTTGCAACAAGGTAAGTTTTGAGCCTGAAAGCGTTCCGTCGGGCAGTGTAAAGCGGTCTTCGGTTTTTACGTGCAGGTAAGGGCCTTCCGAACTTTCTTCCACCGCGTCGGTAATGAGAAAAAGTTTTTCGCCAAGCATTTTTTTACTTAGAACGACGGTAGAATAATCTACGTGAATGCCGTCAGCTATAATGCTGGCATAAACATTGGCTACCGCTGTTGCGCCGGGCAGGCCGGTGGCGCGGTGGTGCAGGGAAGACATCGCGTTGAAAAAATGCGTGACGGTTTGAATGCCGGCTTCAAAACCTTTCAGGCCTTCTTCGTAAGTGGCGTTGCTGTGTCCCGCCGAAACTATTACACCATTGTTTACCAAAAGCCGAATTACAGAAGGATCGGTTACTTCTGGTGCAAGCGTCACCATTTTTAAAATGCCTTGGGCCTCGTCGCACATGGCTTCTACTTCTTCGGTTGTTGGCACCTTAATAAATTCTTCAAGGTGTGCGCCTTTTTTCTCTTGATTGATATACGGGCCTTCCAGATGCAGGCCCAACAAAGCCGGATGCGGATTGTACCGCACGGTATGAATCGCGTCGCGGTAAATGGGAACAGAGTTGGTGGCAAGCGTAAGCAAAAAGCTTGTGGTGCCGCTCTGCACAATGGCATCGGTGATGGCTTGCAAAGCTTCTGCGGATGGTTTTGCAGAGAAGAGGTAACCGCCGGCACCGTAAATCTGCAAGTCAATCAGTCCCGGTGCAACATAGACACCTTTGCAATCAATGATTGTTGCATCGGTGGGTATCTTGTTGTTTCCGACGATTTCCCTGATGCCTTCCTCGTCAAACAACAAAGCTTTGTTTTCAATCCTTTCCGTTCCGGTAAATAAAATGCCGTTGGTTAATGCCGTAATCATAATCAAATGTGGGAAATAAAGGGCAGATGTTTTGTGCCGCTCTTATTTCTTTTTTGAAAGGTGTTGTTTCACTTCGGCTTCTTTGGCCGCAAGCAAATAAATGAGCGAAGCCGTGCCGTCCATCGTGGGCTCGTTGGTGCTGTAATCGCCGTAGTCGTCGTGGTAAACCGCAAGGCCACTTTGAAACGCTTCGTATTCATCGGGCTCGTAAAGCTTGATGCCGATGAGATTTTTATAGATGCTGGTATAAACCGGGCCGTCCACCAAACCACCGTCAATGGGGTAATGGCCGATGTGCGTGAAGGCCGAATGCGGATCGGTTGGTGTATCGCCATTCGCGGGCAGGCCGTAAACCATTGACGTGCCCCAGGGATTGCAGCCAAAAATCCAGTCAAAGTTTGCCTGTTCAAATTCTTCAAAGATTTTGTCCTTTGTTAATTTCTTGTACCAATAACATTGAATGGCGAAGGCGGTTGTGAGGTTGTTGCTGCACCAGATAAATGGCACTCCGCGATAGAAAGCATTTTGTTTTGCTTTAGCCCAAACTCTTTCAATGCCGGTTTTGTAATAGCCGGTGATGATTGAAAAATTAATTTTAGGATTTGGTTTGCTCAACTCTCTTTTTATGAGTTTAGCCGTTTCATAATGACCAATGTTTATAAAAGGATACCATTGGTAATGGTTTGCAGTGTCTTTGCCAAGCCAGGGAGTAATCGCTTCTTTTTTTGGCCAATACATTAAACCATCGAATTGATTGCCGCAATTACCAGTTCCGTTTTCTAAATCCATTTGGCAAATGCTTGCCCATCCTAACTCCTTGTCATCAGTCCAGTTTTCTTCCGCATAGATGTAAGGTGATTTTACGGATGCAGTTTGTGATACGCCTTCTTTTTCGTTGTAGTAACGATACGCTGACTTTGCTTTATAAAATAATGTCTTTGCAAAAGCAGAATCACGTATTCGAAAAATCATATTACCTAATGCAAACGCACTTGCGAATTTTCCAGATGTAGAAGAAACGCCAGTTGTGGCATTCATAAACTTTCCTCTTTGCTGCGGCTCACCGGAAACGAAATACGCTGGCCGTTCGTAGCCGCGTCCATAAAACGAATCTTCCTTTGGTATTCTCATGCCCATGTGGTCGCGGTCATCGGCTATTTGGTTGAACATCCATCCTTCACGTGGATTCATACGCAGGAGCCAGTCCAATCCCCACTTTGCTTCGTCGAGTACATCGGCAAGACCGTTCTTGCCGTCCAAACCATTGGCTAACTTTTCATCAGTAAATACAGTTGGAAAATCGCGGTAAGCAGCGAGCAAATGATAGGTGGCGTTGGCCGACGTGGTGCTGTATTGCAGGTAATCACTCGCGTCGTGCCAGCCGCCCCAAATGTTCAAATGCGTGCTGTCGGGCAAGCCTGATTTTGCACCGTACAAACTGTAACAACCGTGGGTGTGGCAACTGTCTTTCAAAAAAGGATTGAAGCCGCAACGCTGCTGGCGCATGTAGCGTAAACAAAAATCTGCCGCGCCTTTGTACACGTCATTGCCTATGTTGAATGTTGGTGATTCGGTTTCGCCAACTTTTAATTTGTACGTGCCAGGCTTTGTAAAGTATGAAAAATTGAGGCGATAGGTTTGCGAAAAAGGTCCGTATGCACCAAAAGCTTTGCCTGCATTGCCTGTCAGCACAACGTTGTTCGTTGTGGCATCAAGAAGTTGAAAAGTTTTTATCGTTGCGTCTTTCTTTGCGCACCACACGGCTACTTTTGGCGAAGAAGGTTTGTAGCCGAGAAGGTTGATGCGTATCCAGGCTTGCGGTGAATCTTTTTTAAATGAGGCAAGGAGAAGAATGAAAGCAGCAATAGAGGTATAAAACAAAATCCTTTTCATAAAGATTAATGATGCTGATAAAGTTGGCGGTAAAAAGTGAAACGACAGGCAGAAATTTATCGTTTGCTTTTTGCTGCGCAGCGTACAAAGCGCACAAGAGTGCGACGCAACGATGCTTAATAGAAAAATGAACTTCTGGTACAAAAATCTTTGTTCACTCCGCTGCGAAACGCTTTCGCAAAAACCATTTATGTTTGGCGTTCAAGTTCACCGCCATGACGAAAAAAATTCTTCGCCGTTTTCCTTTCCTCTTCGTTCTTTTTTCTTTCATTCAAACAACAAACGCACAAAATTTCCCGCCAACGGTTCTGGCCGCGCTGCCAAAAGCCGAACGTGAATTTCGTGCCGCATGGGTGGCAACGGTGGCCAACATCAACTGGCCGAGCCGTCCCGGTTTGCCGGTTGACAGCCAACAAAAAGAAGCCGTTGCCTTGCTTGATTTTTTAAAGGCAAATAATTTTAACGCCGTCGTTTTTCAGGTGAGGCCGCAAGCCGATGCGCTGTACCAAAGCAGCCTTGAGCCCTGGAGTTATTTTTTAACGGGCACACAAGGCAAAGCGCCGGAGCCTTTTTACGATCCCTTGAAATTTTGGGTGGAAGCGGCGCATGACCGCGGGCTTGAACTGCACGTGTGGCTCAATCCTTACCGTGCGCATCATCCGGCAGGCGGGCCGGTAACCGACAGTTCGATTGTCAAAAGAAAACCGGCCCTCGTTCTTCCGTTAAAAGACACGGGCTATTGGTGGTTCGATCCTTCCCTGAAAGGAACAAAGGAACACGCCACGGCCGTTGTTCTCGACATCGTTAAGCGTTATGACATTGACGGCGTTCACTTCGACGATTATTTCTATCCTTATAAAGAATACAACAAGGGCGAAGATTTCCCAGACAGTGCAAGCTATGCTGCGTATCAAAAAGCCGGCGGTAAATTATCACGCGGCGACTGGCGGCGGGAGGCGGTGAATTCTTTCATCGCCAATCTTTATACGCAGATTAAAAAGACAAAGAAGTGGGTGAAGTTTGGTTTGAGTCCGTTTGGCATCTGGCGACCGGGTTATCCCGAAGGCATTTGCTGTTTTGATCAGTACGATATTTTGTACGCCGACGCAAAACTTTGGCTAAACAAAGGCTGGGTGGATTATTTCTCGCCACAACTGTATTGGCCCATTAGCCGCATGAACACAAGTTTTCCTTTGCTGCTGGGTTGGTGGCGCGACGAGAATACAAAGAAGCGTCACCTGTGGCCGGGCATTAACGTGGGAGACACAAGCGGGAAGGCAACGCTTGAAGTGTTGAATCAATTGATGACGGACAGAGGCTTGCTTCCGCAAGACAAAGGCGTGATTCACTGGAGCATTGGCCAGGTGATAAAGAATGCCGCATTACAGAAAACTTTAACCGACGGACCTTACAAACGAAGAGCACTGGTGCCTGCAAGCCCATGGTTAGACAGCGTTCCGCCTGCGGCGCCAACGGCTAAAATTCAACGGATGGGCGATTCGCTCAACGTTGTTTTATTGCCGTCAACGGAAAAAGACGTCTTTCGCCGCATGGTGTATTTTCAATATCAAAATATACCCTGGAATTACGTTATCCTGAACCGGAATGAAAGACGCGTTACGCTTCCGTTGACACTGATGAGTGGGGGAAAGAAGCAACCGTTGCTGCACGTGCAAGTAAGCGCCGTTGACCGCACGGGCAATGAAAGCCTGAAGAAAGAATTGCCCTTTGCAAAGTAAGCCTGCGCACAAGCCATCGCACGGTTGTAAATCATTCATTCAAAGCAAAAGCGTTTACATTTGACGCCTTTCTGTATTCATCATTATTCGTTTTATGAAACCTGTAAACAAAATCCTTCTTCTTTTTTTCTTTTTTGCGCTGCCTTTTTATTCGCTTGCCTGGGGCGTGTTGGGCCACCGCATTGTGGGCGAAATTGCCGACAGCTATCTTACTGCAAAAGCCCGTGCGGAAATAAAAAAAATACTGGGTGATGAAAGCATCGCCATCTCGGCAAACTGGGCCGACTTTATCAAATCCGATTCAACCTACAATTACCTCAGTCCCTGGCATTACATCAATCTTGAGAGAGGGTTAAGCAAGGAAAGCGCAAAAGCCTTCCTGCTGAAAGACACGGCCGTTGACCTTTACACAAAACTGAATTTTGTGGTAAAGCAGTTGAAGACCAAAAGTCTTTCGCTTGACCAAAAGCGTTTTTATTTGAAGCTGCTCATTCATTTTGTGGGCGATGCGCACCAGCCGCTTCACGCCAGCGGAAAAGAAACAGCAGGTGGCAACCGTGTGCGGGTATTGTGGTTCAACAATCAGAGCAATTTACACGCGGTGTGGGATGAAGCTTTGGTGAATTTTCAGCAATTGAGTTATACCGAATACACGGCAGCTATCAATCACACAACGCTCAAGCAACGGCAGGCCTGGCAAAAAAACTCCATTGCGGATTGGATTACGGAGTCTTATCTGGTTTCGGAAACACTTTATCCCGAGATCACGGAGAAGGATCAGAAATTAAGTTACGACTACAACTTCCGTCACATCAAATCCGTGAACGAGCAATTGCTAAAAGGCGGCGTGCGGCTGGCCGGTTTGCTGAACGCTATCTTTGGATAAGGATCACGAGCCGTCTAAATAATGAAACAATGAAATCACTCCACCGTAAACTTGTTCCCTGTCTTTCCGTTGCGCTTTTAATTTTTTGCGGAAGCTGGGGCTTTCTCATGCACCGCACCATTACGCAGCTTTCAGTTTACCAGTTGCCGAAAGAAATGCAACCCTTCTTTGCGCAGAACATGGCGTCTGTGGTTCGCAACGCGGTACGGCCCGATGAAAGGCGGAATAGCGACCCAACAGAAGCCTCAAAACACTTTATTGATTTGGAGATGTACGGCAAAAACGCCGCGAACAAAATGCCGATGGATTGGGATGATGCCGTTGCCAAATATTCAAAGGATACACTGTTGAAGTACGGCTACGTTCCGTATTGGGTGATAACAATGAAAGACCGTTTGACCAACGCTTTTCGCAAAGGCGACAGGGACAGTATTTTGTTTTACGCCACCGACCTTGCGCACTACGTAGAAGACGCCAACGTGCCCTTGCATACTTCCGTTAATTACGACGGACAACTGACGAATCAAAAAGGTTTGCATTCGCTTTGGGAAAGCACCGTGCCTGAACTCATGATCCAGGGTTTTGATTTGGAAGGACAGAAAAAAGCAAAATATTTAAAGCATCCCGCAAAAGAAATTTGGAAGGCTGTGCGCCGTGCGGCAAAGTTGGTTTCCGATGTTGTCAACATCGAACGGGAAGTAAGTCTTGGCTTTGCCGACTCAACAAAATACCGCATTCAAATGCGCAGCGGCCGCGAAGTAAAATCGTATTCAACGGCCTTTGCACGAGCCTACGGCGCACGCATTCAAGGCGCGGTGAACGAACAAACCAAACACGCTGCTAACCTTGTCGCTGATTTTTGGTACACGGCCTGGGTAGATGCCGGCAAGCCGGATTTGAGCGGCTTGATGTCAAAAAAATGGGAAGCTGCCGATGCAGAGAAATTGTCAAACGAAATGAAAGCTTATCGCGAAAATGGCCTGTTGAAAAGCGGTTGGTTGCTGTCGAAGAAAAGTGCAGGCAACGAAGCCGAAAGCAATTGAAAATTGTTGATCGTTGGCCGTTGATCGGGATGACAGCTAACGAACATCGGTCAACGGCCAACGGTTACCGCCACCGCATCCGCCACTCTTTCCCCGTCCATCGCCGCACTCACAATGCCGCCGGCATAACCCGCGCCTTCCGCACAGGGATATAAATTTTTTATCTGCGGATGTTGCAAACTTTCGTCTCGCGGAATGCGAACGGGAGAGGAGGTGCGTGATTCGGTAGCAACAACCACCGCATCGTTGGTAAAATAACCGCGCATTCGCTTGCCCCATTCTTTAAACGCAATCTGCAATGCCTGATGAACAAAAGGCGGCAACACTTCTTTTAACGGAGCGGAATGAATGCCCGGTAAATAACTGCAATCGGGTAGGGAAGAAGAAGCTTTGTTGTTGACAAAATCAACCATGCGCTGCGCAGGCGCTACCAATTTTCCGCCACCGGCTTCAAACGCTTTTTGTTCGACGACTTGCTGAAAATACAATCCTGCTAAAGGGCCTTGTTTTTGAAATGCTTGAATATTTTTCTCGTCCACGCTTACCACGATGCCGCTGTTAGCATACGGGTTGTTTCGCTTTGACGGCGACCAACCGTTTACTACGATTTCTCCTTCGGCTGTTGCTGCTGGTGCAATAATACCGCCCGGGCACATGCAAAAAGAAAACACGCCTTTGCCGTTCACTTGCTCGACAAGCGAATAAGAAGCCGGTGGAAGATGAACGTCGCGAACTGGGCAGTGATATTGTGCGGCGTCTATCAAGGCTTGCGGATGCTCCACACGAACGCCAAGTGCAAACGGCTTGAAGTGAATCTCGATTTTCTTTTGATGAAGGAGATGAAAAATATCTCTCGCCGAATGGCCTGTGGCAAGAATAATTGCTTCACCAAAAATCTTATCGCTTTTGTTCACTACCACACCTTTCGCTTCAGCGTCTTTCAAAATAAAATCGGTGACTTTGTTTTGGAACAAAACTTCGCCACCGCATTCAACGATTTTCTCCCGCACGGCTGTGATGATGTGCGGTAGTTTGTTGGTGCCAATGTGCGGATGCGCTTCGTACAAAATCTTCTCCTCCGCGCCAAACTGAACGAGTGTGTTCAGCACCTTCATCACGTCGCCGCGCTTGGTGCTGCGTGTATAAAGTTTGCCGTCGCTGTAGGTGCCCGCACCGCCTTCGCCAAAACAATAATTGCTTTCGGGATTCACGATGCCTTCTTTGTTGATGGCGGCAAGGTCTCGTCTTCTTGCACGAACGTCTTTGCCTCGTTCCAAAAGAATTGGCTTGATGCCAAGTTCAATCAAACGAAGTGCAGCAAACAATCCCGCAGGCCCGGCACCCACAACGATCACCCGGCGGTTTGCGTTGTGAACGTCTTTTAATTGAAGCCGCGCCGGCTCTTCTTGTTGAAAGGGTTCGTCAATAAAAACGTTGATGGTCAGTTGCGCCCAAACTTGTTTGCGGCTGCGGGCATCAATGGATTTTTTAAGAAGCGTATAACCGGTGACTTGCGATGGTTTTACGGCGCAGGCTTGCGCAAGAATCCCTTTCAGCTTTACCGGATCTTCGGCTTCCAATGGAAGCAGTTTGATGGATAGTTTCTTTTGCATGTTGTCAGGTTTTTATCCTGAAATGAGTACACGGATTTTTAGCGAATTGCACGAATTGTTCCTGCTTTGTACGTTGTTTTTCAAAGCGGAACGATGCCTATAGCTTAAAGCTCTTTGCAACCAAAAATGAATTCTTGCAATCCGTATTTAATTCGTTTCATACTTCGCTCAACTCCAGCCACCGCATTTCCTTTTCATCAATCAACTCACCAATCTTCGTAATTCTTTCTGATGCTTTTTGCAATTGTTCAAAAGGAAGATCGGGTTGCGAAAGAAGATTTGTCAGCTCATTTCTCTCTATCTCTAAATGTTGAATTTCCTTCTCCAATGTTTCAAATTCCCGTTGTTCCTTAAAGCTCAATTTCTTTTTCGGTGCCTCTGCTTGTGTTGCCTGCGGCTTTGTTTGATGCTGCGCAACAATGGGTTCTTTCTTTTCTGCGGGCAAGGCGTCCTGCAGTTTCTGCCATTCGCGGTATTGAGAATAGTTGCCGGGAAAATCACGAATCTCGCCTTCGCCTTCAAACACAAAAAGATGGTCCACAAGGCGATCCATAAAGTAACGGTCGTGGCTAACGATCAACAAACAACCGGGAAAGTCCAGCAAAAAACTTTCGAGCACCGAAAGCGTCGGCAAGTCAAGGTCGTTGGTCGGTTCGTCGAGTATTAAAAAGTTCGGATTACGGAAGAGAATCGTGAGCAAATGAAGGCGCCGTTTTTCACCGCCGCTCAACCGGCTAATGTACGTGTACTGCTGTTCGGGTGGGAAAAGAAACAATTCTAAAAACTGCGCGGCACTCATCAAAGAACCATCTGCCAACGGAAAATTTTCGGCAATGTTTTTCACGTATTCAATCACCCGCATGTCTTCTTTTACCTGCAAGCCCGCTTGTGAATAATTGCCAAATACAATTGTATCACCCACGTTTATTTTGCCGCTGTCGGCTGCCTCAATGCCTTGCACAATATTGATGAAGGTAGATTTGCCCGCGCCGTTCTTGCCAACCACGCCAACCCTTTCACCGCGTTTAAACGTGTAATCAAAACCCTTGAGAATTTTTTTCTCGCCAAAGCTTTTGTACACTTTTTTCATCTCCACAATCTTGCCGCCAAGGCGGTTCATTTTGCTTTGCAATTGCACCTGGTTGTCCACCAGTTGTTGCTTTGCTTTCTTTTCTATCTCGTAAAAATTATCCTGCCGGCTTTTGCTTTTGGTGGTGCGGGCTTTCGGTTGTTTGCGCATCCACTCCAACTCTTTGCGGTATTGGTTGCGTGCCTTTCCAATGCTGGCGGCTTCGCTTTCTTCGCGGGCTGCTTTCTTCTCTAAAAAATTTTGGTAGTCGCCTCGATGGACATAAAGATTTTCATCCATCTCCCAAATCTCGTTGCACACGTTGTCCAAAAAATAGCGGTCGTGTGTTACAAGAATAAGCGTCACATTTTCTTTGTTCAGGTAATGCTCCAGCCATTCCACCATCTCCACGTCAAGATGGTTGGTTGGTTCGTCCATGATGAGTAAAACGTGCTTGTGTTCAAAGCCGATGTCAATCAATGTTTGCGCCAACGCAATGCGTTTGCGCTGGCCACCGCTCAAGGTTGAAACGGTTTGGTGCAGGTTGTGCACTTTCAACTTGTCCAATATCTGGTGCACCTTGGCTTCAAAATCCCAGGCGCCCATGTCGTCCATCTTTATCATCGCATCGCTCAACTTCTGGTGATAAGCCGGTGTGTCGGCCTGCTCGTCCAGCAATTCTTCGTAAGCTTTGATTGCGGCTAAAACCGGGTGTGCGGTGTGAAAGATGTTGTCAATCGTGGTGGCGGCCTCATTCAGTTGGGGCTCTTGTTCAAAGAAAGCGAGATCCACGTCTTTGTTGATCCACACCTTGCCTTCTTCGGCTGTTTCTTTACCGGCGATGATTTTCAACAGAGTTGATTTGCCGGAGCCGTTGCGGGCCACCAGCGCAATCTTGTCGCCTTCGGAAATGTGAAAGGATATATTTTGAAAAAGCGGCTTGATGCCGTATGACTTCGACAGGTTCTCGGCTGACACGTAATGCATGGGCGCAAAGATAAGACGGCCTTATCTTCGTCCGTCCCGCAATGCAAGCCTTGTTTTGGATATCGGCCTTTCTGCTTTTTTACACCTACATTGGTTACGGGCTTTTGCTGCTTCTGGTAAACGCTTTTTTTAAAAAGAAGAGCAGCGTTGACGAGAACCTTTTGCCCGTTGTAACCTTTGTGGTTCCCGCTTACAACGAAGAAGAAATCATTCGTCAGAAGGTTGAAAACACGTTGGCACTTGATTATCCCGCCAAAAAAATTTCATTTGTTTTTGTAACCGATGGCTCAACGGACAAAACGCCGGAAATCATTCGCGATTATCCGCAGATTTTCCTTTTGCACCAGCAGAACCGCGAAGGCAAATCGGCCGCGGTTAACCGCGCCATGCGAAACGTAAAATCATCGGTCGTTGTTTTCAGCGACGCCAACACGATGGTTCACCCGCAAAGCGTTCGCAAACTTGTGCGTCATTATGCCGATGAAAATATTGGTGGCGTATCGGGTGAAAAGCGGGTAGCTGCTAATGATTATTCTGCAGTAGGTTTTGGGGAGAAACTCTATTGGCAATACGAATCACGGCTCAAAAAAGCCAACAGCGATTTTTACACTATTGTTGGTGCGGCGGGCGAATTATTCTCGCTTCGCACACAGCTTTTCCGGCCTTTAAAAAGCAGCGTCATTCTCGACGATTTTGTGCTTTCCGCCACGGTGTGCTTGCAAGGCTTTCGTTTTTTATACGAGCCTGCAGCCTTTGGCGTAGAAGCCTCTTCGGCAACAATTGGCGAAGAGCACAAACGAAAGCGGCGCATCAGCGCAGGTTGTTATCAGGCCTTGTTTGCCCTGCCTTCACTGCTAAATATTTTTAAAAATGGACGGCTTGCTTTTCAGTATGTTTCGCACCGTGTCTTGCGTTGGGTTCTTTGCCCGCTTGCCTTGCCTGCGTTATTGGTGAGCAGTGCTGTTTTATTTGTCCGAACATCTAATTCTGTTTATGTCATTGGGTTTTGGCTGCAAGTCCTGTTTTATTTCCTGACTGGCTTGGGCCTGCTGCTGGCAAAGCAAAAGAAAGCGTTAACGCGGCCGCTTCTTTTGCCTGCTTATTTTGTTTTTATGGTGCTTTCGCAATATGCGGGCTTTTGTCGTTTCGTTACCGGAAGGCAAACGCCGGTTTGGGAAAAGGCTCGTCGGCTTCCAGCCGCTGGCGACAAGGCACAGCCATAAAAATGTGGAACCTGAACCACTAAAACCACTACAAATTCTTCACCTCCTGCATTATTTTTGTAAGGAAAGAACCCACTCATGACGATCAACAAGCACACCATCATTTACGCCGAAGACGATCTTGACGATTTGTTTCTGGTGAAGCAGGCATTTGAAAAACACGATCACATTCAGGTTGTGCACGCACCCGATGGCCGGAAAGCCTTGCGAACGCTGGAGGAAATGCTGAGTGAGAATTTTCTTCCCTGCCTGGTGATTCTCGACATCAACATGCCGGTGATGAACGGACGGGAAACTTTGCAGGCCATTCGGGCCCACCCGCAGTTGCAGCGGCTTTCTGTGGTTTTGTTCACCACCTCTAATAATCCGGCAGATGCGGAATTTGCGCAGCGCATGGAGGCAACTTTTATAACCAAACCCATAGATTTCAGTGATCTTGAAAACATTGCCCGCATGTTTGTGGACAAATGCAATTTTGAAATCAACAAGCTTTCGATGAATTGAGAAATGAGCAATCGGGAACCAGCAATGGAAGCAACGAAAAACGAAGCCTGGCGTTTAATGGGCCTTGATTTCAAACTGCTTTGTTGCCGGTTCTCGGTTGGCGCCGCACAGTCCGGCCTCATCAAGGTTTTTGTAAAATTTTTTCAGCCCACCAAGTTTTTTCCGCTTTTCCATTTTTGGAGCCTGATAACCTTTACTTTTGCTGCCCTGTTTTAAACGGCAACGGGCAACAAGCAAGAAGCATTTTTTGCGGATTGGAAGTTGCCAATTGCTCATTGAAGCAAGCGGGTGTGGTGAAATTGGTAGACACGCCAGACTTAGGATCTGGTGCTTCACGGCTTGGGGGTTCGAGTCCCTCCACCCGCACAGTTCAGTTGATTGGTTGATTAGTTGAGTGGTTAACCGGTTTTCCTCCAGCCTAATAAACCAATCAACCAATCAACTAATCAACCGATAACATGGCAACGATTACGCAACAAGATGTGGCTCCCTTACATAAGCAGCTCAACATCACCGTCAACAAAGAAGATTATCTTCCGCAATTCGAGAAATCAATAAAAGATTACAGCAAGAAAGCCAACATCCCCGGTTTTCGCAAAGGCATGGTGCCGGCTGGTCTTATCAAAAAAATGTACGGTCCGTCGCTCTTTACAGACGAAGTGCTGCGCACCGTTGACAAAGAAGTGTTCAAGTTTATTGAAGACGAAAAGCTGGAAATTTTTGCTCAGCCGCTGCCCGTGGATTTCAACCTGCAGCAATTGGACGTAAACAATCCCGAGAACTACACCTTCACCTTTGAAGTGGGCATGAAGCCCGAAGTGCAAGTGCCCGACTTAAGCAAAGAATCCGTCAAGCGCTACAAAGTATCGGTAACGGATGAAATGGTGGCCGAAGAAGTGGAACGTTTGCGTACACGCTACGGCAACATGTCGGAGCCTGAAACTGTGCAAGGCGAGGAAACGGTGCTGAACGTAACCTTCGTGGAAACCGATGCGCAAGGCGCCGAAGTAGAAGGCGGCATTCGTAAAGACAATTCCGTTCTGCTGAAATATTTCAAAGAAAGTTTTCGGCAAAATGTATTGGGCAAAAAGAAAGACGACACCATTCAGCTTTCGCTCGATGAAGCTTTTGACGACAAAGAGAAGCAATGGATTTTACAAGACCTTGGAATTGACAGCGCAACGGACAAGCATTTTAAGCTCCTCATCACCAAACTTGGTTTGGTAGAGCCAAGAGAGCTGAACGAAGAGTTCTTCAAACAACTTTTCCCGAACGAAGAAATTAAAACAGGAGAAGACTTTAAGGCACGTGTAAAAGACGAACTGCAGAAGCAATGGGACGCCGAAAGTCGCAACCAGCTTCAGCACAATTTGTATCACGTTCTTCTCGAGCATACCCGGATTGATTTTCCCGCCGAATTTTTAAAACGGTGGTTGAAAACGCAAGGCAAAGAAGGTGCGGTAAAAAGCGACGAAGAAGTTGAAGCTGAGTTTCCCGCCTTCATCAACCAGTTGAAGTGGACGCTGATCACCGACGAATTGATAAAGAAAGGCGGCGTTGAAGTAAGCCAGGACGAGTTGCGCCAATTTGCCAAACAGCAACTCTTTGGCTACATGGGCATGGCCGCTGCCGCGGACGAAGAACAGGATTGGGTACGCGACTACATTGACCGCATGATGAAGGATCGCAAATACGTGGAAGATGCCTACAACCGCCTGCAAACGCAAAAGATGTTTGACTGGGCCGAAGGCCAGGTGAACGCCGTGGAAACGCCGGTGTCGAAAGAAGAGTTCATCAAGATGAACGAGGAGCAACAACATCATCATCATTAAATTGGCAGCAAATATTTTCAAACCCAATCCCGTATGCGATTGGGTTTTTTCTTTTATGAACCAAGCAGCAGTGCTACTGTTTAGCATCGTTGCGTCGCACGCTTGTACGCCTTGTAAGTCTGTTCAGCAAGGCGTTTGCTCTACGCTTATTTTTGATTCACAATTGTTATGGCAGAATATTTCAACGTCGGCAAATTCGTAAGCACATTCGGCCTTCAGGGCGAACTAATTCTGAAGCACAACCTCGGAAAGAAAACATCGTTAAAAGGTTTGCAGGCCCTTTTTGTTGAAGAAAAAAAAGAAAGCTTTCTTCCGTGGTTCGTGCAAGGAACACGCATCAAAAACGAAGAAGAAATTTACGTTGCGTTAGAAGGTGTTTCAGTACGGGAAGTAGCGGCAAAGCTTGTGCAAAAAACCGTGTGGTTACCCGAAGCCGACTTTAAAAAATTTTCTGCCAAGTCTTCGCCCATCAGTTTTCTGGGCTACGAGATCGTGGAGAACGGCAAGGCTCTGGGAAAAGTGCTTGAGGTTATTGAGCAGCCGCATCAAATCCTTTGCCGCATTGATCTCGAAGGCAAGGAAGCCTATATTCCGCTGCACGAAGAAACCATCGTAAAAATTGACAAGAAAAAAGAGCAGATCATTGTTGACCTGCCCGAAGGTTTGCTCGATGTTTATCGCTAACCGCGTTGTTATTTCTTTTGTTGCTGCGAGGTTTCGGTAACAGAAAGAAGCACCGGAAATTTATCTGTTGTTACGCCGGTTTTTTTCAGCGTGTTGCGGGCCTGTATCATGTGCCGCTGTTCGTGTGCAATCAAAAACCGCAGCGTATCGCCCAGCCGCAGTTTGATCAATTTGGTGAACGTAATGGGTATGTGAATTTTGGCGAGGTCTTTTCCTTTTGCCAGTTCCAGCAGTTGCAGCAATTTATCCTGTCCGGCAATAAATTCATTCAGCACCGTCTCCACGTGCAGGCTGTTCGGGAACGACATTTTTTTTGCCGTCTTCATTTTGTTCTTGATCTCGTACACGTTGGTGGGCTTCATCATTTTTGTAAACCGTTCGCCCCAATATCCGGATGTGAACCAAGCGTTTTTGTCGTAGGTGATCAGGGACAACTCTTTCTCAATCAGCGGAAGGTAATGCCGGTTGTAACCGTTCAGGTGCTCAACCGCCTGCACGGCGCTCCACCGGCCTTCTTCGGGACAATAAGCCAGTTTGTTTTTGTCGGCTGTAACAAGAAATTGTGCCGCTTCTTTTATCCTGCGTACATCCTGTGCCAGTTCGTTCAGCAGTTCTTCACTCTTAAATTTTGCCATAAGAAAGGTTTTTACAAAGCTATTTATTATGCTTCTTTCAAATAATAGACCAGCCTGGAAAGGAATACTAGATATTGGAGATTGTGATATTGAGATATTGCATTTACGGTAAACCACTTAATTCCCAATTCCGAACATCCAATATCTCAATATCACAATCTCCTCTCTCACGCTTCTTGCCGGAAAGTCCTTACATTGAAGAGGCAATCATGGAAACCAATTTTTTACAACGGCTGCAATTGAAAAGACGCGGCAACCGCTTCAGTGCGCAAAACCTGGCACGAGTGGTGAAAGGCGGCGCAGCGCTTTTTTCATTGTTAACCGAACTGATTGAGGCTGCCGCCCATTCCATTCACCTTCAAACTTACATTTTTAGCAACGACAGCACGGGAACCAAGATAGCCGAAGCCTTAATGGCGGCGGCAAAACGCGGCGTAAAAGTTTATCTTATGGCCGATGGCTACGCCTCCCGTTCCCTTCCCAAAGACTTCATCAAAAACCTTGAAAATGCCGGCGTGAACTTTCGCTTTTTTGAGCCCGTGTTTCGGAGCGAACATTTCTATTTTGGCCGGCGGCTGCACCACAAAGTAGCGGTGTTTGACAGCAAGTACGGATTGGTAAGCGGCAGCAACGTTGCCGACCGCTACAACGATCTGCCCGATCAACCGGCCTGGTACGACATGGCCGTTTTTGTGGAAGGCGATTCGGTGCTGGAGCTTTACGATATCTGCATCAAAATCTGGGAACGCGACCAAACCAAAAAAAACCTCCTGCGCAAGAAGCTTCTCGATCTTTTCAATTACATCGCCAAAGAAGAATCCGTGGGTATTCGCGTGTTGCAAAACGATTGGGTGCGCCGCAAGTTGGAAATTTATTTCGCCTATCAAAAGCTTTTCAAGGAAGCGCACAAAAGCATCACCATCGTATGCAGTTATTTTTTGCCGGGGCTTTCGCTGCGCAACAGATTAAGCAAGGCCGTGAAGCGGGGTGTAGACGTAAAAGTGGTGCTGGCGAGTACTTCGGACGTGGCGCTGACCAAACACGCCGAACGCTATCTATACAGTTGGATGTTTCGCAACGGCATCCAGATTTATGAATACCAGCCCACCGTTCTTCATGCAAAATTTGCCGTTGTTGACGAAGACTTTCTCAACATCGGTTCATACAACATTAATGACCTGAGCGCCCAAGCCAGTGTTGAATTAAACCTGTTGGTGAAAGATGCGGAAGTGGCGCAGGAGATGCAGGCCGAAGTAAGAAACATCATCGAAAGCAAATGCCTCAAGGTAGAGCCATCGGCTTATGCTTTTCATATTCTATCGTTTCGCCAGTTGTGGCGGTTCCTTTGTTACCATGCCTTGCGCATGACGCTTGCGCTTGGCACCTTTTATTTCAAGCAAGAGGAGTAGGGGCACTTATCTTCGCCGCATGAATATTCGAATTGGACAGGGCATCGATTTTCACCAACTCGTTGAAGGCCGTGAGCTTTGGATTGGCGGTGTAAAGATTGACCATACCAAAGGTGCGCTTGGCCACAGCGATGCCGATGTTTTACTTCACGCCGTTTGCGATGCGTTCTTGGGTGCGGCTTGTCTTGGCGACATCGGCACTCACTTTCCCGATACTGATGCGCAATACAAAAACATTGATAGCAAGATTCTATTACAGCGAACCGTTGATTTAATCAAAAAAGAAAGTTACACCATCGTCAATATCGACAGCACGCTTTGTTTGGAAAAGCCCAAAATCAAACCTTACGTTGCGCAAATGCAAAGCACCATTGCAAACCTTTGCGGCCTCGCCCCAAACGATGTTTCCATCAAAGCCACCACAACCGAGAAGATGGGTTTTGTAGGACGCGAAGAAGGCCTTGTGGCTTACGCTACTGTTTTATTGCAACGATTTTAACAACTCGAACTGCCTGCGCTTTTATCTTTGGCCGTTATGAACTTGCCCGTCAAAATCGTAAACCGTTCTCCTTTTCCATTGCCGCAATACGCAACCGTAGGTTCGTCGGGAATGGACTTGCGGGCCAACATTTCTGAAGACATTGTATTGCAATCTTTGGAACGCTGTCTTGTTCCAACCGGTTTGTTTATAGAATTGCCACCGGGTTACGAGGCACAGGTTCGTCCCCGCAGCGGAATGGCCATAAAGCACGGCATCACTTGTTTGAATTCGCCGGGAACGATTGACAGCGATTACCGTGGCGAGATAAAAGTGATCTTAATAAATCTTTCAGGTGAAGAACAACGCCTGCACGCCGGCGACAGGATTGCCCAACTTGTATTGCAGAAAATTGAGAAAGTGGATTGGAAGGAAGTTAACGATTTGGAAGAAACAATACGCAGCGGTGGAGGCTTTGGCTCTACCGGAAAACAATAAGCATGAAGCAACTTTTTATACTCCTTGCCCTGATTGGATTTTTGGCTTCCTGCCGTTCGTCGCGGGCCATCGGCAAGGCCGTTGGCCGGAAAGACTCAACGGCGAAAGCAATAACGGTAGCACCGCCTGTGGTAAACAAAATAGACACGGGGCAACTAATTAGAAACACCCTGGCCGACGTAGCCCGCCGGCACATTGATTTCACCACCTTTAGCGCCAAGATAGACGTGGATTACAAAGGCACCGACGGCAAAGGACACAGCGTAAAAGCCAACATAAAAATGTACAAGGACAGCGCCATCTGGCTTTCGGTAAACGCCACGGTGTTGAGCATTGAAGGCTTGCGCCTGCTGATTACAAAAGATTCGGTAAAGCTTTTAAACAAGCTGGAAAAAACCTACGCGGCCAGGGGTATTAGCTTTTTGCAGGAAACCACATCGCTGCCGCTGAACCTTTATTCCCTGCAAGAGTTGATCATCGGCAATCCGGTTTATCTTGATTCCAACGTCGTCCGTTACAACCACAGCAACGGTTTAATTACGTTGCTAAGCATCGGACAATTTTTTCGAAACGCCGTCACCTTTTCCGACGCCGATGCAACGCTTGTGCACAGCAAGCTCATTGACGTTCATACGCTGCGCAATCGCACCGCCGATCTGTCGTACAGCCAGTACGAAAACGCGAACGGAATTCTTTTCCCCACTAAGCGACAGGTTATTGTTTCGGAAACGGGACGCCTTGAAGTAAAGCTCGATTTCAACAACTACGTATTCAACGGTGAAGTGAGTTTTCCTTTTCGCGTACCAAAAAATTATTCGCGCCAGTAAAATTTATTTTTGCCTTTATCGTTTATCCCAGTTCAACCCAAACGCAGCAGCATGAAAAAACTCCTGATTCTTTTTGTTGGTTTGTTTGCGCTTCACGCGGCATTTGCACAAAGTGCTGAAAAGGAAAGAATGCAACGCGAACGGCAGCAGTTACAGGCCGAACTAAAAGAAATACAGGCAAACTACAACAAGGTAAAAGGACAGCAAAAAGCCACCATCGGCCAACTGACGATACTGCAAAACAAAATGCAGGTACAGAACCGCTACATCTCCAACATCAACAGCGAGATTAAACTGCTAAACGACGACATCTACGTAAGCAACCAGGAAATTACCCGCCTGCAGCGGCAACTGGATACGTTGAAAGCTGAATATGCCCGCAGCGTTGTTTACTCCTACAAAAACAACAACAGCTACGACTACATCAACTTTATTTTTTCGGCCTCCAATTTTAACGATGCGGTGCGCCGTGTGTCGTATTTGAAATCGTACCGCGCTTACAACGAGAAGAAAGTGCAAACGATCAAAGAAACAAAAGCACTGATTGAACAACGCAAGGGTCAACTGCAGGGCAAGACAAAACAAAAAGCGTCAGCGCTGGAAAATCAAAAAGATCAACTGAACGAACTGGAAGATCAAAAGAAAGAGAAAGACCGTGTGGCATCGAAGTTGAAATCGCAGGCCAATGATTTGTCAAAGCAAATGGCCGTGAAGAAAAAACGCGATGCGCAACTGCGCAACCAGATTGCGGCCATCATCAGGCGCGACATGGAAAGGGCAAGGGAAGAAGAGCGGAAGCGGTTGGCGGCAGCAAAAGCTGCGGAGGCCAATAGGCCGAAAAATAACGCCGAAAGCAACACCGGTTCAGTAACCACTACACCAAAAGTGAGAGCCAGGACAGAAGCCATTCCGATGACGGAAGGTGAGACGAAACTGGCGGCATCATTTGTTTCCAATCGCGGCCATCTTCCCTGGCCGGTTGACGGTGGCTTTGTGAGCATTCCGTACGGGCCTTACGAAATCGGCGGACTGAAAATGGTGAACGATTGCATTACTATTTCAACACCTTCGGCAGGCGTTTCTGTGAAGGCCGTGTTTGATGGAACGGTTACGGCGGTTTCCAACGTGGGCGAAGGAATGTTCGTCATGATCAAGCACGGGAATTATTATTCCGGTTATACTTTATCATCAGCGTCGGTAAGCCGTGGCGAGACAGTGCGTACCGGTCAAGTTATTGGTCGCGCTGCCACTGCCGACGACGGCAGCGGTGGCCAGGTAGATTTTTATTTAATGCAGGGAGAGAAGCACGTGAATCCAAGGCCGTGGCTGAGATAACGTGAGACGTGAAACGGCAAACGTGAGACCAAAGAGACTTCTATTTGCAGCCTATCGTTACGATGGGCTGTTTTGTTTTTGATGGGTAAACTTCTTATTATGGTTATAGAAATTGTGGCTGAATGTTTGTTCGGTTTCACGTCTCACGTTTGACGTCTCACGTGTTCACCAATTCGCTGCTCAACACTTCCTCGTATAATTTTTCGTAAAGCGGAACGATGCTTTTGATATCAAAAGCCTGCGCATGTTTCGCCGCTGCTGATTTAAACTGTTGTAGCCGTTCATCGTTTTGCAAAATGTCAATTGCGTAATGACTCAATGTTTCTACGTCGCCTACATCGCCCATGTAACCCACAATGCCTTGCACCATAATTTCGGGCAGTCCGCCTGCGTTGGTTGAAACCACCGGAATGCCTGCGGCCATGGCTTCCAGTGCGGCCAAGCCAAAGCTCTCGTATTCGGAAGTGAGCAAGAATAAATCGGCAATGGCAAGAATGTCTTCCATCTGTTCTTGCTTGCCCACGAACCGAACGTCGTCGCACACTTTTAACTGGCGGCACAACTGCTCCGCTGTGGCCCGTTCCGGCCCGTCGCCCACGAACAAAAGTTTCGACGGAATTTTTTTGTGTACGTTGTAAAAAATCTCCACCACGTCCGTCACCCGTTTTATCTTCCTAAAGTTGGAAGCGTGCAGCAAAATGCGTTCGCCTTCTGGCGCAATTACTTTTTTAAAGGCGTCAATGGGCTTGCGGTTGAAGCGGGCCACGTCCACAAAATTGTGAATGACCTCAATGTTTTTTTCAATCTTGAAATGCTTGAAGGTTTCGTCGCGCAAGTTTTGCGACACGGCCGTAATGGCATCGCTTTGATTGATGGAAAACGTCACGACCGGCGCATAGGTTTTGTCACGGCCCACAAGCGTTATGTCCGTTCCGTGCAAGGTTGTAATGACGGGAATGTGTAAGCCTTCAGCCTCCAATATTTTCTTTGCCATATAAGCCGCCGATGCATGAGGGATGGCGTAGTGCACGTGCAACAATTGAAGATTGTTGTTTTTAATTACGTCAACCATGGTGCTTGCCAACGCGGTTTCATAAGGCGGATAATCAAACAAAGGATACGTGGGAACTTGTACTTCGTGATAAAAAATATTGGGAATAAAACCGTTCAGCCTTACGGGTTGTTGATACGTGATAAAATGAACGTGATGGCCCTGTTGTGCCAATGCCTTTCCCAACTCCGTTGCCAGTACACCGCTGCCGCCAAAAGTGGGATAACAAACAATTCCAATTCGCATAATGATAGATTCAACAACTAAGGTAGGGATTTGGTTGATTGCAGTAGCCGCCGCTCATCACTGTTAGCCGAAACGAAACAAGATGAAAGCATAGCAAATTGCTGTATTGCGGCTGCGCAACTTTACCTAACATTGCAGGCTATGAAAAAAATTGTTTTTCTTCTTTCGTGCCTTGCTATTGTCGCAAGCGCCTTTGCACAAAAAGACGATTCTCTCTTCATCAAAAACCTTTCGGATTTTATTCTTACGAAAGGCCAGGCTTATGAAAATCTGCGCCATTTGACCAAGCAAATCGGTCAACGCTTGTCGGGTTCCGCGGGTATGTACAAGGCCGAAGCCTGGGGACTGAAAACAATGAAAGAAGCCGGTGCGGACAACGCATATTTACAGGCGTGCATGGTGCCGCATTGGGTGCGCGGTGGCAAGGACGAAGCCACGACACAAAGCGGCAATGGAAACAAAAAATCATTGGACGTGCTGGCCTTGGGCAATTCGCTTGGCTCAAGTAAACCGGTTACCGCGAAAGTGATTGAAGTAAAAAACTTTGACGAGCTGGAAACAAGAAGGAACGATGTGAAAGACAAGATTGTTTTTTACAATTATCCGTTCAATCAAACTTTCATCAAAACCTTTGAAGCTTACGGCGATGCCGTGCAATACCGTGGAGCGGGTGCAAGCCGTGCCGCAAAGTACGGAGCGCAAGCGGTGATTGTAAGAAGCATGTCGGAAAGCACCGACAATATTCCGCACACGGGTTCTTTGCGTTACGATACTGCTTACGCAAAAATTCCGGCCGTAGCCGTTGGCTTGCAGGATGCCAATTGGTTAAGCGATGCATTGAAAAAAGGAAGCATTTCTGTTACACTTTCTACGCACGGAAAATTTTTTCCCGATACCGTCGGCCATAACGTGATTGGTGAATTAAAAGGCTCGGAATTTCCGGCCGAATACATCACCGTTGGCGGACACCTTGATAGTTGGGACCCGGCCGAAGGCGCACACGACGACGGCGCCGGCGTGGTGCAAACCATTGAAGTTTTACGGGCCTTTAAAGCCCTTGGCTACAAACCCAAACGCACCCTTCGCTTTGTGCTTTTTGCCAACGAAGAAAACGGTTTGCGCGGCGGCACCAAATACGCCGAAGAAGCGCAGGCGAAAGGAGAGAAGCACATCTTCTCTTTGGAAAGCGACGAAGGCGGTTTTACGCCGCGTGGCTTTGGTTTAACCGGCAGCGATGCGCAGTTTCAAAAACTTCTTTCCTGGCAACCTTTGTTGACGCGGTACGGCGCCAGCGAAATGTCGCGTGGCGGTGGTGGCTCTGATATTGGCCCCTTGAACCGCACGCAGGGAACGCCAACGGCAGGACTTTCACCCGACTCGCAACGTTACTTCGATTACCACCATGCCCGCAACGATGTGTTTGAAGCCGTGAACAAGCGTGAATTGGAACTGAGCGTCGTAAACATGGCCGCACTCATTTACCTTGTTGACAAGTACGGTTTTTAATTTCTGTTCAACTTCTTTTAAAAACGCAGGCATCAAAAGGTGCTTGCGTTTTTTTATGTAGCCGGCTTTTGTAATTCATGGCATCGCCGGTTGCGTCGCACTCGTGTGCGTTCAGAACGCTGTTGGACAAACCTCATCCGGCCTTCACATCGAGAGGGGAAAGAAAGGTGAGGCGCCGCGTAGCGAACAAGGCGCACACGAGTGCGACGCAACCGGGGCTCAATGGATACGTGAAGCCTTGGCTCATAAAAATATTTCGTACAGAGCCGGGGAGCAATCGAGAAGAGAAAGCAACTGCGCACAACACGCCAACCACAAACCACCCACGACAAACCACAAACCGAATTTGCCTGTTTTCCTTTAATTTCGGCACTCAAATTAAAGAACACACAATGGCCGAAGTGATACTGATGCCCCGCCTCAGCGATACGATGACCGAAGGCGTGATTGCCGCCTGGCACAAAAAGATTGGAGACTCCGTAAAAAAAGGCGACCTGCTTGCCGAAATAGAAACCGATAAAGCCACAATGGAACTGGAAAGCTACAAGGACGGCACATTGCTGCACATCGGCGGCGACAAGGGTTCTAAAATTCAAGTGGACGATTTGTTGGCCATTGTAGGCGCACCCGGCGAGGACGTTTCTGGTTTAATTGGCGGCGGCAAACCCGCTGCGCAACCGCAACCGCAAAGCGGTCAATCGCAACAAGCCGCAAGCCCTCAGCCACAAGCTCAAGCTCAAACCCAAACTCAACCTTCTTCACCCTCCGTTGATATTTCGAAAATGGAGGAAGTTGTGCTGATGCCAAGATTGAGCGATACAATGACCGAAGGCGTGATTGCGGGATGGCACAAAAAAGTAGGCGACGATGTGAAAAAGGGTGATGTGTTGGCCGACATTGAAACCGATAAAGCCACAATGGAACTGGAAAGCTACAAGAACGGAAAGCTTTTGTACCAGGGTGCGCAGCAAGGCGAGAAGATTGCCGTGAACGATTTGCTCTGCATCATTGGCGAAGAAGGCAAAGTAGATGTGAAGGCGATTGTAGCAGCGGCAAAAGGCGGTGCACAGTCAACGGTCAACACTCAACAGCCTACAGAAGCGGCAACTCCAACGAGCAACCAACCCGCCGCACAAACGGCCAACGAACAACAAACAACCGTCAACGGCACTACAGATGGCCGCATCAAGGCTTCGCCATTGGCCAAAAAAATGGCAGCCGAAAAAGGCATTGATATTTCCAAGGTGCAAGGCAGCGGCGACAACGGTCGCATTGTAAAAGCCGACGTTGACAACTTCAAGCCTTCAGCGATCAGCAATCAGCAATCGGCAACTGTTCAACCAATCACCCAATCAACCAGTCAACCGGTCTCCGGTCAGGAAGGTTATGCCGATACCAATGTTTCGCAAATGCGCAAAGTGATTGCGAAACGTTTGGGCGAAAGCAAATTCAGTGCGCCGCATTTCTATCTCACGATGGAGATTGTGATGGACAACGCGATGACGGCACGTACGCAAATGAACGAAGTGAGCAGCGTGAAGATTTCTTTCAACGATATGGTGGTGAAAGCTTGCGCTATGGCCCTGCGCAAGCATCCTGCCGTTAACAGTTCGTGGATGGGTGATTTCATTCGCACTTACCAACATATAAATATCGGCGTGGCCGTAGCCGTGGAAGACGGTTTGATTGTGCCGGTGATTCGCTTTGCCGATCAAAAAACATTAAGCCAGATTGCCGCGGAAACAAAAGAGCTTGCGGGCAAAGCCAGAAATAAAAAACTTCAGCCGAACGAATTCACCGGTAACACCTTCACCATTTCCAATTTGGGCATGATGGACATTGACGAGTTTACGGCCATCATCAACCCGCCCGATAGTGCGATTATGGCCGTGGGAAGAATCAAAGAAGAAGTGTACAAAAAGGGAGATGGATTTGCGGTACGTAACGTGATGAAGGTAACCCTAAGTTGTGACCACCGCAGTGTTGACGGTGCCGTGGGAGCAGGCTTTCTGCAAACGTTTAAAAAGTTTCTGGAGAACCCGGTGACGATGCTCGTTTAACTACGGTGTCGTTATTGTGAATAAATTAAGCCGCTGAAATTTTCAGCGGCTTTTGTTTTGGTAGATGAACAGGCTTACTGTATGTGAAAGTTCAGGATGCGGTTGCGAGTTAACGGCTCTTGCCGCACGCTTGCCGTCAGTAATGGAAACACCAAGAACGTCGCTATTTGTGCCGGAACCATTCGTGATGTTCTCATACGGATTTACTGATTAACAGACGATGAATTCGAATCATTGCTCACGTTCTTCTTTGGCGCCTTGTTCTTTTGCTTTGAGCCAAAGTGTGCACCGATAAAAAAGTCAGCTTGTTTTGAACCGCCAAGCGCTGATAAAATGCTCCCCGAACCAAGGATAATATTTCCGAATCTTATTGCCAGGCCGCCGGTAAAACCGGTAAGCGCATTGCTGCCGAGCGGCAGGTACACGCCAAAGCCGCCGGTTTCAAAACGAGGCGTCAGTGTAAAAGAAGAATAATACTGGCCGTTGCCAATGTTTTTGCTGGTATTGGTCAAGCCAAATTGCGCAGCACCGTTAACATAAAAACCGTTGTTCACGCGGTAGTCAACGTCCAACTGCAAAGTCGTTGGCAGCGAAATGCGGTAGCTAGAAGCGGTTGCCGTTTTGTCTTCGGTAAAATATTGCGGGTACTTGTTCAGCGTGTCTTTAAAGTGGTCAAGGCTGGCATCTGCCAGCGACGACAGATAAAAACGTTGGGTGCTGCCGATGTGAACGTTGTAAGCTCCGCTGCGGCTCAAATCTCTTGTGTAACTAATGCCACCAACGTCCAACAAGGCTACGCCAACCCGGAGCTTGTATTTGTTCAGGTCGCGACGCATCTCGCCCCATTCGTTCCGAAGGCTTGCCGTGTCGGGGCGGAACTCGTACACGAAGCCAATGTCGGCGCCAAAGCCTGTGCTCTTGAACGAAAGCAAATCATTCGCTTCAAAATCCGAAATGTTTATGCCACCGAAATTTAAACCCATGCGGCCCGAGGCGTTTGTGAGATAGCTTTCGTTCTTTACCGCGTCGTAGTTGATGGTGCCGTTAAGGCTGCCGATGTTGACAGAAGCGTTGGCCGCTCCCGCAAGATATTTAAGCGAGACGCCGCCTTTGAAATAATGCTTTCCCTTGTCCAGAATTTCTCTTGCATAGCTTAGGCCAAATTCCGTCCAGGCGTTTGCATTTACCGCCATGTTTGTGGCCGATGAAACCGTGTATGGAAAACCAATATTGCCTGCGTTGTCGTCTATAATCTGTCGGGCAAGTTTGCTGTCAATGTCCACGATGTTCGCCATCACTCTTGCCCTTGTAGTTACCGCCATCGCCGATTTTTTATTGAGGTTGAACATGACGGAAGGGCCTTGCAAAACCACTGATGCCAAACCACTGGAAGGACCTGAACCTTCGGCAAAAATTTTGTTTTTAATGCTGTCGCCGTCAAGCGTGTTGCCAATGTCCTTTAGCTTAAACAAGGCTTTGTTGTTGCCAATGGCAGTACTTACACTAAACAGGTTAAAATCCCAGCGGTAGCGGCTGTCGGCGATGTTGGCAGGGTTGTAAAACACGCCGTTTACGCCGGTATAATTTCCGGTGCGGTAGCCGGAAAAATCCTGAGCGCCGGCAGCGATTGTCAAGCAGAAGGAGAGTAATAGGAAAAGAATTCTCATAAAACTGGTTTTGGTATAAAAAAATAAATGCATTTGCGTAGTTCGTTGGGGAACAGGAGCAAAGTTTTGGCTATTACAGAGACGAGTGAGACACTGCAAAATACAACATCTTTTAAATTTTTATTATCTGAAAATCAACTGTGCGAATGTGCCGATTTGGTGGAACTCCTAACGCAAGGTTTTCATGTGTTAATCGCGGTTTAAATAACGGAGTAAATCTACGGTTGCGAAACCATTGTTAGTACGGGTAAAACACCCTTTTTATGGTGTCTTTTGAACTCAGTTTAACTGCACGGCCGATTTGCCTTCATACAAAAGATGAGCATCGGCATCAAGTAGGATGCGGCTCGTGTTGTCAGGCAGTAAAATCTCGGTCACTTTATTTTGCAGGTGGATGGTTTTTGTTTCTAAAGTTGCGGCCGAAAATGTGAGATTTAAAGACAAGTGGAATTGGATTGGTTGCTTTTGCGTAACCACCAGATAAGATTTGTCCTTAGTCTTACGAACACTAAAGTCCAGTTGCGGTACGCCTTGCGTGTACAACCACTGATCGAAAAACCATTTCATGTCTTTTCCAGAAACCTTTTCCGCTACCGCTTCAAAATCCCTTGTTTCTGCGTTGCCGCCTTTGTAAGCATTGTAATAAGCCCGAATGATTTCGTGAAACGTTGAATCGCCAACTTCATTGCGCAGCATGTGCAAAACCCAAGCGCCTTTTTGATAGCTGTTGGCGTTGAGCAGGGACATCAAATCAGACGTTGTATCAACCACCGGATGCGCGGATGCTTTTGCGAAAGCAAGGACTTCGCTGCGTTCTTTTTTTATCCGTTTAAGAAAAGCGTCTCGGCCGTATTTGTGCTCAAAATAAATATCGGTGAAGTAGGTGGCGAAGCCTTCGCTTAACCACAAATGCGCAAAAGATTTTTCTGTGGCCATGTCGCCAAACCATTGGTGCGCTATTTCGTGGGCAAGAATGTCTTCGGAACTTCTGTCGCCGGTAACGGTGCTCTCGGCGTAAAAAATGCAGCTTGCGTTTTCCATGCCGCCGAAGATGGTTTTGCTCTGTACGTTCGCCAGTTTGTTATACGGATAAGGACCAATGTAATCCGAAAAGAATTGCAGTATGTCCGTTGCCACCGCGTAATCGTAAAAACCTTTTGTGCTGTCCTGCGGATAAACCCATGCGGAAACTGGAATATCTTTGGGACTGTCATCATAAACCTTCGTGGCAAACCTGGCGACACCGATGACCATGACTTTTGTGGGTGAAGGAATGTCTTCTTCCCAGTCCGTAGCCTTCATATTTTTCGCCAATAGATGTTCTCCCGTTTTTCTTCCGTTTGATACAACTTGATAATGTGGTGGAGCTATAACATTGAAAGAAAAGGATGCCTTGTCTTCAGGTAGGTCAATACACGGTAGCCAATGGTGCGCACGGTTTGGCCAATTGTCTGCGAAAAATGTTCGGTCGCCATATTTATTTTTAGAAATAATCAAACCGTCGTCGGGAATACCGAAATAGGAAATCGCGATTGTTTGGGTATCACCTTTTTTTGCATATGGCAACGTGATAAATAAATGTTGTTCATCTTGTGCTGTTTTTAAAATTGATCCCGTCGCTAAAGACGCAACAAGAACTTTCATGCCCTTGCCTTCTTTGTTTTGAGCCGTAAGATCAAATTTGATTGTCTTTTCATTCGTTCGATGAACAAAGTTTATTGCAGTCATTCCTACAATTGCGTCTTTGTCGTCACTTAGAGTTATTCCAAAACTGTAGTACAATACATCTATGTCTTGCGCCTTTGCAAGCGATGTTAGGAGGATAAATAAAAAAAGCATCCCTGTGCGCATAGGCAAGCTCAAAATTTAAGCGATTTAATTCGTGTAATCCGTTATAATTCGTGTCATAGTTTCTCCAGCATCTCCACCACCTTTTCCCTTCGCAAAATCACATAACCAATTCGGTCATTACTGATGCCTTCTTTTAGTTGATAACTAAATGCCAACTGGTCATCGTTCACGGTGGTTTCAAAATATTTAAACGAGATGTTCGGGTATTGCTTCAATTCATCGCCGATCTCGTATAAATGCGTGGAGAGAATGAACAACGAGTTTTTAATTTTCATCAATCCTTTAATTACCGTGAGCGAACATTTCATGGCGTCCTGCACGTTGGTGCCTTTGAACAATTCGTCAATCAGCACCAGCCATTTTTTGCCGTCATTGATTTTGTAAACGGTGTTCTTGATGCGCTGCACTTCGTTAAAAAAATAGCTCTCGCCTTTGGCAATGTTGTCGGTAACGTTGATGTTGGAAAGCAAGCCATCGAACAGCGAAAGTTTCATGTTCTTTGCCGGTACGCCCATGCCGATGTGCGCCAAAAAAACCGCTGAGCCCACGGCTTTAATCAAGGTACTTTTCCCGGCCATGTTTGCGCCGGTGAGAAAGAGAAAATTTTCATTGGGCTGCAACGCAAGGTCATACGGAGTGGGTTGTTGCAGCAGCACGTGATATAACCCTTCGGTTTTAAAATAAGGCTCTTCCTGTTCAATAAAATCGGGAAAGTGAAGGTCGTAAGCCTTTACCGCTTTGGCCATCGAATACCAGGCTTCCAGGCGGCTAAAAATTTCCATCAATTCATTCAAGTCCGTTTTGAATTGTACGCGGTAATAATAGCCGTAGTAAAGGTTTTGCTGAACGGTTAGCTCATCTTTTGCGTGGGACAAAGCCAAATCTTTCAACGGCTTTTCTTCCAGAATCTTTTTGATGCGGTCAACGTAAAACTGAAGGTTTGAAGAAAGTTCGGAGCCGTCGAAAAGATGAACCAGCTTTTGCATGCCGCGCAAAAAATCGCCGAAATGCTTTACCGAATATTTCACCATCGAATAATCGGCGCTGTGCAAAATTTTATAGCTAAAGCTGTTGAAAGTATTGGGATTTTGCGGAATGGGGTCGAGGTTGTAATCCAAAAATTTGTCCATCATGATCACCGTGCCGTTGGTGATTTCCGTGGGCCAGTCGTCCAAATGTTCCAGCAAAATTTTAATGATGGTTTGCGTGCCCAGAATGCGTTTGAGATCGCTGTGCGGCTCGGTAAAAAATCGGCGCAGCCATTCCTTGCCGCCAACGGTTTTGGTAAAGTTCAGCTTGTGAAAAATGGACGCTTCTTCATCGCTGTGAAAAATGGAAATGTCGTTAAAACTAATTCTATCTATGACCACAGATTATCGGGATTTGATTAAGGATTGTCGGGATTATCGATCGAATACCAGCCGGGCACCTTTATAAGAGTCATTTACCGCTCCGTTTTCATAAACCAAGTTTCCGTTGACGAAAGTGTGTGTAATACTTGCCGGAAATGTGAAGCCTTCGAGCGGGCTCCAGCCGCATTTGTAAAAAAGTTCTTCCTTCGAAACGGTGGTTGATTCGTTCAAATCCACCATCACCAAATCGGCAAAATACCCTTCGCGGATATAGCCGCGTTCGGCAATTTGAAAACAGTCTGCAACGGCGTGGCTCATCTTCTGCACAATTTTTTGCAGCGATATTTTTCCCTGTTTGTGGTAATACAGCATCAACAACAAAGGATGCTGAACCAGCGGCAAACCGGCGTGTGCGTGTTCATAGGGTGGCTCTTTTTCGCTGAGTAAATGGGGTGCATGGTCGGTGGCAATAACATCAAGCCGGTCATCAAGCAAAGCAGCCCATAAGGCTTCTTTATTGTACGGTGCTTTAATGGCCGGATTGCATTTTATTTTGTAACCAAACGTTGCGTAATCGTTGCTGGTAAAATGAAGGTGATGAACGCAAACTTCCGCCGTAATGCGTTTTTCTTTCAGTGGAAAAAGGTTGGTAAAAAGCTGTAATTCTTTTTCGGTACTGATGTGAAGGATGTGCAGCCGCGTATTGTGTTTCTTCGCCAACTGCACGGCTTTGAACGAAGATTCAAAGCAGGCTTCTTCGTTGCGAACGAGCGGATGGTCGGAAGGAGAGAGGTCGCCTTTTTCTGCTTTTAAACGGTGATAATTGTCCTTAATGATGCTTTCTTCTTCGCAATGCGTGGCAATCAGCACTTCGCTTTCGCGAAAGATTTTATCAATGGTGAGGTAATTGTCAACCAACAAATTTCCCGTGGAAGCGCCCATGAAAATTTTAACGCCGCAGATGTCTTTCTTCTTTTCGTTTGTTCGCAAAACCTCATCGGCGTTGTTGTTGGACGTACCCATGAAAAAAGAATAATTGGCAACGGAACTTTGCGACGCGATACCGTATTTTTCTTCAAGCAAATCCTGCCTGAGCGCCGGAGGCACGGTATTGGGCATTTCCATAAACGATGTGACTCCACCGGCAACGGCTGCTCTTGCTTCGGTATAAATTGTGGCTTTTTGCGTCAGTCCCGGATCGCGAAAATGTACCTGGTCATCAATCGCGCCGGGCAGCAAATATTTTCCTTCTCCGTTTATTTCGGTGCAATGCGTATTAAGTGTGATGCGTGGTGCAATTTTTTTGATGCGTTCATCGGCAATCCACACATCGGCGGCTTCTATCTTATTTTCGTTGACGACTTGAATGTTTTTAATGAGGTAGTTTTGCATCTTCTAAATTTGAACCGAAAGCATTTATGCAATATAAACAAAGACGCTCCAAACCTGTGGAAGGGCTTTTTAAAATTTCCTGGCTTCTTTTCCTTTTTGTTCCCGTAGCCGGTTTTGCGCAAACAACCTATCTGCCGCAAGGCGCTAAAGAGAATGTTTTGCTGGAGCGAATGGAGATAAAAGCGCAGACCGATTCGGTGCTGAATTTTTCCAAAACAAAACCTTACAGCCGGCAAGAATTTATTCCGGCTTTGCAAAGAGTTGCGTCGTCTATGCCGCTCTCGAAAGTGGATGCCTTTAATCTTTATACCGCGCAGGCAAGCAACATTGAATACGCGGATAACCGCGATTCGCTGAAGAGCAAAAGGCTCTTCTGGAAGAGTTTCTACAAAACGCCGGCAAATTTTTTTGAAGTGAATCAAAAAGATTTTCACCTCATCGTCAACCCGGTTTTTCAATATTATTTGGGCAAGGAATCAGCCAGCAGTGAAAAGATTTTTTTGAACACAAGAGGCGTTACGCTGCGCGGCACCATTGCCAACAAAATTGGCTTTGCCGCTTACATTACCGATAACCAGGAACGTGATCCGACTTACGTGCAAAACTGGGTAACCGAGCGCCACGCTGTACCCGGCGAAGGTTTTTACAAAGATTTTAAAGGAACGGGTTACGATTATTTTGATGCACGGGGCTATATTTCTTTCAAAGCCGCCAAATACATTGACATTGTTTTTGGCTATGATAAAAATTTCATCGGCAACGGTTACCGCAGTTTGTTCCTCAGTGATTTTTCAAACAGCGCTTTGTTCTTAAAACTCAACACACGCATCTGGAAATTCAATTACCAGAACATTTTCATGGAGCTGGTAAACGCCAACCGCAAACGGGCTGATATTTATTTGGATAAAAAATACGCGGCGGTTCATCACCTCGACATGGCCGTTGCCAAATGGTTGAACGTGGGCTTGTTTGAAGCCATCGTTTTTGGCCGGCCCAATCATTTTGAATTTGGTTACCTGAACCCGGTTATTTTTTACCGTTCCATTGAACAGCAAAGCGGCAGTTTGGATAATTCGCTTGCAGGCCTCGATGCAAAAGCCAATCTTGCAAAGCACGTGCAGTTGTACGGTCAACTGTTGCTGGACGAACTGCGTGTGCACGAACTGAAGAACAATTGGTGGGGAAACAAATTCGGCTATCAATTGGGGGGCAAATACATTGACGCCTTCGGTGTTTCTAATCTTGATTTGCAGGGCGAATGGAATCGTGTGCGACCCTTTACCTATTCGCACACCGATTCAATTGCCAACTGGACGCACAACAACCAACCGCTTGCCCACCCATACGGCGCCAGCTTTAACGAATTCATCGGGCTGGCCCGCTACCAGCCCATACCGCGACTAATGTTGGAAGCCAAAGCCATTTATTACAAACAGGGCAAAGACACCAGCGCAGCCAATTACGGTTCCAATATTTTTCAGCCGGCTACGTTGCGACCGGTTTCGGAATACGGTTACAGCATCGGCTCGCCGGTTTCAACCAACGTGAAATATGCGTCGCTGCTTGTATCGTACGAATTGAAGCCCAATTTTTTTGTTGAGCTCAACGCCGTCCGGCGCACGCAGGACGCTTATTACACAACTCCCGCACAAAGCACAACGGTCTTTTATTTTGGCGTTCGCTGGAATATGCACCGGCGGAACTTTGAATTCTGAACCATGATTTGGATGAATTTTGAGGAGTAACAGGAAATAGAAACAGTCTTATAACACAAGAGTCGTTCAATAAGGAACGACTCTTTTCATTTCCAATAAATCCATTCAATCCACCCAAATCTTGGTTCAGACAATATCTTCGCGTCCATGAGCAAATTGCCGCACGACGACATAAAACCTTTTACCGGCGAAGGTTCCAAGAAGGAACAGGTCAGCGAAATGTTCGACCGCATTGCGCCGCGCTACGATTTCATGAACCGCTTTTTAAGTGTGGGCATTGACCGGATCTGGCGCAGAAAAGCCATTCGCTTTTTTAAAAAAGACAAACCCATACATCTGTTGGACGTGGCCACCGGTACTGCCGACATGGCCATCATGGCCGCAAAAATTTTGTCGCCGGCAAAAATCACCGGCATTGACATATCGGAAGGCATGTTGAAAATAGGCCGCAAAAAAATTGAAAAAGAAAATCTTGGAACAAAGATTGTCCTTAGTGGCGGCGACGGCGAAACAATAAACTTTCCTCCCGATACGTTTGATGGCGTAATGGTCGCGTTCGGGGTGCGCAATTTTGAACACCTCGAAAAAGGCTTGCAGGAGATATTGCGGGTGATGAAGCCCGGAGCGCAGTTGGTGGTTGTGGAGTTTAGTAAGCCGCGCATTCCGGGTGTAAAGGGTTTGTACAATTTTTACATGGGCGTAGTGGCACCGCAGTTAGCCAAATGGTTCAATCAAAATAAGAAAGCATATCAGTATTTGAATGAATCGGCCAAAGCTTTCCCCGACCGCCGGCACTTTGTTTCGATTTTAAACAAAACGGGTTATTCCAATACCTATTATCAATCGCTTAGCTTAGGAATATGTTGTATCTACAGTGCAAGAAAACCAGTGGCCCCAAATGCGTACTGACCTTTCTTTTTTTGTGCGTTTCGGTTCTTGGTTTTGCACAGCGGCAGTTAAACATGGAGGAGCATGACCTGAAGCCTTATTACTTCGGCATCTCGCTTGGACTTAACCGCGCTTCTTTTCACAGCGAACTTCACCCGGCTTATTTGCAGCAAGACAGCATTCTTACGGCTGAACCTTCCTGGTCGGCGGGTTTTAATTTGGGTTTGTCAGCTACAGCACGCTTGAACAATCGCTTTGAGCTTCGCTTTAACCCGCAATTAATTTTTACCGAACGGAATATTGAATACACCCTGCGTTACCCCGATGTCTTCGACAATTTGTACACCGTACAAAAGAAGGTTGAATCGGTGATCACATCCTTTCCGTTTCAGCTTCGTTTTATGTCAGACCGCATTGGAAACATGCGGGTGTACATGATGGGCGGCGGCAAAATTGACGTGGACCTTGCTTCTAACGCACAGGCCCGCAAAGCCGACGACATGATCAAAATCGGCCGCTACGATTACGGCATTGAAGCGGGTGTTGGTTTCAAACTTTATTACCCCAGTTTCATCATGGCGCCCGAAATAAAAATCAGCAACGGCTTAAATAATCTTCACATTCGCAACGATAATTTAAATTATTCGAGAGTTTTGGGCGACATGCGCAGCCGCATGATTGTGTTTACGATTCATTTGGAAGGATAGAAAAAGATATTGGGTTATTGAGATATTGTTGAGCGCATTGCGAACACATTTTTACTCAGGCAAGTTGTTTTTCTTTTTCTGGAAACAGCGTTAATTCTTTCTGCAATTCTTTGTTGATAAGCACACCGGCTTTGGCGCCTTCGGCGGCGGCCACCACCACAAAGTGCATGTCCTTTGCCGCATCGCCGGCCACGTACAAACCTTCGATGTTTGTCTGCTGGTAACGGTTGGTCAGCACCACGCCTTTCTTCGTCATGTTGCAGCCAAAGGTTTCGGCAAGATTGCATTGTTGTTCAAAGCCGTTTACAAAAAACAAGGCATCACACTTGCGGCTTTCGCCGTTTTCAAAAACAATCGCTTTTAATTTTTCACCGTCGGCCTTAAGGCGTTCAACGGGATAGGAAACGATAGGAATGTTATTGAGACAAAGCGTTTCTACTTCAGAAGGTTTAAGCTTGTTTTTTCCGTCGGCATAATACGTTACGTTGTCGCTCCAGCCTTTTAAAGCTAACGCCAATTCGAAGCCGTTTTTGTTGCGTGCATAAACGCCCAGCGCTTTGTCACGCACTTCCCAAGCGTCACAATAAGGACAGTGAAAAACGGCTTTGCCGTACAATTCTCTGAAGCCCGGAATCGTGGGCAAATTGTCCCAAAGTCCCGTTGCTATCAACATTTTTTTTGCGTAATGCAATTCACCCTTTTCATCTTTTGCCACAAAATTGCCGTCGCTGTTCTTGCGGGCATTTACCACTTTCCGGTGAATTGTTTTTACGCCGTATTTTTTTATTTCTTTTCGCGAAATGTCTATGAAATCCGGCGGAAGAATGTCGTCTCTTGTGAGGTAATTGTGCATGCCGTGCGAGTAACGGTTGCGGTAGGTGGCCGTATCAAACAACAATACCTTTCGGCGGCAGCGGCCCAGCACTACGGCTGCGTTTAAGCCCGCGGGGCCACCGCCTACAATGATGCAATCCTGAATTTCCATGATTTGTTTGTTCGCTTGTTCTCGGGTTCACTTGTTCACTTGTTTTTTCTTTCGCGCAAGAGCGTTTTAACTGTTCACGACAACGGGTGAACCGGTAAACAAGTGAACAGGTGAACAAAAAATTTTGTTCACTGCGCTCCCGCCCTGCGGTGGCTGTCAACCATTTTCTCTTTTTGCTTACGCAGGATGCCTTGCAATTTGTTGATGCACTCGTCAACGGCCTGCTCAAATTGTTCGCTTTGTTCTTTTACAAACAGGTCGGGGCCGGGAACTTCAAGCCTTATTTCGCAATAGTCGTTTGGCGTTGCTCTGTCGGGGCCTTGAAAAAGCGTAACGTTTGCCCGGATGATGTTGTCGGATGGAGTTAGCTTTCCTAATTTTTCGTTGATGTATGCTTCCAGGTTTGCGCTGTGTTTAAAGCCAAGGGATTGAATGATTACGTCCATGATTTTGTTTTTTATTCTTCGAGAAAAATTAATGCCATCTCTTTAAGCCGCGGCCGTTTGTACCGACGATTGCAATGGAATGCGCTTGCGTTTCCGCGGCAGCGGAAGCGTGTATTCCTGGTGCGGCGCAGGGCATTCAATGCGGTTAAAACCCTTTAACGAAAGCCGGTCGGCAAAGGCTTTTTGCACTGCTTGTTCGCCGTGAACCAAAAAAATACCTTTTACTTTTTCGGGGGCCTGATTAGACATAAACTGACCCAAGTCATCGGTATCGCCGTGGGCACTCATGCCATTCACTTGTCCGATTTCAGCGGTAACCTTGCAGAGATCGTTAAAAATCTCCACCTCTTTTGCACCGGATAAAAGTTGTCCGCCTAATGATTTAGCGCCGCAGTAACCCACCAGCAAGATTGCATTGTTCGGGTTGTGCAAAGCGCTGTTGATGTGATGCCGCACACGGCCTGCGTCTGCAGTGCCGCTCGCCGATACAATCACACAAGGTTCTTTGTATTCCACAAGACGGCGACTATCCTCCACGTTTTCCACGTATTTCAATCCCGGGAAGTCAAATGGATCGTCATCAATGCTCAGCACATTCTGCAATCGTTCGTTGAATTGGGTTGTGTATTTTTTGATTGTTTCCGTAGCTTTTTGGCTTAAAGGACTGTCCACAAAAACCGGCAAATCAGGCAGACGTTTTTCAAGACTTAGTTGGTTCAGGCCATAAAGCACTTCCTGCGTACGGCCCACGCTAAAGGCCGGGATAATGAGTTGTCCGCCTCTTTCCACGCAAACTTTTTCAACCCATTGTCGCAAAGCTTTTACCAGGTTAAACCGAACGTCGTGGCGCTTGTCACCGTAGGTGCTTTCAAGAATAATGTAATCGGCTTGCGGCGGTTCAGTGGGTGGTTGTAAGAGTACCGAACGATAGCGGCCCACATCGCCGCTGAATAATATTTTGGTGCGCTTGCGCCCTTCTTTAATTCGAAGCGTAATTGCCGCGCTGCCAATAAGATGACCCGTAGCCGTGAACAATGCGTCAAGTTCCGGATCGAGGCTTATCCAACCGTCGTAAGGCACCGTTTCAAATTGAGCAAGGCAATGCGCAACGTCTTCGCTTGTATAAAGCGGTTCGTACGGTTGTTGGCCGGCCTTTTCTCTTTTTTTGTTGATGTTTTCGGTTTCGTAAGTCTGTATTTCAGCACTGTCGTACAGTAAAATTTCCGTCAGGTCCCTGGTAGCTTCGGTGCAGACAATGCGGCCGTTAAAGCCTTCTTTCACCAGTTTTGGAATCAGTCCCGTGTGATCAATGTGTGCATGGGAGAGAAGCAAAAGACTAATTTCCTTCGGATCAAAACCAAAGCCGTTGTTCAACTCATCGGTTTCTGCACCCATGCCTTGAAACATCCCGCAATCAAGCAAAATTTTTTTGCCGCTGTTCAGCGTAACAATGTGCTTCGAACCCGTTACGGTTCGGGCTGCGCCGTGAAAGGAAATTTTCATGAAGAGAGTAGAACGAATATCGTACCCGAAGAAAGTTTTGTGCGCACAAGGCTCGTTGAAAAAGAAATGAGAAGGACTTTCTACAAAGCGTATCAAATAAAAAGACCCAAACAATTTTGTCCGGGTCTAAAAAACTTTATGCAGCTTATCAAAACAAAGAACCGCCGCCCTCGTCCGAACGCTGGCCTTCTTCGTAATTACCCCTTTCACGATTCCTGTAAAAGTTTTCATCACCTTCCTGTCCGCCGCTCATTTCTCTTGTGCGGTAATTGTTCCAACTGGCGCCGTCCTGTGGATTTTGATCTTGCTCGTTGCTTGCGTTTTGTTGTTCCTGGTTTGCCGGATCGCTGCTCTGTCCTTCATTTCCTGATTGCGACTGCTGGTTGCGTTTTTTGTCGTCCATAACAATAGAATTTAATGATAAAGGATGTTTCTTGTATGGCTTGCAAAAATTGTGCACAGGATCTTCGTCAAATTATTTAAAACAGCGAAAGGATTAAAACCATTTTCCCCGCCGCTTGTCCCAGGTGGTAAAGCCAATTTTAAATTGAACGGGATTGCGAAACTGATTGGCCGCAGAGCCAACAACATAAATGCCCAACTTGAATTTATCCAATGGATTAAAGGGCGATTGAAACGCTCTTTCCACACCGGCGAAGACTTCGCCGTAGCGCAGGTTTCGTTCTTGTGTAAACAGGAAGCCGGCGCCGGCAATCTCCCGCAATTTTAGTTTTTTCAGCAGTGGAATTTTGTTCAATAAAAAGCCGTTGAACTCGTGCAGGTAATGGCCTTCGTAAAAGCGCTTGAAAACGGGAAACGTAGAATCCAAAGCCTGAAACGCGGTTTGTGGGTTCATGAATAAAAACGGATCGCCGCGGCGCTCAAACTTGTAATCAATCAAGCGCAAATCGTTCGTGTTTAAAAAGCTGCCGGTGCTTAGTTTGTATTTCGATTGGCCAAGTAAACCAAGGTTGAGCGTTTGTTGCAGGCCAAATTCTACATAATCAAAATCCACGTCCGAAGCCAAAATATTTTTGATGCCTTTGCGCCATTCTACGTAAACTGTGGGCCATTTGCTGCCCAAAATAATTTTTTCCAAAGGCTCGCGGCGATACTTCTGAAAAGGTGTGTATTCTAACCTGAGTTTTCCGTACAAAGCGTTGTACGGTTCAAACGGAACGGGTTGATTGTTGTTGAGCACATTGCCCAACAAACTGTCCACTAAACTGCCAGTTTTATAATTTGCCACCGAGCGGCGCAGCGCAATGCCAAGCTCGTTGTGTACAAAAAAACCGTTGAAGATTTCCAGTCCGTGACCCACGCCCAATTCGTTGTTCAAATAAATATTGCTGCGCTTGATCATGTTGATGTACGCATCGCCTTCGTAAATAAACTGGAACTCCCGCTTGGCCGTGAGCTTGTAGTAGCCGCGGTTAAACGGATTGTACATCCGTGTTAAATCAAGCGAGCCGTTTACGTCTTTGTTGCGCAAGCCGTAACTCAAACTCGTGTTGATAAAAAGGTTCTTGCGGTTTGGATAAAACTTTCCGTAGCCAACGTTTGCGTTTATCCGTCCGCCGCCAAAAGCAAAAGGCGAATACAAGGAAATAATCGGTGGCAGGTACCAGCTTCTTTCCTTTTGCCGGTTGTAAATGGTTTGACCAAAGAAGCCGATCTTCTTCCAGGTAATGCGGTTGATTTCGCGGGCAATGGAATCGCGGTAAGCTTCTGTTTGCGTAACGGCAAAAAGGCTGTCGCGGTAGCGAATAAATTCGGCTTCTTTTTCCGAAAGCGTTTTCTTTCGCGCCGTGCGCCAAAAGGTCGAGTCGCGGTGATAAGCGTCTTCGGCCGTCACGCTAACCTCGTTGGTGAAATAGCGGCGCGGAAATGTTTTGTTCAATTCGTAGTCGGAATAATTGACAACTGTTTGTCCTGTGATGCGGTTTTTTCTACCGTCGGCATAGTAGGTAAACTTTTGCTGGTTCAACAACCAGGCTTTGCCCTGAACGAAGTCGTGCTGTTGCTCGACCTCAAAAAAATTGTATTCCTGCAAATGGTATTGCGGAAAGCGAAAGCGGCAATACAAAATCGTCCACGTGCTGTCCGACACGGTTATTTCGCCTTCCAGCGTTGCGTTTGTCAATGCTTTCGGCGTAACGGAAAGAGTGTACAATTTTTCGCGGCCGTGCCGTTCAATGTGCAATGTTTTAAACTTATAGGAGAGAAGCCCCGTATTGCTTACCGGCGAAACAAAAGGCGTGGATGAAATAGACGGCACCGAAATAAGGTTGTTGTAAAAATTAAAATCGCCGTCGGTGGTGGATTGATAAAAAAGCTTTTTGTCTTCACCGCTTCGTTTTACGCCAAGCCTTTCTTCTTTGATATGTCCCGCTTCGTCTTTGTCAACTTTCAAGAGAATTTCCGAAAGTGTTTTTACCGTCGGTTCGGGTTTCGTTGCGCTGTCTTTGTTCACCAAAACAGAATCCTGCAAGGTGGCTTTGATGTAGGCTTTGTAAGAGTAACCTTTCAGTCCAATGTTTACGCTGTCTTTGTGCTCAACGAGTTTTTTCATAATCTCGTCGGCGCGGTCTTTCATCTTTATTTTGATGACCACTTCCGACAAGGTGTTCTTTTCTTCGTCGTCTTGCAAAATGATGTTCTGTAAAGTTTCGTCGTTCACCACCATCGGCAGGATGCGGGTTTTGTAACCCACCATGCTTACCACAATTTCGTAGGTACCTTTGTTGACGAAGAGTTCGTAGCTGCCGTCATCTTTTGACAAGGTGCCAACCGATGATGTTTTCAAATGCACACTGGCGTTGGGCAGCGCTTCAAACTTGTTGTTGGTGATTTTGCCGTAAACTCTCACGACCTGCGCCTGCACACACGTTGTAAAAAACAAGAACACTAAAAAGAGAAAAGATATTTTTCGCGGGCCTGTAAACATTGGCCGCAAATTTCTTCGATTTGCGGTGCGGGTAAAAGCAGCAAAAGGAGAATTGAAGATGTTTTAACAGAAGATGTTTCGGTTTGGGGTTTGGAGTTGAGCGTGATAACCGAAAAAACTTTACAAGCGCAGTCCCTTGTTAACGTGAAAGAAAAAGGAATGACTTTTCGCACGGCACGAAACCCCAGCCCCCAACTCCAAACTTTTATTCCTCGTAAAATCGCAAACGGTTGCGAAGGCTGCTCGCTTCTTTTTGCAAACTCTCCATTCGTTCCAGCATGTGACGAATGACGTCGAGGCCCTCCATGTTCACGTGCAAATCATAATGCAGCCGGATGAATTTTTCTACCTCGCTCAGTTGTTCGGGATGCAGGAAAACGTTGTGCTCAACGGTTGTCATTTCCACAAGGCCGTAATTCTGCAATGACTGCAAAAAAGAAATTTCGATGCGGTGATGCGTGCAGAAATCGTTAGCGGATATTAGTTCTTCGCGTGACATGGTTTTATTTTTTCAGTTGGGCCAATTGGGTGAAGAGTTCTTTTTCTTTCTCCGAAAGATGGGTAGGCAAATGAACCTGGTAAGTCACAAACAAATCGCCGTGTTCGCCTTCTTTTTTGTACACCGGGAAGCCTTTGCCTTTTACCCGGACCTTGGTTCCGTTCTGTGTGCCTGCGGCCACCTTTAGTTTTATCTTTCCGTTCAACGTCTCTATCGTCGTTTCGCCTCCTAAAATTGCGGTGTACAAATCAATTTCCTGCGTGGAGTGCAAGTCGGCGCCGTCGCGGCGAAACTGTGCGTCTGAGGCAATGATAAAGGTGATGTACAAATCGCCGGAAGGACCGCCGTTTACACCCGGTGCGCCGTAACCTTTGAGCTTTATTTTTTGCTCGTTCTCCACACCGGCCGGGATGGTAATGCGAACATTTTTGCCGTTCACCGTCAGTGTTTGCTGGTGGGTTGTGGACGCGTCGCGAAGGCTTAGGTGCAATTCAGCCTGGTAATCCTGGCCTTTAAAGCTTTGCCTTGCACGGCTTCCGCCGCCGCCAAACATGGACGTAAAAAAATCGGAGAAATCGCCTCCGTCAAACGGGCCCGAAAAACCTTCGCCACCGTCGCTGTAATGATACTGTTGCCGCTGGCTTTGACGGGCCTGTTCAAACTGTTCGGCGTGCTTCCAATCCTTTCCGTACTGATCGTATTTCTTGCGCTTTTCGGGGTCGCTCAGCACTTCGTTGGCCTCGTTAATCTCCTGGAATTTTTTGTGTGCTTCTTTGTCGTTCGGGTTTACGTCAGGGTGATACTTTCGCGCCAGCTTGCGGTAAGCTTTTTTGATTTCTTCGTCAGATGCGTTTTTTCCTATGCCCAGTATTTTGTAATAATCAACAAAGTCCATAAGTTCAAAATTAACCAGAGATGAGGGAAGTCGGATGTCGGATATCTGATGTCTGATGTCTAACCTCTGACCTCCGACTTTCGTCCTTCGTTCTCATTTGTTTGCCCTTGAATATTCTTCCAGCGCTTCTTTTTCTCTTTTGGTTAAACTCTTCAGGCCCTTGCGGTGAATTTTTTCAAGAATGCTGTCAATACCGGCCCGCTCTTGTGCCTTGCGGTAATTGTATTCCTGGTCAATTGAATAATGCTTTTGCTTTTTTGAAAACGAATCAAGGAGGAGGCTTTCGGGTTTGTAAAGAACAAAAACAATAAAGGCGATTGTCGGTAAGGCAATCAGCAGTATTGGCAAGTAATTGCTTGCGGCAGTTTCGGGATAAAGTGCAACGGCAATCAACAAACCCACGATTGCGCCGCCAAGATGCGAGGTGTGCGCCGCGTTGCCCCACCTTGCTTTGATGCCGTAGATGCTAAAGAGCACATAGCCCAAACCAAAAACCCAAGCCGGAAGCGAGAGCGGCAAAAAGAAAAAGCCAAAGGGCATGTTGGGAAAAAGGGCGATGGTTGCGTACACAATACCATTTACCGCGCCGGACGCACCCACTGATGTATAATCGCTGTGGGATTTATGGACAAGCAGGGCAAGCAGTTCGCCGCCAATCATGCTCAAAAAATAAATGAGCAAAACTTTAATTCCGCCAATCATCGGTTCAAGCATCGTACCGAAACCGAGTAGCACGATCATGTTAAAGACGAGGTGCAGCCAACCAGTGTGCAGGAAGCCGGAACTGATAACGCGGAGGTATTCTTTTTGAGCAAGAACCTTGTCCACATCAAAACAATAACGCTCCATCAAACGCGGATTCTTAAAGCCTTTGTACGAAATAAAAACCGTAGCGGCAACGAGTAAAAGGGTAACAAGCGATTGTTCCATTGCGGGTTGTTCTTTGCAATCAGAAAGATAATTATTGTTGGAGAAAATGGGAAGTTAAGAAGGCCAACAAAGAAAATGCAACCCGTCGTTGCAAGCCAGTTAACGGCGGTTTGCTAAGATTTTTTTGAGCAAGACGATTTGCCCTAAATGGTAGTAACTGTGTTCAATCATACCGTCTATGTTTCGCTGATAGGTGCCGTACTTTTCGTCAACAAAAACAGCGTTTAATTTTTCTTCGGGCATTTGTTCAATCAAGGAAGTAAGTTCTTCGGCATCGTTGAAGAAGCCGGTCAAAAAATCTTCCCATTCTCTTTGTGACCGAACCGGCGCAAAATCAAAACTGTATTGGTCTCTTATTTCGAGGTTGCCGCCTGTAAAAACGTTCTTTATTCCGTTAATGTAATAATGGATGTGTTGAACAAGAAGGGCAATCGTGTTCAAGGATTCAGATTTGGCTGTAGCCAGTTCCCAGCTTAGGCCCGTCAACTGGTGCTTGTAATTGGTGTTGGCAACCCATGTGCCGTTAAGAATTACTTCCCGAAAACGCCTGGCAATTTCATGCGTATTCTTCATGTGATTTTGAGGTGTTTGTTTTGTGACGGTTGACACTAACGGTCGCCTTTCTTTTGTTTGTGTCGCTACAAGAGGCTAAAAGAGAACTCCTGCCGCAGCAGGAGTTCCATCTGCTACTCGAAAAAGTCATAAAAACTCTCTACATCTTTTTTCAATGCTGCATAGGCTTCGTCGTATTCATCGGTTTCTTCTTCTTTTAATTCCTTTACATCCTTCAAAACTTTCTCAAGCCACACATGCAAGGCATCATGTTCTGCACCTTTCATGCTGCACTGTTTTACCAGTCTATCAATTTGGTCTTGAATTGAAGTAGAAAGTTCCTTTCTTTTGCCCGCATTCTGATAAGTGCTGTCATTTACTATCTGCACCATTGCTGCAATGTTTTTCTTTGTAGCCTCGTCAGCTTTCCATTTCGTTCCATTGTTAAGCGGTATTGCTGCAATGGCCTTCTCCTTGTTATTTACGGTTTTGCTTTCCTGTTGTTCCGCAGGTTGTTGGCTGGTGCAGGATGCAACGGCCAGTGCCAGTATGATTAATAACTGTTTCATTTGGATAAAGTTTTGAATGATTAATCATTGTCCTTTTCCTGTTGACTGCCGTTACCTCCATTCCCACCAGCGTTTTCATTACCGTTCTGCAGGGCAATACCGTTTCTGATTTCTGTGTGCCGTATCTGTCCGCCTAAATGTGCTGTTTGTGCCATCAATCCGCCGGAAGTGACCGCCAATAGTAATACGACAACCTTAAACACACGGGCTGTTGTTTGCCACCTGGCTGAAAGCAACGCTGCTAAAGCCACCAGACCTGCGGCGGCAATTGCAATCATGGCCAGCTTTGCAACTTCTTCATGCCTTTCTATCACAGATTCTGATACGCCGGGCAGATTTTCAATGGCTTCTTCAGTGCCTTCTCCGGTAAAGAAAACGGGCATTGCAGCAACACCGGCAACCAGTAGCAGAATGTATGACGTTTTTGTAAGCGTGGAATTTTTAATAAAGAATGCTATGACAAGCATTATTAAACCAACGAACGATAAAATAACCGGCACATGGGTTAACGCCAAGTGCACTTGAACACTGTTCATAAAATAAGTTTTTGAATTGATAAGATTGGAAATAGTCTCCTTAGAAAGAATAAGTATAACGGCTACACTCTTGGCGGGTGAAAAATACTGGCTAAATGTTGGTGTGGCATATTTGTGTTTGGAAAAACAATCTTCTTGTCGCCTGGGAAAGATGCGGGTACACCGGCATGGACGGGCAACGTCAAAATTGCGTAACCAATACTGTGGAATTTGACATTCTTAAATGGCAACTCTTCGTCTTCTCGCGAATCTGCGTCGTTATGGTTTGTTGCATAATGGTCTTCCAAAAAACCAAAAAGCGAAACCCCATCCTGATTCCGGTGCTGTATAAAATGTTCAATGAGCAAGGGAAGTTTAAAAAGCTGCCCGATCGGCGTTTGTATTGACGCCAGAAGTACAAGGAGAAATATGGTGGCAGCGCTCTTCATCGGTATAAATTTACTTTAGTGCAAAGCACCGATCTATGATTGCCGTCACTGCGGCGATTAAAGTTTTGCAAAATTATTTATCCGGCCTGCTGCAATAGGCCCAAGTTCTTTGGTGCTCGCTACGAATGATCGCAGAACGGTATCGGCAAAGTGCCCGCCGCATCAACTCAATACTGTTTGAAGGCCGGGATTTATTTTTCCAGGTTTTTAAACCGGAGTTTTACCAGTCCTACTTCCGACTTCTGCACAAAAGGCATTAACAACGTGTCTTTGCCGGGCGTTTGCGCATTTTGCAGGAGATAGTCAAAGTTTTCGAAAACGGTAATGTCGGATGCAATGATTTGGTTTTTATCATTTACATAAACCAGCAAAAGGCCTTTTTTTGAATGCGGAAGTTCCTGTCTTAAAATGAGGCAGTTTTTGCCGTTTACCGTAAAGCAAGCAAACTGCGATGCGTTTAGAACAGCCGCCCCTTTTTTATTGTCGAAAATGCTGTCGCCTGCCGGCTTAAAATCTTTGTCCATTGCTAAAAAGCGAACCGGCAACGGATCCTTGTCCGCAACAACCGAACGTATTCTGTTTCTTGACGGTAAGTTTGAGAAGTCTGATTCGTAATAATAAGGACGTGCGTAAGAGCCATAACCTGTTAATGTGTTTCTGTACGCTGATATGTCATCAGCCTGATAATTCATCATGCGTCCGGCATTGTCGTAGCCATTCCTGGGCCTGAAGTTTTCAGGCGCAAGCATGTATGTATTGCCTGATTGTGAGCGGGAACGCGACACCGCGAGACTCATGGCGAGCCATTGCTCCACGTCTCCGCCCAGAAATATAAAATGGCCGGGAATCTTGCTGCTAAACCTCGATTCAATTAAACGAGGCGGCATCATTTCTTTTAGCGAGAGGCTTAGCTTGCTGATAAATATTTTTGATCCAAGACTGGATTGGAGAAGAAGACTGGAGTCTTTGGCAAGAAAGCGAAACGCGGAACCCGGCGTAAAGTTATCGGTGCTGGTAAAGGTCTTTCGAAACATTTTGCCCGTTGCCGTCTCGGCTCTTATCAGGTCCAGTGAATAATTCTGCGTATGTCTCGTGGGTTTTAAAATGAACAAATCTTCGCCAATGAGCGTAAGTTGACTCAACAAATTGGCGCCCCGCTCAAACGGATACGAAAAGGTACGCGACGAAAGAGTTTTAAAATTCTCGTCAACGCTGGTGACGGTCGTTGCCAGCACTCTTTGTTCTTCGTAATACGTGTTTGCAATAACAACCAATTGCTCGTTCCTGTTCACCAATTGCACAACGGTTGTATTCTGTTTGAAAGCGGTGTCAATGAATTGCTGAAACCTTGAGGTTAAGGACGTGGCATCGCCCTGTGCCGTAACCTTCCACAACTCCGGTCTTGCTTTTCCTTTTCCATACAAATGCAGGTAGTAAACGTCATTGAGAGGGATAAGCCGAACGTCGAAACTGTCCGACCATTTCACCGGCAGTTCTATTTCACCGGTGAACTGAAGTTCGCGGTCAAAAATAAAAGCCCTGATTGGTTCATCTTTTTTCAGGAACAACAGGTGATGGTTTCCGGCCACGTTCGCAACCAGTTGCATTTTGTCGTACGCGGGCAATTTGCCGGCTTGCCGGCTGTAGGATATGGTCTGGGAATAAGTCGTAATAAAAACATTCTGCAGCGCAAAAAACAAAACCAGCCATTTGATGTACACTCTCTTTTTCATCATAGCAGTTGTGATTGATAATTTACTTTCCTCGTTTATTTTTTTGCTGACAAATAGACGCTGCCGCAGTTTCTCCTAAAGTAATTTATTCTTTGTGAAACTTATCGCAAAACAAAGTGCTTTTGCGATAAGTCGAGGGCAGAAAACCGTTTGTTTGCTGAACGGCATTGGTGAATTTTTTCACACGCTTTGTAATGGATGCAAAGAGAAAAGGCGATTCACCCGAAAACAAAAGATTTCATTTCACAGAAACCTTATTTTGCAACCGTGCAACACGCTCAAAAAACCGTTATCATTATTGCCGGGCCAACAGCCGCCGGGAAGACTTCGGTTGCCATTGAAATAGCAAAACATTTGGCTACGGAAATTATTTCGGCGGACAGCCGGCAGTGTTACAAAGAATTGAACGTTGGTGTTGCCCGCCCGTCGGAAGAAGAACTAAAAGCCGTTCCGCATCACTTCATCGCTTCGCATTCCATTCAGCAAAAAGTGACGGCCGCAACCTTTGAGGAATATGCGCTGCAAAAAGCGGCTGAACTCTTTCAACAACACGATACAGTTGTAATGGTTGGCGGCACGGGCTTGTACATAAAAGCTTTTGCCGAGGGCATGGACCCAATTCCACATGTGCCCGAAACCGTTCACAAAGAAATTGTTTCGGCTTATAGGGAAAAGGGCATTGAATGGTTGCGGGAAGAAATCAAAATACAAGACCCGCTGTTTTGGCAAAAAGGCGAAACGCAAAATCCGCAACGAATGATGCGGGCTTTGGAAGTAGCGAAAGCGGCAGGCCAATCCATTTTTTCTTTTCAAAAAGGAGAGAAGAAGCACCGCGATTTCAACGTGATTAAAATTGCATTGGAGTTGCCGAAAGAAACGCTTCACCGCAACATCAACACACGCGTTGACAAAATGATGAACGAAGGTTTGCTGGAGGAAGTAAAATCGCTTCAGCCGTATCAATACCTGAACGCTTTGCAGACCGTGGGCTATAAAGAATTGTTTGCCCATCTAAAAAATGAAGTCTCTTTGAATGAAGCCGTCGAAGCCATTAAACAAAACACGCGGCAGTATGCCAAGCGGCAATTAACCTGGTTCCGGAAAGACAAAAAATATTCGTGGTGTGCTCCGCTTGCAGAAGACGTCATTCGTCTTCTTGCGCAGAGGGGGTTTTGAACGACGGTGATTGCGGAAGGTAAATGTAAAACTGTGCGCCGACACCTTCTTTACCGTTGGCTACGATAATGCCATTGTGATTTGTAACTACCTTTTTACACAGCGATAGCCCAATGCCCGAGCCGGCGTAACGGCCCTTGTCGTGCAGGCGCTTGAACAGTTCAAAAATTTGTCTTGCGTAATGCTGGTTAAAGCCGATGCCGTTGTCGCTGAAAATAATTTCGTAGTACGTTTCGCCGGGGTTCAAACCCACCACGTCGGCGATGTCCTTGCTTTGAACCGGTTTGCAACTCACGTCTAAATGCAGGGGCAAATCGGCCTTAGAAAATTTAAGCGAATTGTTCACGAGGTTGTAAAAAAGCTGGTTGATTTGCACGGGAATGGCGTAGGTTTCCGGCAACCTTTCGTGGGTGACGATGGCGTGTTTTTGTTCGATCATAACTTCCAGGTCTTGCAGTACGTTGTTCAAAATCTCGTTTAAATCGGTCAGTTCAAATTCTTCGTTTTTTGTTTTCAATCCCGAAAACGAAAGCAGGTCTTTAATCAGCATCGTCATTCGCTCGGTGGCCTGTATAATTTTGTCCAGTTGTTGTTGGCCTTTGTCGTCAAGCCGTTGGTATTGCGATTCTTTCAAAAAAATGCCAAAGGTTTTGATTTTGCGCAGCGGCTCTTGCAAATCGTGGCTGGCGGCGTAGGCGTATTCTTCTAACTCGCGGTTGGTTTGCTCAAGCGCCGTGATGTTTTTCTTTAGTTCCTGCGCCGTTTTTTTTATGTCGGTGTTTTCGTAAAACGAAATTGTTACGCCGTCTTTTAGTTTTGCTACCGACAAGGCAAAGGACTTTTCTGCGTTCGCCAGTTTTTGAATATGCTCCAGTTCGGCTTCCTGTTGCGTGGCAATGACGTTTGCACAAGCCGTAAAAAGCGACGCGTCTTTAAAGGCGGGTATTTCGCTCCAGCGTTTGCCCACAAATGTTTTGGGATCAGCATCCAACAAATCGCTGCTGGCTTTATTTGCATAAACGAGCTTGAAATCCACGATCTCTTTTTTCTTCCGAACGGCGCGGCAATGAAGAAGACCGTTTTGCGACGTGTTCAAAACCGACTCCAAAAATCCTTCGAGCCATTTGCTTTTCTTGCTCAAATAAAACTGGCTGAAAAACGTGGCAATGATGATAGACAGCGCAAAAACGGCAAGTGAAACCGTCAGCAGGTTGTTCTGGCGATTTGAGCGGTCAAGGCCGGCTCTTCGCTGAACGAGCAAAGCCTCTTCCAACTTCGATCCTCTGTCAATGAGTTGTTGAATTTGTAGCAGTTCGCCAAAGCGCCAGTCTTCCCGGGTGTTTATCAGTTCAAGAATGTTTTTTTTCCGCAGCACGTCAATGTGCCGCTTGGTCAAAAACAGCATCGAATCAACAATGGTTATTTGTTCTTTCCGGTCAATGACTTCCTTTTGCAGACGAAAAAGCGTGTTTACCATGCTGTCGGCATCGGCTTTGTAAACGGCGTACAGGCCGCCGGCAGCCGACTGTTCATAGGATGGAGAAAAAATTTCGGCGCTGCGCAACTGGTTTCCGATCCTGTCGTAAAGTTTAATTATCCGGTTTGAATGGTCGGTCCGAAGCGTGTAACCTTTGGTATTGTTATAAGTAACGCGGTTTAATACAATCACCGCAAGGAGCAGGACGAAAGCAACGGAGAATGACAAAACAATTTTACGCATGACTGCGAAGAGGTTTTGGCTTGTTATCGAAAGATAAGCATTCCCCTTGCAAATGACCGGCCCGGTGCCGAAAAATAAAACCGCCTTGTTTAAGGCGGTTGATTGTCAGTATCAAGAATTATGTTAGGCCACTTCCTGAAGCGATTCTTTTTCCACGTTTAGCAGGGTGCGCAAATACTCCACTTCTTCTAAAATGTAAGGCTCACCGTTCTCGCGAAAGATGTCGTGAAACCAAAGTTCCGGTTCGCTTTCGTATTTCACTTGCCATGAATCCCAGGGACAATGCGTTTGCGTTTTACCCGCAACCAATCCCCAGTTGTACGCACCGATGCCGTACTTTTTAAACAGCGGCAGAATTTCCTGAAAAGTGTTGCCAAAGGGTCTTGCCATGTACTCAGTGCAAAGCATGGGGCGGCCGTAACGCTTTACGTCCTGAATGCGGGCCTCCATTCCGCTTTTGTTCTCGTAGCAATGGAAGCTCACGATGTCGGAATGCGAGAACATGTAATTGTCAAGCGCTGTGATCTTGGTGTCGCAGCTCCAGTCGTTTTGCCAAGGCGCCATTGTAATGGGTTGCGAAGGATTAATGGCCCGAACCCAATTGATGGCTTTTCTCAGCAAAGCCATCGAAAGTTCTGCTTTGTGCACAATGTAGTCGTCGTCTTTGTACGAAGCCAGGTTCATGTTATCGGGTTCGTTGTACAAATCCCATATCAGCACTCTTTCGTCGGCCTTAAAATGCGAAACAATGCCGTGCACGTAGCTGTGCAAGCTGTCGTAGTTCGCCGGGTTGTTCAGCACGTCGTAGCCCGGACATTGCACCCAACCGGAATTGTGCACGTTGTGTTTGGGCTGTGGTTGTTTGCCCAGCTTTGGAAACGGGTTCCAAACGGCGTCAAACAAAACAAACATGGTGCGAATGCCGTGCTTGTGCGCAATGGCAAGGTATTCGTCGATGCGTTGCAGGAAACCGTGAGCGTTTTCTTCCCACAAAAGATGATGCAAGAACACACGAACGGTGTTAAACCCAAGCGAGGCAGCCCAGCCGAGTTCCCGGTCAATGAGGGCAGGAGAGAAGCTGCTCTTCTGCCACATTTCAAGCTGGTTGATGGCGTTGCCGGGAACGTAGTTGCATCCCACAAGCCATCCGGCTTCTTTCATCCAGGCTTCGGCTTTTTCGGCGCTCCATCGGTGGGCCAATTCGGGGTCTTGTTCTAAGAAGGGAACGGTAACGTTGGTGGCGGTCATATAGTTTTTTTAAGGTAATGAATTGAGCAATTATTTTGGCGCTCAATGACGAACCAAAATAAGAGCAATCGTAAAAAAATCAAACCCTTTATTCGTGTTTTGGAACATATTTATCGGCGAAGCCACAAAAAGCAGAGTTGAACAGGGAAGGCTTATTTTTATCCCCCTTTATGCCTTGCTTTAAAACACAAACATCACCGGCAAAATCTACTGTATGAACAATGCGTTAATTCAATCGCTCGGTCAAAAATTTGAACAGCGCTTCGGCACAAAACCCCGCATCTTCCGGTCGCCGGGACGGGTAAACATCATCGGCGAACACACCGATTACAATCACGGTTTTGTACTGCCAGCGGCGGTGGACAAAGCCATCTACGTTGGCATTTCCCCGCGTGAGGATGAACAGATTTTTTTATATTCAGAAGAGTTTAGCGAAGGGCACAAGGCTGAAGTAGCCACCGTAGCGCCTACCGATAAACATTGGCCTAATTACATTCTGGGCGTGGTGGACCAATTGAACAAGAGGGGCTACAAGATCAAAGGCTTCAACTTAAACCTTGACGGCGACGTACCCGTCGGCGCGGGACTTTCGTCTTCTGCTGCCGTTGAATGCGCCGTGGCCTTTGCCCTGAACGAAGTTTTTAACCTTGGCATTGAGCGAAAGGAGATTGCCGAAATCGGGCAAAAGACCGAGCACACCTTTGCCGGTGTAATGGTGGGCATCATGGACCCTTTTGCATCTGTAATGGGAAAGAAAGGGCACGCCATTAAACTCGATTGCGAAAGCCTGGCGTTTGAATACGTTCCGCTGGAGATGAAAGGCTACAAGATTCTTCTTTTAAACACCAACGTAAAACATTCGCTGGCTTCGTCGGAATACAACACCCGCCGCGCTGAGTGTGCCGAAGGCGTTAAGCTTGTTAACGAGGCGGGCATTGAAGCCGAAAGCCTGCGCAACGTAACGATGGAGATGTTGGACAAATACGTGAAGCCAAAGAACGAAACCGTTTACCGCCGCTGCAAATTTGTAGTGCAGGAAAACGAACGGCTGCTTACGGCCTGCGAAGCTTTGCAGCGTGGCGACCTTAAAACCCTTGGCAAAAAAATGTACGGTTCGCACGATGGCTTGAGTAAAGAATATGAAGTAAGCTGCAAGGAACTTGATTTTTTGGTGGAAGCTGTTCGGAACAACCCCGATGTTTTGGGTGCCCGCATGATGGGCGGTGGCTTCGGCGGCTGCACCATCAACATCGTAAAAGAAGAAGCCATTGACGGTTTGGTAAACAATCTGCAAGGCAAGTACAAAGAAGCGATGGGCCTGGATTTAACGGCTTACGTGGCCGTGATCGAAGACGGCTCGTCCGCCGTTCAATAAACTGTTAATCTCTTCACATACTGTTGCGGCAGAAGTAATCGCTTTTACTTTTGGTGAACAACTTCCGTTATGAAAAAACTCCTTTCGCTTCTTTGTTTGTTTGTCGCCGTTGCCGCGTTTGCGCAAGACAAACCCGAAGGCTTGTTCATTAATTCCAAAGCACCTGATTTCCGGTTAAAAGATCAGAACGATGAATTTGTCAGCCTGAAAGATTTGCGCAAAAAAGGACCGGTCGTTGTTATGTTTTACCGCGGCTATTGGTGTCCGTTCTGCAATCGCGAGCTGAAAAATTTTCAGGACTCTCTTCAACTTATAAAAGACAAAGGCGCAACGCTTGTGGCCATCACGCCGGAAACAACAACGGGAATTGATTCCACCATTGGCCGCACCGGCGCTACGTTTTCGCTTTTATCCGACCAGGATGGCAAACTGGCTTCGGAATACCAGGTCGCGTTTAAAGTAGATGACCGCACCGTAAGCCGCTACAAAATGGCGGGCATTGACCTGCTGAAAAACAACAATCAGAAAGAAGCGGTATTGCCCGTGCCGGCTGTTTACATTGTTAACAAAGAAGGCTCGGTTACCTACCGTTTCTTCGATGAGAATTACAAGAAGCGGGTTTCTGTAGCGGAGATTTTGAAGAACATTAAATGAGTTGGTTGTTACAATAAAAAAAGAGACGCTTGTACAAGCGTCTCTTTTTTTGTAAGTGTGATTACAAACGAATGTTCAGTCCCACCATCCAATTCGTTCCGGCCATCGGGAAATAATAATTCTCCGTTGTGAGTTTGTTGCTCGAAAAATAGCTGTACGTGTAACCGCTCGGCTCGTACTCTTTGTTGAATACGTTGTTTACCTGTAAAATCAAATCCACGTTCTTCAGCCAGGCTTTCCCAAACGAATAACGTGCCCGAACATCCTGCGTGTAAAAAGCGTTCAGCTTACGGGCTGCGTTGCCTGTGTTGTCCATGTATTGTTGGCCGACGTATTTGCTCAGCAAATCAACATTCAGTTTTTGCACGGGAATAAACGTAAGCGTGGCCGCGCCAATTACCGAAGGTGAAAAAGAAATATCTGACTCTTTGTATTGGTTCTCTTTCTGTCCGCCGTTGTCGTAATCGTCAATAAACTCATTGAAATTTTTCACCTTGTTGCGGCTCAGCGAAAGATTGGCCGATGCACTGAACCAGGCGGTGGGACGAACCGCGCCTTCCAATTCAACACCCATCCGGTAGCTGTCGTCAATGTTTGTTCTTGTGTAAGAACCTACGTCGTTAATCTTTCCGGTGAGCACCAGTTGATCCTTATACTTCATGTAATAAAGCGTTGCGCCGAGGTTGTAGGTTTTTTCTTTGCGTTGCACGCCCAATTCCCAATCGTGCAAACGTTCCGGCTTTGGCTGTTCGGTTGGCGAAGCCTCAAAGTCGTCGCGGTTGGGTTCTTTGGCCGCCACGCTGTAAGAAGCAAAAGCCGTCCAGTTGTTCGCTTGGTAAGTAAGGCCCATTTTCGGGTTGAAGAAATTATACTTCTGGTTTACAACCAATGTTGGATTGGCCTCAAAACCATTGATGTCGTGCGCCACGCCGCGCCATTGCACATCCGCAAAGAACTGCAGGTTTTTGTTTAAAGCTTGTTGCCATTTGGTGTAAACGTTCCAATCGTTTTTAATAGCGTCGTGTTGGTAATAAGTTTTGTTTGGTTCCGACAGGCCTTGTTCTGCCCAAATCACTTTTCCAAAATGATTGCCCAGGTAGTTTGTAGCTGCACCGCCGAGGGTAAGTTCTGTACCGGCTTTTTTGTATTGAAACGAAAAAACATCGCCGTAAAAATCATTGTCCAACCAAAGCTGGCGAACCAAATCTGTTTGCGTTACGGCAACACCACCCACAACGGGGTTTGTTAAGCCATAGTCTGAATAGTTTTGCGCCGGTCTGTATTCTTCGTAATAGCCTTTGCCTTTAATGTAAAACAAGCCGGTATTGAACTGAAGATTTTTTGCGAGTTGTTGTGTGAAGAAAAGCTGATAATGCGTTTGTTTGTAATTGTCGGTTTCGTTTTCGTAGGGCTCGCCGGGTTTTTCGGTGCCCGCATAGTTTACGCGGCGGTGATTTTTTAAATCATCCTGACTAACGCCGTACCAGGCCTGGTAGGTTTTTTCTTTGCCGGAAAAAGTAGTAAAGCGCAACGAGGTTTTATCCGACAGGTAAGCCGTCGAAAAATAATACGATTGCAGGTTCGTCTTTGCCCTTTCTATATAGCCGTTGCTTTTGATTTCCGATAACCGCAAATCGGCGGTAAAATGATTGCCGAGCAAGCCCGTTCCTGCTTTGATGGTATTCTTCCATGATTGAAATGAACCGTAACTGTTGTTGCTTTCAAAATAAGCTTGTTTGTTTACCTCGTTCGTGCTAAGATTAATCGTTCCCCCGAAGGCACCGGCGCCGTTTGTGGAAGTGCCGACGCCGCGCTGTATTTGTATGCTGTTAACGGAAGAAAGCAAATCCGGCAAGTCAACAAAATAGGCGCCGCTGCTTTCGGGATCATTGAACGGGATGCCGTTGATGGTGACGTTAATGCGTGTGGCGTCCGTACCGCGAATGCGAATGCCGGTGTAGCCAATGCCGTTGCCCGCATCCGAGTTCACAATCACCGAGGGCGTTTGATTGAGCAAGAACGGCAAGTCTTGCCCAAGGTTTTGCTTTTGGATTTCGGCTTTGCCAATATTGGTTTTTGCAAAAGGCGCCGTGGCACTGGCACGAACGGCTTTTACTTCAACGGGCAGAAGCAGTTCGCTGCTGTCGGTTTGCTGTGCGTGAACGGAAAGCGAGAAAAAAGAGGCCGTGAAAAAAAGAATCCTTTTCATTTTGAAAACGGTTTAAAAATGAAAGGATAAGCTGAGAAGGAGAGTTCGATGTTCAAAGTTTGCTGTTTGAAGTTGTAGGCTGCTTAACCCTGGACTTCGAACCTTAAACCTTGAACTTGGTTTGCTCCCTGCGCAGGCATTACCCTGATCAGGTTTTGCGGGTTTGATCTCAGCCTTCCGTATAAGCGGAAAGCACCCCGGTAACACTGAAAAATTGTTGTCGCCGCAAAAATAGGCGAAGAATTTTTTTGCGCAGTGTAACTTTTTCCGAAGCGCATCGTACTACTTCAAAAACCGGACATGAAAAAACTGTTTCTTGCCGCAATATTGCTTTGCCTCACTGCCTTAACCTTCGCACAAAAAGTTATCAACGATCCCAATGTAGAAGCGCGGAAAATCGGTTCGTTCAGCGGCGTTTCGGTAAGTGGCGGCATTGACCTTTACCTTTCTTACGGCGACGAAGCCATAGCCGTCAGCGCTTCCAAACCCGAATTGCGCGACCGCATTAAAACCGAAATTGAAAACGGCGTCTTGAAAATCTGGTTCGATTCCAAATCTGGCGTTAACATCACCTGGAACAGCGACCGTAAATTAAAAGCTTACGTTTCGTACAAAACCCTCAACAATCTTTCGGCTTCAGGCGGCTCCGATGTCTTGCCCGACGGCGTCATCAAGTCGAACGAATTAAAGCTGCACCTTTCCGGCGGCTCTGATTTCAAAGGAAAAGTTGAAGTAGAAAATTTACGCGTTGACCAAAGCGGCGGTAGCGACGTGCACATTGCGGGCAAGGCCAACACGCTTTCGGTGGAAGCACACGGCGGCAGCGATTTTAACGGCTACGACCTCATAACGGAAATCTGTAACCTTGAAGCCAGCGGCGGCAGCGACATCGAAGTAACGGCCAACAAAGAATTGTCGGCAAGAGCGGCCGGCGCCAGCGACATTCATTACAAAGGACAACCCAACGTAAAGGAAGCAAAAGCCTCGGGCGCAAGCTCGGTAAAATCAAGGTCCTAGGTCTCGCTTGCCTCTCTAAAAATTTGCACACAACCCTTCGCTTTCAACCATACATAAAAAGCGCAATCAAACTTTTGATTGCGCTTTCTTCTTTTTATTGATGTCAGCGAAAGAATTTCTATGGGACTTCTGTTGCGTCGCACACTTGTACGTTCTTATCGCTACTGAGCAAGACAACTCCTTTTCTCTTTTGCCTCGTGCGAAACATTTCGGAAAAATGGCGAACTATAATTTTGCACGAATCGCTAATATTGCCTTGCACACGGTTTGCTTGCATCATGGCGAATCCTTCTCTCGCAGCCGCGGTGCACAACAAACGATTCTTATGAACAAAGTTTTTTCTTCGGCACGCGATGCGGTTCAAGACATTGGAGACGGCGCTACCCTCATGCTCGGCGGCTTTGGCCTCTGCGGCATCCCCGAAAATTTGATTGCGGCGCTTCAACAAAAAGGAATCAAAAACCTTACTTGCATCTCCAACAATGCCGGCGTGGATGATTTTGGTTTAGGCCTGTTGCTCAAGGCGAAGCAAATCAGGAAGATGATGAGTTCTTACGTGGGCGAGAACGCCGAATTTGAACGGCAACTGCTGCACGGCGAATTGGAAGTTGACCTCATTCCGCAGGGTACATTGGCTACACGCATTCAAATGGCGGCGATGGGCATTCCGGCTTTTTACACGCCGGCGGGTTACGGTACCGAAGTAGGAGAGGGCAAAGAAGTGCGGGAATTCGACGGAAAGAAATACTTAATGGAATACGCATTGCACGCCGACTTTGCTTTGGTGAAAGCCTGGAAAGGCGACAAGTACGGCAACCTTCAGTTTCGCAAAACCACCCGCAATTTTTCGATGGCCATGGCCAAAGCCGGCAACATAACCATCGCCGAAGTAGAACACCTGGTGGAACCTGGCGAATTGGACCCTGACCAAATACACGTTGCCAGCGTTTACGTGCACCGCATCTTTGAAGGAAAAGACTACGAGAAGCGCATTGAACGAAAAACGGTGAGGATGCAGAACGGTTGATCAGTTGATGGGTTGACTGGTTGCTTTGTAGGGGCCAACCAATCAACTTTCAACTACTCAACTACTCAACTAATCAACAAACTATGGCACTTGACAAATACGGCATTGCAAAGCGAATTGCAAAGGAATTGAAAGATGGCATGTACGTAAATCTTGGCATTGGCATTCCAACCTTGGTAGCCAACCACATTCCTGAAGGAATAGAGGTTTTGTTGCAATCGGAAAACGGCATGTTGGGGATGGGGCCTTATCCAACCGAAAGCGAATTGGACGCAGATCTGATTAACGCAGGAAAAGAAACCGTAACGATACTTGCAGGCGGCGCTTTTTTTGATTCCGCAGAAAGTTTTGGCATGATTCGAGCCGGCAAGATTGACCTTACGGTTTTGGGTGCGATGGAAGTTTCGGAGCGTGGCGACATTGCCAACTGGAAAATTCCCGGTAAAATGGTGAAGGGAATGGGCGGCGCGATGGATCTCGTAGCTTCTGCAAAGAATATTATTGTAGCCATGATGCACACCAATCCGAAAGGCGAAAGCAAGTTGCTGCCGCAATGCACCTTGCCGCTTACCGGCGTGGGCTGCGTTAAAAAGATTGTAACCGAACTGGCGGTTCTTGATGTTTTGCCCGAGGGCGGTTTTAAACTGATAGAAACCGCGCCGGGTGTGAGTGTGGAAGAAGTAAAAACCAAAACAGCGGGCAAACTGGTTGTGCCGGACACCGTTCCGGAGATGAGGTTGTAGGACCTTCGAAGTTGCGTTTGTTCAGTCTTGTTCTGAACCTTGAAGTGTGCGACGCAACCGGTGCTAAATAGTAGCAATACCGCTTGGTACAAAAGAAGAAAAAGCGCAATCATCTTTTATGATTGCGCTTTTTCAATAGCGTACAAAAGCGAGGACTGTGCTTGGAAAGTCCCTCCCTGGGAGGGATTTAGGACGGTCGCTAATCCACCAGATTATTCTTCACGGCAAAAAATACAAGTCCCGCAGTGTTCTTACTGCCAAAACGTTCCATCAGGCGGTCTTTGATGGCTTCTACCGTACGCGGACTGATGTTCATTTTCTGCGCAATTTCCTGCGCCGTAAACTCCATGCAGATGTATTGAAGTACGTCTTTTTCTTTGTCGCTAATGCTAATTTCGTTGTTTAGCGAGGGCAGTGCTTTTTGTTTGGTATGCGCCTTTTTAATCAAAATTCGATTGACGAAATTATTGAGGTAATAGCCTTTTTCGCATACGTCCATAATGGCGCGCCGAATTTCCTGCGGCTCGGCATTTTTCAACAGGTAACCGTTGGCGCCGTTCTCCATCAGGTGACTTACAAAACGTTCGTCGTCGTTCATGCTCAACACCAGCACGTAAATATTCGGATACTGCTTGCTGACAATTTTCGTGGTTTCAATTCCGTCTTTTAGCGGCATGCGCAGGTCCATCAAAATCACGTCCGGCGCGGATTCCGCCAAGCCGGCCAGGAGTTCTTCGCCGTTCTCCGCTTCCTGCACAAACTTGATGTTGCTGTAAGGCCTGAGAGAAAGAATCACGCCTTTTCGAAAGATTTTATGGTCATCGGCAATGGCCACTTTAATCACATCCATAGGAAATTGTTTCTACGTGTTAAAGTTAGGGAATTAAGCATTGTAGAGCGAATCTTCGGGTACGTCTTCCCTGGGCACTTCGATGGTTACTTTGTAGTAAGTCTGTGAGGCGTCTTTCTCGAAATGAATCTTGCCGTGCATTACCCGCAGGCGGCTGGCAATGTTTTTCAGGCCCAAGCCGTTTTTGCTTTTGTTCAGTTTTTCAAAGTCGCTTTGTATGAGGCCTTTCCCATCGTGGTGAATACGAATGAAGCACGTATCGGCCTGAAAATTTTGGGTAAGATGGATAAAACTGGCGTGACTGTGTTTTAGAATGTTGTTCAGCAACTCCTGCACAATGCGAAAGATGATCAGTTCTTTCTCCAGTTTCAGGCGATCCTTGTAATCGTGAAAACGGCTGCTGGCATTAATGCTGCCCGCACCGCTGATTTTTTGGAAGGTATCGTTCACAGCCGATTCAAGGCCGAAGTTTTTCAGCGTAGGCGGCATAAGGCTATGGCTGATGTTGCGCACCAGTTGAATGGTGTCGTCTAAAATCTGGCGGGCCTGAAATATGGATTGCAATTGCGTGGCCTTGTCCATGTTCACCAGGTTTTCGTTCAGGTACAGACGGGCAGTGGCCAGAAGCGGACCGGCATCATCGTGCAGGTCGGCGGCAAGGCGCTGGCGTTCTTCTTCCTGCAGCCGAATAGAAGCATTGAGCAAAATCTTTTGCTGGCGTTTTTCCATTTCCTGCAGGCGCAGTTGAAAGCGGATCACCTTGCGCTGATGAAAAATAATGAACAGGATCAAGCCAATGGTGAGCACCAGCATGCCCAGTGTACCAATGAAAAGCACGAGCGAAATGTTGCTGGACGGCGTTGTTTGCAAGAGGTACATGGGGGATGGTTAGTTTAAGCTGCTTAAATCAAGATGGTAATTGAGCTTGTTTTTTGATGGTTTGGTATGAATAAGGATGCCGATGCAGAAAAAGATGTTCTTAATTATGGTAAAAATATTGGTGATGAACCAATACTCTCTGATTTCTGTTTTGGTTAAAAAACTTCCCGCGAAGATGTAAATAAAAAAGCTGCCGGCCAGGTAAAGCACGATGCCGATTATCACCCAAAACGTGTACTTGCTGTAAATAAACAGCGTAGAAGAATCGTTCATTTCCTCGTACAAATAATAAAAGGAAAAAATCAGTATGAGAATGGTTTCAAAGCCAATGGGTATAGAATCAATGTTTCTAAACTTTACGGTAAGGTAATAACTGATAATAAAGACGAGAAAAACCGCACTGGCAAAGAGCATAAATTTTTTGAATGCCTTTCGTTTAACTTGAAGAAATATGAAATATGCAAATGCTAAGTATTCGAAAAAAGTAAAGCATGCATACAAGGATATTTTCAGAGGTTTGTGCGGAACGAAATCAACGGCGTAGCTAATCAAAAAGTCAACGAAAAAAGCATAAAGAACGATGACCCATAGCGGTCTTAATTCCCGGCATTTTTTCCAGTTTAAAACAAAAAACAAGATGGGAAGAAAGGCAGAGTAGATTGCCAAGTATGAAAAAAGGTTTTCTATGATATTGGTTTTTGCCAAAAATAGAAAACCTTCTTAGAAAAACAAATGAGATAAATAATTCTCTTAGTCCTGACCAAACAGTTCAGCGATTAAATCACCGTCTGGAGGAAATGCACGGAATACTTTCTTAGTTTGTACCATATCAGTAAGTTTTTATGCAACAAATATGAGGAGGGTAAATTTTTTTTCCAACACGGGTAAAAGCAGCGGCATCGCAAAATATTTACATAATGCAGTGTTTACAAGTGTTTCGTAAAACATACTGCGGTGCTTACGGGCCAAAATAGGGTAAAATTTCGTGTGTTCAATCGTAATTTTACGAGGTGCTTTTAGTGGGTAGCGGTTGCATAAAAACGAAAAAAATAGGCCACCTTGGAAGAAATTACGACCGTTTGCAGGAGTTTAAACCAAACGGAAAAGAGCGGTTTTGTTTTTTGTCAGATCACGAAGATAGGGGTTAACACTTGCCTTCAAAACAATTTTTTTCTGCATACTTCTTTTTTAAATTTTCGGGGTTCAAAGGCCATCGTATAATTACGAATTGCAAAAGCGAAAATCTTTGGGCAGTTTTTCGTTGAAGCGCTTAAAATAATCTACGGATTTATTGTTTCGCAAAAAAAAAGGGGCTTATTTTGCCCCGACCTGTTAAAGAAAAATAAAGCCAATTTCCAGATGAATGCCCAACTCATAAAAGTGGCCATTGCCGACGATCACAAAATCTTTCGCGACGGCATTAAAATGGCGTTAAGCAGCCGCGATCACCTGAAATTTTTATGGGAAGCGGAGGACGGCAAGGACCTCATGCACAAAATAAAGATGAAGCAGCCCGACGTGCTTCTGATGGACCTGCGCATGCCTGAATTGGATGGCATCAATGCTATTGGCCTTATCCGCAAAGAATTTGAAGGCGTTAAGATTATCGTACTTACCATGTATGATGACCAGGAGATGATTACCAAGTTGATGGAGATGGGTGCCAATGCCTATCTTACCAAAACCTCCGACCCCGACGAAATTTACCAGGCTATCGTTACCTGCATGAGCGATGACTTTTATTTCAACGACTTGGTGAACAAGGCCGTTCTCTTGAAACTCCAAACCGGTAAAAAAAATGGCCGCACCTACCAAAACATTCCGGTAAAATTTTCCGAAAAAGAATTGCGCATTTTAAAGTGCATTGCTGAGGACAAAACCACCGATGAAATTTCAAAAGACGTTTACCTCAGCCCCCGCACAATTGAAACCATTCGCCAGAACATGAAGCAGAAGGTGGGCGCCAAAACCATTGCCGGCCTTGTAATGTATGCCATGCGCAACCGCATACTGGAGTGAACTAATACGCAATACGCAACAGGCAATTAGCAAAACATTGCCTGTTGCGTATTGTTCATTGCCTATTAAACATGTCTTCCAACATCAACGATACTTTTTTTAACGGCGCTTACAAAGAAGTCTGGCGCAAGCTCATTCCGCCCGGCCTTTCCGAAATCGAATGCGATTTTGTTGAAGACATTGCACAGCTAAAAAAAGGCGACGCGGTTTTGGACATTATGTGCGGCTACGGTCGTCACGCATTGGAACTGGCTCGTCGTGGTTATACGGTTACGGCCGTAGACAATTCTGCAGGCTATGTTAAAGAAATCGAAAATGCTGCCGCAACGGAAGCTTTAGCGATTGAAGCAATAGCCGAAGGTGCGCTGGCCGTTCCCCTGCAAAAGAATTACAAAGCCGTTTTGTGCATGGGCAACAGCTTTGCTTTTTTCAACCGGAACGATGCTCTTGCTTTGTTGAAAAAGTTATCGGCTCATTTACAGAGCGACGGCATTTTGATTATCAATTCATGGATGATTGCTGAAATTGCCATCAAGCACTTCCGCGAAAAAGAGTGGATTGCGCTGGACGGTTACAAATATCTCCTTGATTACAAATTTCAGTTTCATCCCAGCCGGATCGAGTCGGAGCATACCTTAGTTTCAGCCGACGGTCGCGTAGAAGTGATTCACGGCGTGGACTATATTTTTACGTTGGCCGAGATGGAAGCCATGTTCAACGAAGCCGGTCTTGTTACAAAAGCCATGTATGCCACGCCACGCAAGCGGCCATTTAAAATGGGCGATAACAAAATTTACATTGTTGCCGCTAAAGCAGACGCTGCCGTTTAGGCTGGTTGCAAAATTTTCTTCCTTTTTTAAAATCCGCAGGAAAAATGCTTTCGTATGTTTTTGGTTGTACTGCGCCTTGCAGATGCAATGTGCTAAAGAAAAGAGAAACTGGCGCACCCGTAAATCTTACAGTCAAAAATTGGTACAAATACTATTTCTAATTCGGAAAGTTTTTAGCAACTTGCAGCGCTGTAAAAGCGTACAACTACCAATTATACCATCTTATGAAAAATAACGACACACCACACGTTATCAGAGTTGCCATTGCCGACGATCATGCTCTTTTCAGGGCCGGTGTTAAAACTTCTCTCTCAAGTCGCAAAGACGTTCAAATGGTTGCCGAAGCCGAAAACGGAATGCAACTACTGAACCTGCTCAAGCACATTCAGCCCGATGTAGTCCTGCTCGATATTCAAATGCCCATCATGGATGGTTTAACAACACTTCCTGAAATAAAACGGCTTCACCCCGACGTCAAAGTCATCATGCTTTCCATGCACAACGACCATTCGGTCATTACCCGCATGATGGAGATTGGCGCCAATTCCTATCTGACCAAGGACTCGGATTCGGAGATGATTTACCAAGCCATTAAAACCTGTTACGAACAAGAATTTTACTTTAACGATCTTACCAATAAAGCCCTGCTTAACGGTTTGCGCATGAAGCGTCCGGTAGAACAGGAAGTTCCCGAAGTAGCACTGAACGACAAAGAAGTGACGATTTTAAAACTGATGTGCGAAGAAAAAAGTACCCGTGAAATTGCCGCGGCGGTTGACCTTAGTCCGCGTACCGTAGAAGCCATTCGCGACAAGCTCAAAACCAAAACCGGCGCAAAATCATTAGCGGGCCTGATTATGTACGCCGTAAAGGCTGGCATTGTAGAGCAAGCCTGATTTTGTTCAAACACATTCTTGAAGCCAATCTTTACGATTGGCTTTTTTAGTTGATTTTTGAAAGATGAAAGTTTGCTTGAACGGCGAGTTTTATCCCGCAGAGGCGCCCTTGCTCACCGTGCAAAACCGCAGTTTTAAATGGGGCGATGGATTGTTCGAGACAATGAAGGTTTTTGATGGCAAGCTGTTGTTGGAATCATTGCATTTTGAACGGCTCTTCATTAGCTTAAAACTTTTGCAGATTGAAGCTTCGGAACATTTTACACAGACAACGCTGGTGCAAAATATTCTTGCGCTGTGCGCAGAAAACAATTGTATCGACAGCGCAAGGGCAAGGCTGGCTGTTTATCGCGATGAAAAAAACAAAAGTGGTTACAGCATTGAAGCCGTCCCGCTGGATTCAAAAATCAATCAGTGGACCGGGGAAGGCCAAAGCGTTTGTCTTTATCCGTATGCCCGCAAAAGCATGGATGCGTTTGCCAATGTCAAATCTGCTAGCTATCTGCCTTACGTTTTAGCACAAAAATTTGCCGCGGAAAAAGGAGTTGACGATGCGCTGGTGTTGAACGCAGCCAACTTTCTTTGTGATTCGTCCAGGGCAAATATTTTTTTGATCAAGAACGATACGGTTTATACGCCGGCGCTTCATCAAGGCTGTGTGAACGGAGTGATGCGGCGCGTGGTGATGGAAGAAATAAAAAAGCTTGGTTACCGTTTGCACCACGATGAGGTAAGTGAAGAAGATCTTCTTCGCGCCGGCGAAGTTTTTCTCACCAACGCAATTCAAATCATTCGCTGGGTAAACCGATACAAGCAGGCAACTTACAGTTGCGAAAAAACAAGGAAAATTTTCGACGCTGTTGCCGCACGTATTTTTTCCTGAACAACCGGGAGCAAAATTCATTCAACAAACAAGGGCTTGATTTCTTTTTTTTCTTCGCGTGATAAATAAACTTCGTGCAGTTTTTGAATTGCTTTTTTTCCGCTTTCTCCCAAGTCAGCCGTGTAGTCGTTTACGTACAACGCAATGTGTTTTCGCATTACGTCTTCTTCCATAGCCTGTGCGTGTTCAACAACATAAGGAGAAAGACGTTCACCTTGTGAAAAAGCAAAGGCCACGCTTTTTTTTATCAATTTGTCAATCTTTTTCTGAACGTCAACCGGCAAACTTCTTTTTACAGCAATGCAACCCAGCGGAATGGGAAGGCTTTCGCGCTGTTCCCAAATTTCGCCGAGATCGCAAACTTTGTGCAAGCCTTTCTTTTGATACGTAAAGCGGTTTTCGTGAATGATGACGCCCAAATCAACTTCGCCTTCGCACACGGCATCTTCGATGGAAGAAAAAAGTAGCGGTACTTTATTATTTGCTTGCGGGAAAGCATAGCGAAGCAAAAAATTAGCCGTTGTGTTTTCGCCCGGTATTGCAATGCGGAGAGTTTCAATGTTTCGCACGTCCACATCTCCTCTGGCAATGAGCAAAGGACCAACGCCTTGGCCAAGGGCCGATCCCGCGTTCAATATCGCATAGCTATTTGTGTTGTTGAATAAGGCCGGAAAACTCAGTTTTGTTGCATCAAGTTTGCCTTGGGTGGCCCAGGTGTTTAAGGTTTGCACGTCTTCTAAAACGGGTTCAAATTCCAGCCCTTCGGTGTCTATTTTTTTATTGACAAGCGCATCAAAAATAAAGGTGTCGTTCGGACAAGGAGAGAAGCCAAGTGTAAGTTTCATGCGGTTAAATTTTTAAGGATACGTTGCAGTTCGCGGTTGAGATTAACAATTGCTTTTTGCATGGCCCATTTTGTTTTATCGCGTTCGCCGATAAAATTAGACAAGGAACGAATTTGCAAAAACGGAATTCTTTCCATCAATCCCACGTAATGCAGTGCTGCGCCTTCCATGCTTTCAACTTTTGCGTTGTAGGTCGTGCGGTAATGCTCGATTCTTTCTTTGTTTGTCGAAATTTCGTTTACCGTAACACCGTCAACCAGCGGCAGGCCACAAGCAAAGAGAACCTTGTTATCGTTGGTAAGTTTTCTATTCGTCCAGGGAAGCGTATCGTTGCTCAAAAGGTGTAGATCAAAGAGAGAAAGAAAATTATTTTTTTCCTGCACGCCCAAATCGCCAACAACTTCGCTTTGCACCGCAACGACGTTTCCCAATTCCTGTCCTTCGTCAAGCGTTCCGCCAACACCCGCCTGAATGATTGCATCGGGACGAAGACTGACGATGGCTTTCGTTAACGCATAGGTTGTCGTCATTGCGCCAATGCCGGTTATTAAAGCTTTAATGGAACGATTCTCTTCGAAAGAGAGTTGCTGAATGGTGGCGGCAATCTCCATCTCTGTTGCCGCGCAAAGCAAAATTTTCATGCGGCAAAGTTCGGGCTTGTGCAGGCAACGCAACCTTTACCTTTGTCGTTTGTTTTTATTACCAACGCATGAAGCAAAAAGTAGCCGTCGTTCGCCGCGAACATTTCAACGCCGCTCACCGCCTTTACCGTAAAGACTGGAGCGACGAACAAAACACGCAAACATTTGGCAAGTGCAGCCTGCCGCACTATCACGGTCACAACTACGAACTGGAAATAAAAGTAGTGGGTGAAATAGATGAAGCAACCGGCTTTGTAATGGATTTGGGTGAACTCTCAAACATCGTAAACGAACAGGTACTCGAACGCTTTGATCATAAAAACTTAAATGTGGATGTGGAGGAATTTAAGACGCTGAATCCTACGGCCGAGAATATTGCTGTAGTGATTTATAACCTGCTTCGTCCGCACATTGCCGGAGAAAATGAACTGTTTATTCGTTTGTTTGAAACGCCGCGCAACTACGTGGAATATCCCGCCAAATAAATCTCAAATCGCAAATCTCAAATTGGTATGGCTTACCGCAAAATAGAACAGTACGACGACAACGTAACAAAGCAACTTTCTGAATGCTATAAAACCATCATTGCTTCAACCGGTGAAGATCCGCAACGCGAAGGCTTGTTAAAAACACCTGAACGGGCCGCGAAAGCGTTTCAGTTTGCCACGCAGGGTTATGAGCAGGATGCGGTTGCCATCTTAAACTCGGCGCGGTTTAAAGAAGACATCAGCGAAATGGTGATTGTAAAAGACATTGAGCTTTATTCCATGTGCGAGCATCATCTTCATCCGTTTTATGGCAAGGCGCACGTGGCTTATATTCCAAACGGTTACATTACGGGCTTGAGCAAAATTGCAAGAGTGGTGGACGTTTACGCAAGGCGCTTGCAAGTGCAGGAGCGATTGACGACACAAATTCTTGGCGCCATTAAAGAGAGCTTGAATCCACTCGGCGTTGCCGTTGTTATCGAAGCCAAACACTTGTGCATGATGGTACGCGGCGTACAAAAACAAAATTCCGTTACCACAACCTCTTCGTTTGACGGCGAGTTTCTGAACAATCACATTACCCGCAACGAGTTTCTGAAATTGATCTCGGCCAATTTGGATTAGGAGAATCAACTTCGACCAGTTTCTCTATTGTCGCTTATTTTTGCCGCTTATGAAGAATGCATTTGTATTTCCCGGACAAGGGGCGCAGTTCCCGGGAATGGGAAAAACTTATTACGAAACCAACTCTTTTGCCAAACGCATTTTTGAACAGGCAAACGAACTTCTGGGCTTTCGCATTTCGGACGTTATGTTCAACGGAAGCGAAGAAGATTTAAAACAAACCAAAATCACACAGCCTGCCATTTTTCTGCATTCTATCATTGCCTTCAAAAGTGTGGGCGCCACTCGCCCCGACATGGTGGCCGGGCATTCCCTCGGCGAGTTTTCAGCACTCGTTGCCAACGGTACGTTGAGTTTCGAAAGCGGCCTGCAACTGGTAAGCCTTCGTGCACAAGCCATGCAAAAAGCATGTGAAATGAATCCTTCAACCATGGCAGCCGTCATTGGATTAGCCGATGAAAAAGTAGAAGAAATTTGCGCACAGGTTTCAAAAGAAAGCGGCGAAGTAGTGGTTCCCGCCAACTACAATTGCCCCGGCCAACTTGTGATCAGCGGCAGCATCAAGGGCGTTGAAATTGCCTGCGAGCAATTGCGTGCCGCCGGTGCCAAACGTGCTTTAATTCTGCCCGTTGGCGGTGCTTTTCATTCACCGTTAATGGAACCGGCAAAAAAAGAATTGCAGGAAGCCATTGAAGCCACAACCTTTCACGCACCGGCTTGTCCCGTGTACCAAAACGTCGTAGCGAAAGGAGTTGTGGGCCGCGACGAAATAAAGCAAAACCTCATTGATCAATTGACCGGTGCTGTGCGCTGGACCCAATGCATACAAGCCATGATAAGCGACGGCGCCGATAAATTCACCGAGGCCGGTCCCGGCAAAGTGTTGCAAGGCTTAATCAACAAAATTGACAAGTCGGTACAAACCGAAGGTGTTCAGTAATGAAGGAGCAATGCGCAATTGGCAAAAACAGCTTTTTTTGCAAATTGCTAATTGCCGGTTGCCCGTTGAAAAACAAGCGGCAAAGCTTTTGCATAAGCATCCAAAAAAGATTATGAAAAAGCTTTCAACAGTTTGGCTAAGCGCATTGGCGTTGATGTTCACCTTCTCTTCCTGTGCCGTTGTGGGCGGCATCTTCAAAGCCGGTGTTTGGGTAGGAATTATTATCGTTGTTTTTGTGGTGGTTCTTATACTATGGCTGGTGAATCGCGGACGAGGCTGAGCCAATCGGCAATGAGCAATTTGTAATAAGCAAAAAGGTTCGTCTTGTTTGCTCATTGCCCGTTGCTTATTATTCACCGTTCGTCTCCAGCAAACACACCTTGCCGTCCATGGTGGATGCAATAAGTTTTTTGCCGTTGATAACATTTACTGTGTTCACCATGGCGTTGTCAATTTTATAAGCCCAGTTAATTTTCTGCGTCAAAGGATTGATACAATACACCACGCCGTTACGCGTACCAAAAAACAATTTGCCTTCTTTTTCAACCAGCATCGAAGGCACGTGTTCGTAACCAAAAGCAACGTTCATTTTCCAGGCAACTTGGGGTCGTTCTTTATTTGTGTAGAAAGCCACAACGGTATCCTGCATTGTCTTGCCGTAAACAAATTTGCCGTCCTCAGAAAGGCCAATGCTTTCCCGCACCGTGGCTTCGTTGGTTCGCCACAAGGTTTTGCCGGTAGCCAAATCAATTGCGGATAAAAACCGGTCAGGTGCGACTACGTAAACAATCTCATCTTTTATAACGGGAATACAAGCGGCCGGTGAATAGTTAATGATTGGCGAACCGTTGCTCCACTTCCACAGGAGGCTACCGTTTGTTTTATCAAGCGCATATAAATATCGATCCCATGCGCCGAAAATAATTTCGTTGTTCTGCACAACGGGCTTGCTTACTACAGGGCCGGTTAAGCCTTTGAAGGCCCAAAGTTCTTTGCCTGATATAAGATTAATCGCTTTGAAAGTAGAATCGCTGCCGCCAATGTAAACTACACCGTTTTCTATCAACGGCGAACCAAGAACCGCAGCGGTTGTGTTGCGAGCCCATACCGGTTTTCCGTCGGACTTTACGCAAATAATTTCCCCTGCAGCCGTGCCCAAAACAATTTTAGTTTGTGCTGAATTACCTATTGATGAAACAGCCGGCGAAGAAAAAATTGGTCCGTGTGTTTGCAGCTTCCACCGCGGCTTCCCGGTGTTTAAATCCAATGCTTCAATTAAACCGTTTTGATTTCCGAAAACAACAAGGTCGTTAACAACGGCCGGCGTAGAAATGACGTTTGCACCGGATTGATAAGTCCATTTTGCTTTCACGTTTGAATAGTGCTTGTTGATGGAAAAGTCGGGACGCGAAAAGACCTTGGTTTTATCATATTGATGAAAGGCTACGGCAACCGCGGTCCATTTTTTTTCTGTTTTGCTCAACGGTTTGCGTTCGGTAAACGTAATGCTGTCACTGCGAACGTCCACCAGGTTGTAACCTCCTTCGGCTTCTTTTGCCCGCAGGTTCGAACGTCCCATGACCGATGGGATGTCTTCGGCTTTAACCGTTCGGTTGTTGTGGCCGTGACCACAAAGTGCAAGAACGGTGTTCTTTGTTTTTAAGCGGTCAATGATCTCGTACCAATTGTCTAACTGGTTATCGAGGGGATAATGATTTAAAAAAATAACCGGCTCTTTGCTGTCAATATTTTTCAATGTGCTGTCCAGCCAATTAACCGCGCTGCGCGGTACATGTCCGTCGCTCATGCGCACATAAGGCCCCGAGGCGCAACCGATAAAATGAATGCCGTTGAAAACGAAATGAAATTTATCGGCCCCAAAAGTTCGGTTGAAACTTAGGCCGCCACTTTCGCTCCAGCCTGCGTCGTGGTTGCCGGGAATAATGTAATATGGAATTAGCAAGCTGTCTAAAATCCTTTTTGCCAACGCCAGTTCTGTATTCTTTCCCAGTTCAGTTATATCGCCGGTGACGACTACAAAGGCAACATCTTTCATTGTGTTGATATCAGCAACGGTGCGGTGTAAATCTTCTTCAGCGCCGCCGTTTGGCGAACCGATGTGCGTGTCGGAAATGAAGGCAAAGCGAAAGGGGTTTGTTTGCCCGAAACTTTTTAAAGCAAGCAACAGCGCAAAAAGGAGAATGAATCGTTTCATGGTCAACAAATGTAAAACAAGCAACGAGGGTTTCATGCAGAGAAGGGAAAGAACAAAGCGGCAAAGAATTTTATGTAGCCGGCTTTTGTTTTTCATGGCATCGCCGGTTGCGTCGCACACTTGTACGTTCGGTAATTCTATGCAGCGCCATCAGGCACTTAACCTTGGCAGAAACAAACGAACGGAAGACACGGCTCCTACGGGGCCAAATGATGACGGTTGCTTGCTACAAAGTTGTGTCTTCTGACGGAGGCAAAACAAAGCCGCGCAGCGGACAAGGCGTTGAAGAGTGCGACGCAACGAAATTTCAATGGATATTCTGTCCTCTGGTTCGTAAAAAATAAAGACAAACAAGGAATGTTACTTCAATTCAAACACTCCTTTATGCGTTAGCCGTTTGAAACTTCCCGTCCTTCATTTGCAGCACACGGTCGCTGAGTTGTGCCAATTCCTCGTTGTGAGTGACAATTAAAAAAGTTTGTTGAAACTGCTGGCGCAAATCGAAAAACAACTGATGCAATTCTTTTGCATTAGCGGTATCGAGGTTGCCCGTAGGCTCGTCGGCAAAAACAATGGCGGGACTGTTGATTAAAGCGCGGGCCACGGCAACGCGTTGTTGTTCGCCGCCCGAAAGTTGAGCCGGTTTGTTTTCGAGGCGGTGGCTTAATCCCAAAACATTCAGCAATTTAACGGCGCGGCTTTTTACGTCGGACTTTGCTTTGCCGTTGAGCCAGCCCGGTATGCAAACATTTTCAATGGCGGTAAATTCGGGAAGCAGGTGATGAAACTGAAAAACAAAACCAATGTGTTGGTTTCGGAAAGCCGCCAGAGCGTTTCCGTGCAGCCGCGTAATGTTTTGATTGTGCAGGAAAACTTCACCCGAATCGGGCTTGTCAAGTGTGCCCAAAATGTGCAGCAAAGTGGACTTTCCCGAGCCTGATGGGCCGACGATGCTCACTACTTCGCCCTTGTTAATAGTAACGTCCACGCCCTTTAAAACTTCCACCGTTCCGTAGCGTTTGTAAATGTTTTTGGCTGTCAGCATAGCGCTTCAAAAAGGTCAAATATCCGCAAAAAATCGGGGCGGTTTGGTTCGTATAAACTTCGTTTGGAAAATTGGTGAATAAGGCTACATTTGCGAAAAATTTAAAAACCGTGAGCGGTTTTTGGAACAAAATTTTTACGTCCACTTTACTTAACTCATAAATCGCAGCGCAATGTTTTGGACTCTTGAACTAGCATCCTACCTTGAAGAAGCACCCTGGCCGGCTACCAAAGATGAGCTGATTGACTACTCGATTCGTTCCGGCGCACCCATTGAAGTGATTGAGAATTTGCAGGAATTGGAGGACGAAGGCGAGGTGTACGAGAGCATCGAAGACATCTGGCCCGACTACCCGTCGCAGGAAGACTTCATGTTTAACGAGGATGAGTATTAAACCGATTTTATAGAAAACGAAAGGCTGTCGGTTGACAGCCTTTTTTTATTCAGGGATTTCTTCGTTTGTATTCAGCTACAACATTGTCCAGGTGCTGAACAAATTTCTGCACATCAGGGTCGTAAGGATAACCGTTTGGCGCCAGCTTTTGTTCCTGTCCGTCTAAAAAAATGTAGAAGGGCTGCGCCAGCACACCATAGCGGCTCACCTGCAAGTGCGAAAATTTTTCTCCCAATGTGTTTACGTGTGTGTTCAATTCTTTTGAATCAAATTCTTCGGCTTCGGGAATAAAAACGTTTTGCACGTCGGTATAAAGCGAAGCGATCACAAAGTTTTCCTTGAGCCGTTTTATCACTTCGGGTTGACTCCAAACCTGTGCTTCCATCTTGCGGCAATTGATGCAATTAATTCCTGTGAAATCGAGCATCAGTGGCTTCTTTTCTTTGCGTGCAGCGGCCAGCGCTTCGTCGTAATCAAAAAAAGTTGTGAGGCCGAATTTCTTTACCACTTCGGGTTCGTAAGCACTCATTTCTTTCACATACTTCTCCGGTTTTATTGTTGCTTCATTCGACGCTGATGAGACAACTGTTGCGCTACTGTTTGTTGTATAATCCTGGGTTCCGTAAGGCGGCAAAAAAGCGCTAACGCCTTTCAGTGGCGCACCCCACAGGCCAGGAATCAGGTACACCATAAATGCAAAAGAAGCAATGGCGAAGAACAGTCGTGGAATGCTGACATACGACAAACCGAAATCATTTTTCGGCAATTCGTCATCGTGATGAAGTTTAAGTTTGCCCAAGAGATAAAAGCCAAGCAGCGCAAACAAAACAATCCACAACGAAAGAAAAACTTCACGATCCAACAAACGCCAACCTTGCGCTAAATCGGCATTGGAAAGAAACTTTAAGGCCAGTGCCAATTCTAAAAAACCAAGGGTCACTTTCACTGCGTTCAGCCACCCGCCGGCTCTTCCCAAACCACCGATCCAGCTTGGAAAAAGTGCAAACAAGGTAAAGGGCAAAGCAAGCGCAAGTGAAAAACCAAACATGCCTACAAGCGGACCGAAATAACTTCCTTGTGAAGCCAACACAATAAGGTTTCCAATAATGGGCCCTGTGCACGAAAACGAAACAAGCGCCAACGTTAACGCCATGAAAAAAATGCCCGTAAAACTTTTGGTGCCGGCTTTTGAATCAGCCGCCGTTTGCCAGGAGGAAGGCAATTGAATGTCGAAGGCGCCTAAAAACGAAATGCCAAAAAGAAGAAAAACCAGAAAGAAAAGCAGATTGGCGATCCAGTTGGTGGCGAGTTTGTTTAACGCACCAGGGCCGAAAATCAAGGTGATTAAAAAACCGAGCAAAGTAAAAATGACAACGATGGAAAACGAATAAGAAACCGCGTTGCGAATGCCTTGCTGTCTCGTTTTGCTTCGTTTGGTAAAGAAACCCACCGTTACCGGAATCATCGAGAAAACGCAAGGCGTAATCAAGGCCAGCAAGCCGCCCAAAAACGAAACAAAAAAAATGTAGCCAAGCGAACGCGTTTGCAGGTTGTCGTTACCCTTAACCTCACTCGCAATGTTGTTAGTTGCGGGCTTGCCAACTTTAAAAGAAAAAGGTTCTTCGTAATTATTAAAAGAACCCGCTGCTTTTGTAAAAAACGCAATCGTTCCTTTTACCGTGGCGCTGTCGGTGTTTTTTAAGTGCAGCCTTTGCTGCCATTCAACCGAATCGGCGAAATACGTAACCGGCGTGTTGTTGAAATCGGGTTCGGTTACCTGGTGCGCCGCGCCGTTTTCCCGCAACGAATCTTTTACAACGAAACTTGCTGACGAATCAAATTTAATTTGCGTGTAGATGGGCGCATCGTCCGGCAATTTTTTTACGGATACAAGTTGTATTCCTTTTGGCGCAATGGCTTTTATTTTCAGCAACACATCATTGCCTGCGGCCTCCTGGCTAAAACGAAACTGCACAGGATTTTGTCCCTGTGCAGCCCGAAAAAAAAATACCGTGAGTAAAAGAAAAAGGATGCGGTTAAAACGACTCATCTACATTAATTTAAAGCCACACTGAAGTTAATGGTCTTGGGTGGCAGACATTTCTTATCGTCACAAGTTTGAAAGGTAACATTACCGCCCACATTTGATTTGGCCTTGCCTTTCAATTTTACTTTTTGTACAAAGGTTACCTGCTTGCTGTATTGATTGGCGGAAACGCCCAGCTCTTTATCCGAAAATTTTTCCATCTTGCCGGCCTCTTTCACCTTCCCGTCCATTTCTACCAACGGGTTTTTGTTGAAAGCGAACGATGTGGGTTGAGCTATGGCATCTTTCGGTTGCGATTGCGAGTACAAGTGCCAGCCTTGTTGAATGTTGGCGGTCATTTGTACTTCGTAAATATTTTCGCCAAGCTTTTTGCTCGTAAACGTCCAGTTAACCGGATTAGCGATTTGCGCAGATGCCGCACCTGCAACAACGATAACAGTGATAAAAAGAAACAGTCTTTTCATACAAATTTTTTGCTCCACAAATTTGCGGGATAAAATTTTGCGGTTCTGTTAATTATGAACCGTAGATGCGGTTGCGATGTTAGCCGTTAAAAATAATTTGTTAAAGAGTTTGCGGCCATCGGTATTGCCAAGCGCTGCAGAGCAGGCACGCTCCGGATGGGGCATCATTCCAAACACATTTCTTTCCTTGTTGCAAATGCCCGCAATGTTTCGCACGGAGCCGTTGTGGTTGGCTTCCGGTGTAATGTTTCCGTTTTCATCGCAGTAGTGTAAAAGCACTCGTCCGTTCTCTTCCAGTTCGTTTACTGTTTCTTCATTTGCATAGTAGCGCCCTTCACCGTGTGCGATGGGAATTTTTAAAACATCACCGTCTGCATCTTTTATAAAAATGTTGCGGCAGATAAATTTTTGTTCTTCGTTGCGCAGCAGTGCGCCGGGCAATAGATGGGCTTCACACAAAATTTGAAAGCCGTTGCAAATGCCCAAAACCTTGCCGCCGCGCTTCGCAAATTCAACGACACTTTTCATGATGGGAGAGAAGCGGGCAATGGCGCCGGTGCGCAAATAATCGCCGTAAGAAAAACCGCCGGGAAGAACGATGCAATCATCTAATGTAAACTGCGAAAGGTCTTCGTTCTTGTGCCAAAGCATGATGCATTCTTGCTTTAAATCGTGCACCAGCGCATCGTGCACGTCTCTGTCGCAATTGGAACCGGGGAAAACAACAACGCCAAATTTCATGCACGCAAAGATATTGCAAAGGAATGTGTGAAGCTTGAACGGCTTTCGTTGCGCAACGCGGTATAATTTTTACAGTAGCATAAGTAACTGCGCAAAAAAAAGAATCCAATAAATTAATTTTTTTAATGCAAACGCACAAGCAATTTCAACGAAAATTTTTTTTAAGCAGCGTTGTGCGCAGTGGTAAATTTTACGAGAGATAAAAATTTTTTTTTCGAAATCGTTTTTCTGATATTCGTTCCCCTGTCTTAAAAAAATTTATTTGTACACATCCTGTGAAAAAGTTGTGGAACGCATTCCTAACGATTTAAAAACTGCTAAACTATCCATGGACAAGAGCGCTGAACAAGTTTGGACCCGGTGTCTTTCAATCATCAAGGATATTGTGGAGTGGCAGCATTTTAAAACCTGGTTCGAGCCCATCCAACCAATTGCTTTAAAAGAAAGCATTTTAATCATTCAGGTGCCAAGCCAATTCTTTTACGAGTACCTCGAAGAGCACTACGTAAATCTTTTGGCCAAAACGTTGAAGCGTGAGTTGGGCAAGGAGGCACGCCTCGAATACCGCATTATGGTTGACGGAGGCAACAACTACAACAAGCCCGTCACCGTTGACATGGCCGGGCACAGTTACAAAACTTTTGTGAACAACGAAATGGATTTTCCGCTGGTAATAAACACACCGGTAAAAAATCCGTTTGTTATTCCGGGATTGAAAAAGATGCACATTGATCCGCAACTCAATCCCAATTACACTTTCGAATCTTACATTGAAGGTGACTGCAATCGCGTGGCACGAAGGGCTGGTAAAACTGTTGCCGAAAAGCCGGGCGCCAATTCCTTTAATCCACTGGTTGTTTACGGCGGCGTGGGTTTGGGGAAAACCCATTTAGCACAGGCCATCGGTAACGAGGTAAAACGCTTGTCGCCAAACAGAGTTGTGTTGTACGTAAGTTCTGAAAAATTCATCAACCAGTTTGTTGATCACAGCCGCAACAACGCCATCAACGACTTCATTCATTTTTACCAGTTGATCGATGTGTTGATTATAGATGACGTGCAGTTCTTCAACCGCGCAGAAAAGTCGCAGGATGCGCTGTTCGCCATCTTTAATCATTTGCACCAATCGGGCAAGCAATTAATTCTTACAAGTGACAAGCCGCCAAAAGATTTGGAAGGCGTGCAGGAACGTTTGTTGAGCCGTTTTCGCTGGGGGTTAAGTGCGGACATTTCAATGCCGGATTATGAAACACGCATTGAAATATTAGAACAGAAGATGAAGAACGACGGGCTGGAGATGCCAAAAGAAGTTGTCAAATACATTGCGTACAACATCAACAACAACATTCGCGAGTTGGAAGGCGCATTGATTTCCTTGTTGGCACAATCTTCGCTCAACCGCAAGGAAATTGATTTAGACTTAGCAAAAAAAGTGTTGCGAAACTTTGTAAAAACAGCCAGCAAGGAAATCACCATCGAAACCATTCAAAAGATGGTGTGCGAATATTACGAAGTACCTTACGATAAACTTTTGCAAAAGACCCGCAAACGTGAAATTGTGCAGGCAAGGCAAATCACCATGTACCTCGCCAAGGCCTTCACCAAGAATTCACTCAAAACCATTGGCGAACATTTTGGCGGCAGAGATCATACTACAGTGATTCACTCTTGCCAAACCGTAAAAGATTTGATGGATACCGATACATCCTTCCGCGACAGTGTAATGGAGTTGCAACAAAAAGTGCAGCTCGCGGCCATGTAAACCGAAACCATAAAAAAGTAAAACAAATTCCAGCCGCAACGGTTGGAATTTGTTTTTAAACCGCCGGCTGTTTCCCGTTTTCGCCGGTTGGTTCTTGCCGGTATAATTTGTTTTTGCTTTTTTTATTTTTTTCCGTTCGTCTCCCTATTTTTGCAACCCTTGCAAAAGGAAGTTTCAGCACGACGGTGAGGTGGATGAGTGGCTGAAATCAGTAGTTTGCTAAACTGCCGTACGGGTTAAACTGTACCGCGGGTTCGAATCCCGCCCTCACCGCAGAAAACGAGTTCCATTCGAAAGAAGCCTGTAAGCACAATTGTTTACAGGCTTCTTTGTTTTGAGATGGATTGAAAGACACAAAAGACAATTTCGGCCCAATTGTTAAAGGATGTGTTTAAAACATCGTTGCTAAACTCCGCTTGCGACATCAGCATTATGCAGTTGACTTTTGCATGGGTACAAGACTATTTAACCAAACTTAACCTTGTTGCCCTGTGCTCCTAAGGCTTTATAAATATCTTTCTCCCCAGAAGATAGATGCCGGTGCGGCAAAAAATCCAAAACAGCGGCGTAACGGAAAATATCGCTTGCGTTTATTGACAACTTTCTTTAAAATCAATGACTGTGTTGAAAAAAAATTACGCCGTTGCCGCTGCTTTCTTTGTGGTTGCAATCATAAAAGCCGATGCACAAAAAACAACGGACAACGCACCGGTTACCGTTACGGAAGACGGGACGACCTACACCTTGGCAAACGGGTACATTGCTTTCAAGGTAAACAAACGTACCGGCGACCTTGTCTCGCTGAGAACCACGAATACCGTTACGCCGGGAGTTGAACTTATGGGCTATGTTTCGGGTCATCACGCAGGTTACTGGGAGCAAAGTCCCGCTCTTGCGCCGCGGGAAGTAACCACCATCACCATTGACCCCGCTACCGTAAACGGTGAACGCGGCGAAGTTTCCATCAAAGGTTATTCGGACGGGAAATCTATTCTTGGTCCCAACCCAACGGCCGCAGGACAACAAGGTGGATTGATTGCCGACCTGGAAATCCGCTACACATTGGAAAGAGGAGCAAAGGGACTTTACACGTATGCCATCTTTACGCATCAAGACAGCTATCCGGCCGGTTCGGTGGGAGAGTCCCGTTTTGGTTTTAAATTGAACGGTGCCGTCTTTGATTGGTTGTCGGTAGACAACAAGCGAAATTTCTTGATGCCAACAGGAAAAGATTGGGATTCGGCAATTGACTTGAACATGAAAGAAGCCCGCCGCCTTGTAACCGGTGTTTACAAAGGCCGTGCGGAACACAAGTATGATTATTCGGCCAAGCAATCAACGATACCGGCTTTTGGCTGGTCGTCAACAAAGGAAAAGGTAGGTCTCTACATTATCAATCCTTCGTTCGAATATCTTTCCAGTGGCCCGAACCATTACGAATTAACGGGTCACTTGGATGACGGCGACGGAGGCGATCCAACGCTGTTGAACTATTGGCGCGGCACGCATTACGGCGGAAGTGTGCTCAATTTTGCTGCGAATGAACATTGGACAAAAGTGGTTGGGCCGATGTTCATTTACGTTCCAACCGGCAAATATCCCAACGCACTTTGGACCGATGCGTTGAAACAGGCAAAGGCCGAGCAAGCACGTTGGCCTTATGATTGGGTAAAGGGCGTTGATTATACGCCGGCAACTGAACGATCAACTGTAAGGGGAAGGTTCATGTTGGTTGATCCGCAGGCACCGATGCCAACGTTTACCAACTTGCTTGTCGGTCTTTCTTATCCCGACGAAGCACCACTGCCTTTTACGCCACGTCCCATGCGGGATTCGACAGCATTTAACCGTTCGGAAACGCCACGACAAGAAGTGATTGACACAACTGTACACCGCTTACCCAATGGACAAATTGCCAATCGCGGTACCTATCTGCCTCCACGCCAACAAGGCCAACGAAATTTTGCCTTTCCGCCGCAACCAATCAACTGGCAGAACGATGCCAAGCATTATGAATTTTGGACGGACGGCGCTGCCGATGGAAGCTTTATTCTCAACAACGTTCGTCCCGGCACTTACCAATTGCATGCGGTTGCCGATGGAGTGATGGGAGCTTACGATGCCACAGCAAAAATTACCATCACTCCCGGTCAGAAAATAGATTTAGAAACCATCGAATGGAAGCCGGTGCGTTACGGAAGACAAATCTTTCAAATAGGAACGCCCAACCGTTCGGCAAGTGAATTTTTTAAAGGCGATGATCACTGGCATTGGGGCTTATATATTGATTACGCCAAGTATTTTCCGAACGATGTTACATTCACAGTAGGCAAATCCAACCCGGCAAAGGATTGGTACATTTATCACGTTCCGCACGACACTGTGTTCAGGGCCGACGGCAAAGACTTCGGCCGCGCCACGCCGTGGACCATTAAATTTACGATGCCCGCCGGTATGCCCACGTCCGGCAAAGCCACGCTTCGTTTCGGCATCGCCGGTTCCGGCGCCCGTTCATTGGGAATTACAGTAAACGGAAATGATCTCGGTCTCTTTAACGATATCGGCGGCGGTGGCGCCAGTCCTATCCGCGATGGCATTGAAGGAACCTGGGTGGAAAAAGATTTTTATTTCGACGCATCGCTTTTAAAACAAGGTGAGAATACAATTGTGCTAACGGTGCCTGCCGGTGGTGTTGCGAACGGAATGTGTTATGATGCGATAAGGCTGGAAGTGGCAGCGAATTAATCGGTACAACTTTCTGAATTGCCTTCTCTTTCGTTTTTTAATAAGGGTTGCTGTCAACGGTCATAACTGTCAGTCCTTTGGTGAAAACAGAAAAGAAAATCGTATGTATAAAATAATGCGGTTGCTTTTCCTTATGCCGGCAGTTATCTCTTTAGCAAATTGCACTTCTTGCAGAACATCCGTAAGTTGCGATTGTAGTAAGAAGATTAGCTTTGTTTCATGATAAACGCGAACGAATTACGGATTGGAAATCGCATTCTGTGGAACCCAAAACTCTCCCATCCCGGAACCACACTGCCGCCGACAGAAGTAGAAGTTTCTTTTGTCTCTGCCGACAGGATTGGATACCTGTCGCCGTCAATTGAACACCGCGTAGAACCTTTTGAAGATGACTTGCTGCAGTTGGAAACACCTTACGGGCCTTTGGAAGAATTTGAGCCCGTGCCACTAACACCGGAATTGCTAAACAAAATAAAAAACGCCCCGATTTTTATCACCGACCTTTTTCCCATATCCTTCTCCACTGAAGGCGTGTTCCTGGACCAAATCAGCGGCGGAAGGCAAAAGCTTGAGCACATAAAATATCTTCATCACTTGCAAAATCTCTTCTTTGCTTTTACTGAGAAAGAACTGGAACTGGGTTGATGGAATCGTGTATTTTCTCGGCAAGAGAAATCGTTTAACCGGCAGAAGAAAATTTATTTTTTCTGCGTTGCGATGATTCCCGAACGGCAAGCTTTGGCTTTAGCACCCGTTCTATGTTGCTCAAATCCTCTTCGTGGTGCATTTGTTCAATGAACAATTTGGCGGCTGTCTTGCCAAGTTCAAACGCCGGCTGATCAACGCTGGAAATAGAAGGCGAAAGCAGGCTGGTTATCGGTTCGTTGTTAAAGCCAACAAGACCAATGTCGGCCGGCATGCGCAGACCTTTTTCTTTTATTGCAAGCATAGCGCCAATGGCCATTCGGTCACTGATGGTAAAGATGGCATCGGGATGTTTTTTGCGCTTTAGTAATTCGATAGTTGTCTCGTAGGCATCTTGTTGATTAAAGCTGCAATGAAGAATCAATTCGGCGTTGGGCTTTACCTTGAATTTCTTCAACGCTTTCAAATAGCCCTCCAGCCGGTCGTTGCTGATAGCAAGGTTTTTGGGTCCTGCAAGAATTGCAATGTTCTTGTAACCCTGTTCAATCAAATGTTCTGTGGCTAAGTAACCGCCTTCCACGTTGTCAAGCTTTACCTTGGGTGCAACAAGGTCGCTGCTCACGCGGTCAAACACCACCATCGGCATTTTCTTTTGCTGTATTTTTTTGAAGTGGTCAAACACTTTTGTTTCGCTTGAAACCGATACAATAAAACCGTCCACCAGGCTGTCAAGCAGGCGCCTTGTGTTCACCATCTCCCGCCCGAACGATTCGTTGCTTTGACAAACCATTACCGTATATCCTGCTTCCAACGCCACTTCGTCAATGCCGCGTACCATCGTGGCCATTACGTAATCGAGGTTGGGAACAATGACGCCGATGGTGTGCGTTTGCTTTTGCTGAAGGCTTAAGGCAAGACGGCTCGGCTGGTAGCTTAATTCTTCCGATAAAGCGAGAACGGCGTTGCGGGTTTTGGGATTTACGTCATGGGCGTTGCGCAAGGCCCGCGAGACGGTTGACGTGGAAATTTTGAGCGTTTTTGCAATGTCTTTGATGGTAGCCGGTTTGTTCATACAGCTTCGTTGATTGAAGACGAAAAGTAAAAAAGTTTTCCGGGATTGCACCGGCAACGTTACCGGCAACGCTGCCGGTAATTGTTTTGGAAACTAAAATTTTCAACATCATTTTTAGTTCAGAAACTCACCGGGTTAAAAATTGATTATGCGTTTGCTTGCTTTTGTTTTTTCCTTCATTTTTTCCGTGCCATTACAGGCGCAACACCCTGTTGCCTTTGCCACAAAGACCGAACTGGAAGGCGTGAAAAAAAGCATTGCCGCATATCCCGTTCTGCAAAAATCCTTTGCCGAAATAAAGACCGATGTTGATGCCTGGCTCGGAAGAGACATTGACGTTCCCGTGCCGAAAGATCCCGCCGGCGGTTACACTCACGACCGGCACAAAGCCAATTACACTTTAATGTTTAACAGCGGCTTGCTGTACAACCTCACCAGCGACTTTCGCTACGCAACGCTTGTGAAAAACCTGTTGCTGAAATATGCGAAGCTGAATCCTGCATTGAAGAATCATCCGCAGGCAACAAGCAGTTCGCCGGGACGAATTTTTTGGCAGGCGTTGAACGATGCCAACTGGCTTGTTTATACCGGCATGGCTTACGACCTGGTGCGCAACAGTTTAACAGCCGATGAAAGAACAAAAATTGAAAACGGCGCATTTAAACCCGAAGTAAATTTTCTCACACAAGATTTAAAGTCCTGGTTTAATCTCATTCACAACCACGGTGTGTGGGCTTGTGCAGGCGTGGGCATTGTGGGCATCGCCACCGGCAACAAAGATTACGTGGACATGGCGCTTTACGGTACGGAGAAAGACGGCAAGGCAGGCTTTTTGGCGCAGCTTAACGGGCTCTTTTCGCCCGATGGTTATTATACAGAAGGACCTTACTACATTCGTTATGCCATTCTGCCTTTTTACATTTTTGCAAACGCCCTGAACAACGTAAAACCCGAACTAAAAATATTTCAGTACCGCAACAGCATTTTGAAAAAAGCACTCGAAGCAGGTTTGCAGCAAACGAACATCAACGGACGATTTTTCCCGGTAAACGATGCGCTGAAGGAAAAAGATTTCACCTCAACCGAATTGGTGGCCGCAGTTGACATTGCCTGGGAGGTTTATGGCAAAGAAGAAGGGTTGCTTACCGTTGCCAAGAAGCAAGACCGTGTGTTGCTCAACCGTGGTGGCGCTTCCATTGCGGCAGCTTTAACAAACAGCAAAAACATTAAGCCTTATTATCCGTATAAATCCGTTGAATTTACAGACGGCGCAAAGGGTAATGAAGGCGGCATCAGTTTTTTGCGTGTGGACAAAGACGCAAATCTTACAACGCTCGTTTTCAAGTACGCTTCACACGGTCTTTCGCACGGGCATTTTGACCAGTTGGGCATCTCTTTGTTTGACAAAGGCAGCGAGATTTTACAGGATTACGGGTCGGCGCGTTTTGTAAATATCGAACAAAAATGGGGCGGCCGTTACCTGCCCGAAAACAAAGGCTACGCGGCACAAACCATCGCACACAATACAGTGGTTGTTGACGAGAAAAGCCAGTTTAATGCAAAAGAAGAAGTGGCCGAAAACTACCACGGCGAGAAGTTGTTTTCTTCGTTCGGCAATCCCGCTGTTCAGGCCATTAGCGCAAAACAGGAAAACGCCTATCCCGGTGTTTCACTTCACCGCACACTTTACCTGCTTCAATTGCCCGAAGGCAAAAAGCTGGTGGTTGATTTGTTCAACACAACATCAACTGCGCCGCATCAATACGATTTGCCGTTTCAGTACAACGGGCAGGTAATTAAAGCATCGTTCAACTACAAAGCATCAACCGCAATGCAAAAGCCTTTGGGAACAAAAAACGGTTATCAATATTTGTGGAAGGAGGCTGAAGCAAACCTTCGCGACACGCTGGCGCAATTCACGTTTTTGAACAAAAAAACCTATTATACAATTTCATCGCTGATAACTGATTCGGCACAAATCATTTTTACCCGCACCGGTGCGAACGACCCGGATTTTAACCTGCGACGCGAACCGTCGTACATCATTCGCAAACGCGGTGCGGCCGAAACTTTTGTCAACGTTATTGAAGTACACGGAGAGTTTGATCCGGTCAGCGAATTCTCAACGGCCTCTTATCCATCGGTTCAGCAAATCACACTAAAACAAAGTGACGAACAATACACCGTGGTGGAAATACGCATTGGGGAAGATGTGTTGGTGATTGCGCAATGCAACGAGGATTTTTCAACGAACAAAGAACATTCTCTGCACTTAACAAACGCAACGATAAAATGGACCGGTCCGTTCACGGTTTTGTACGACGGCAGTCCTTTGAAATAAAAAATTTTAAACAGCAATATGGAAATAACAGCAACAAAAACATTCATCAAAGACAATGATATTGAATGGGAGCCCGTGGCCGAAGGAATGAAGCGGAAGATTATGGCTTACGACAAAAGCCTGATGATGGTGAAAGTGGAATTTGAAACAGGCGGCATCGGCACGGTTCATCAACACCCACACGTGCAAATTTCACACGTAGAACGCGGTGTGTTTGAAGTAGAAATTGGCGGCGAAAAACAAATCTTGAAGGCTGGCGATGTCTTTTACGTTCCGTCGAATGTTTTGCACGGCGCGGTTTGTTTGGAAAGCGGTGTGCTCATTGACATCTTCAGCCCGATGCGCGAAGACTTTTTAAAGTAGGCGTCAGGCCGCTTCACGCGGCTAGGCACCTGCAACAACGAACGATTGTTCACTGAAAACATTCAACGTGATACAAGTTTTAGCGTGGCTCCTGCTACTGGCTTGCGGCAAGAAAACAATTCCGGACGAAACAACCCCCACAACAAACACAACAACCGTTGAGCGAACCGTTCATGTTTCCACTTCTTCGGAATTAAAAGCCGCTTTGCTGGATGCAAAACCCGGTGACGACATTGTGATGGCCGAGGGCGTTTATGCCGGCAGGTTTGTGATTGAAGCAACGGCGGCTGGCACGGTTGCAAAACCCATCGTTCTGCGCGGAAGCCGCAACGCGGTGTTGGATGCGGGCAGCATTCAAACGGGTTATGTTTTGTATTTGCAGGGAAGTTATTGGAATCTAAAAGGCTTTACCATTACCAATGGTTTGAAGGGTTTGATAATGGACGGTTCTCAACACAGCGTCATTGATGATTTGAAGATTTTTTCCATTGGAGAAGAAGCCTTGCACCTGCGCAAGTTCAGCTCAAACAACACCGTGCAGAATTGTGAAATAATGCAAACCGGGTTGAAGACTCCCGACTATGGAGAAGGTATCTACATCGGCTCTGCAAAAAACAACTGGAGCACTTATACAAACGGCGATCCGGATAAATGCGATTCAAATAAAATTCTTTCCAACACCCTTGGTCCAAGCGTTGCGGCTGAATGCATTGACGTAAAAGAAGGCACAACGGCAGGCATCATTCGTGGAAACAATTTTGATGCGACCGGCATTACCGGAGCAAATTCGGCCGATAGTTGGATTGATGTGAAAGGCAACGGTTATCTCATTGAAAACAATACCGGCACCAATCCCGGCGGAAGCATTTTTAAAGACGGTTATCAGGTGCACGTGGCGGTTTCGGGCTGGGGCAACAACAATGCATTTAAGAACAACAACTGCACGGTCAATGCAGCCGGTTATGGCTTTAACATTCAACTGAGTGGAAGCAACGGAACGTCGAGCGGCAATAAAGTTTACAGCAACAACACAGTAACGGGAGCCGCAAGTGGTGTTTCAAATATTTCATTAAGCAATTAACATGAAACTAAAAGGCCTTCGTTGGTGGATCATTGGTTTGATTGGGTTGGCAACGGTTATCAACTACATTGACCGCAGCGCCATCAACATCATGTGGCCCTACATCTACAAAGAGTTTGGCATTGCCGATGTTGACAACAAATCGGCGTTAGCCTTAATCACTACCTTCTTCATGATCGCTTACGCCATCGGGCAAACGGCAACGGGCAAAATGATGGATGCAATCGGAACACGATTAGGAATGGTGGTTTCAATATTAGGCTGGAGCATATCCATCGCCTTGCATTCCATTGCACGTTCTTTGGTTTCGTTTAATATTTTCCGCGCCATGCTTGGCCTCAGCGAAGCGGGCAACTGGCCCGGTGCAACAAAGAGCAATGCCGAATGGTTTCCGGCAAAAGAAAGAGCCATTGCGCAGGGCATTTTTGGCGCGGGTGCTTCCTTGGGTTCTGTTGTGGCAGCGCCGGCCATAGCATCTTTGTACCTTGCTTTTGGCTGGCGTGTAACGTTTATCTTAATCGCAGTATTGGGCCTTGTCTGGATTCTTCCCTGGCTCCTCGTGAACAAAGCCGCACCTGATAAGCATCCGTGGTTAACCGAAGGCGAACGGCAACACATTTTGAGCGATACCAAGCTTAAAAAAACAGAAACGGTCAAGCCTTACACCTGGCGCGAATTGTTGCAATTCAAAAACACCTGGGGCATTTTGCTTTCGCGTTTCTTTATTGATCCGGTGTGGTGGATGTTTGTGACCTGGCTGCCAACTTTTTTAAAAGAACAGTTTCATTTCGACATCAAACAAGTGGGTGCCTTTGCATGGTTGCCGTATCTGTTCGCGGCCATCGGCGGCTTGCTCGGTGGCTTTTATTCTTCCTGGCGAATCCGAAAAGGCGCAGAAGCAAGCAAGGCAAGAAAGGAAGCCGTTACCATTGGCTCTGTGTTGATGCTTTTGTCGCTTGTGCTAACGGCTTACAATCTTTCTGCCTTGAAAGAAAACATTCCCTTGGCGATTGGCTTAATCAGCACAACGCTGTTTGGCTTTCAGTTTCTCATCAACAATTTGCAAACACTACCGGCCGATTATTTCCACGGAAAGAATGTGGGAACGGTAGCGGGCATGGGCGGCACAACCGCCGTTGCCGGAACCTTGATTACAACCTGGTCTGTACCCTTCATTACAAAAACCGGTTACGTTTCCTTCTTCATTTTAGGTGCGGCGATGGTGCCGCTGGCCTGGCTTTGCATTACGTTCATTACAAGTAAGCAATCAAAACACAACAAAGAGATTTTGCGTCCCGAATTGGAAACTCGTTAACGACTAATTACTGCTGTATGAATAAAATTTTACTTTTCTTCTTTCTTCTTTTTTGCGCAATCATTGTAAAAGCGCAAACGACGTACTACTGGGTTGGAGGCGCACCGGCATCGCCGCAAAATATTTCCACGCTTTCCAATTGGAACACATCGCTTGACGGTTCCGGCGCAGCCCGTGCTTCCTCAACCGGCGCAACGGACGTACTTGTTTTTGACGGTACGAACTACGGCGGCGCTACGACAACTACCGGCATTGATTCGGTGAACCTGAACACAAGCATCACTTGCGGACAGGTAAAATTTGTGAACGGCGCCAACGTTGTTTTTGTGCGGAATGCCAGCGGCACAAGTACGTGGACCGTCAGCGGCGATGGCACAACCGCCGAAGACTTTGTAATTGAAAGCGGTTGTTCGGCCACGCTGGCCAACGGCCCCGGAAGCCAGGTAATTGTACTTGGTGGAACAAACAACAGCGGACGTGTAAGCGGCAACTTTGCGATGGTGACCGGCCTTCAGGCACGCATTGCAAACGGCATATCAACAGGGACAAGTTTGGTATTTACGAGCGGTTCAACTTTTACAACGAACATCACGGCAACATCGGCTGCTTATGCCTTTGGCAACAGTTCGCAATCAACCGAAAAGTGGGTGACCTTCCAGGCAGGTTCTACTTGTTATTACGACGGAGGCTACAGCGTGATGGCCAGCAGTTCTACGTTTCAGCCGGTAAATTTTTTATCGGGAAGCAAATTTGTTGTACGGGCTTCAAACCCTGTTGGCAGCGGCGGAACTTTTGTTAACCGCAAGGCTTTTGCAAACGTTGTCATTCAAAACGGCGCAACCTTCACAGCTGATGGTCCGGTGAATCACATTGACACATTAACCATTACTTCAGGCAGCACTTTCGTTACACATACAAGCGGGCAAACGGTAGTAGCAGGCGACTTGATTGCGGCCGGTAGTCTAACCGCACCATCAGGCAGCACGAACGAATTAATGCTAACGGGAAATAGTTTGCAAACTATTTCCGGAACCGGAACAATATCGCCTGCGTCTTTGATTGTTGCGGACAGCGCAAACGTTTTACTCAACAAAAATATTTCCGTCGCAAAGTCGGCCATCATCAACGGCAAGATTGATTTTTCAACTTCTCAATTAACCGGCACTGGAACGTTTACCGCAAAAGGTGGAACAACAGCGGTTAGCGGAACGGGCACTTTGACTTCGGGTACATACATCATCACAGGCGTAACAGGTGCAACGGGGTTAAGCCGAGGCATTACCGTAAAAGGCGCAGGCCTGTCGTCCGGTACAAGAATCACAAGCTATACCGCAAACTTTGACAGCATTTACATTTCGCGTCCAGCGTTGGCAACGGCAAGCAACGTTGCGTTAAGCTTTAACGAAGCCGCAGCTACGTTAGCGACAAGCAATGCGGCAGGTTTTGATGCAACGAACGGCTCTGTTGCGGTAAGCGATGTGAAAACCTACAACGACGGCATCAATTACATCATTAACGCTGCTACTGCAACGCCTTTTGGAATTTCAACCGGCGCAGTGGCAAACATTGTGAACGCGAACAACGTGCAATTCCACAGTGCCGCTACAACCAACGCAAGCGTTCGTATAAGCGGAAGCCTTGAAGCAACATCGGGCAAGGTCACCATTCGTCCCTTGGATTCGCTGTGGCTGCAACCCGGTGCGATTTTAAACGGAACTTACAATGCCAACTCATACTTTGTTACCGGCGTTGACGCTTCGGGCAATGTTGGTGTGTTCCGAAGGGACAACATCACCGGCAGCAATTTGTTTCCTATCGGCTCTGCATCAAATTATTTACCCGCAATGATGAATCCAACATCAACTGCTGATTTTGCGCTGAATGTTTTTGAAGGAATTACTGCCAGCGGTTTGCCAATCGGAACGCCTTTGACTTCTTTGCAAAAGCAAACTACGGTAGATGCGGTATGGAACGTGAATCGTGTGAACGGAAGCGGCAACGCAAGCCTGCAATTGCAATGGACACCGCAACTGGAAGGAACAACGCTTGCAAGCTTTGCCGATTCAGAAATCGGCATCATCAAAAACAACGGCACGTCATGGTCTTTGCCTTTTGGTACCGGCGACAACGCCGCCAATAAAGCCGATACAACCTTTACCAATTTCGGGCAGTTTAGCATTGGGGCAAGGCCGCCTGCCAATCCGTTTGTGTTTAATGCCCTGCCGTCAAAAACCTATGGCGATGCGGATTTTAGTCCCGGTGTCATCAGCAGCAACGCAACTTCACCCGTTAATTATAGCAGCAGCAATACAGCCGTAGCAACAATCGTGAACAGCAAGCTTCATATCAACGGCACAGGCACAACTATCATTACGGCAACGCAGGCTTCGGATGGCTTTTATCCGGCGGCAAACGTTTCGCAAACATTAACGGTGGCCAAAGCAGCGTTAACCATCAAAGCAGACAGAAAGACGAAACCCGAAGGCGACCCGAATCCAGCGCTTACGGCCACGTACACAGGTTTTGTTTTGAACGAAACGTCTGCTGTGTTGTCAACGCCGGCTGTTCTTTCTACTACGGCCACAACAACATCGCCGGCAGGAAATTATTTAATCACGGTAAGCGGTGCAACGGCGGCCAACTACAACATCGGCTTTGTGAACGATTCGCTGATTGTAAAACCACGTTCAACGCAAACCATTACCTTCCCTGCCTTCACTACAAAAACATACGGTGCGGCCGATTTTGCCATTGGTGCGTCAAGCAACAACAACACCATTCCAGTAACGTACACCAGCAGCAACACAGGCATTGCAACAATTGTTGGCAACAACGTTCATATCGTTGGCGCGGGAACAACAACGATTACAGCAGCACAAGCAGGCAATGATTTGTTCTTTGCCGCAACACCGGTTTCGCAAACGCTGACGGTGAACAAAGCTTCACTAACCATTCGTGCGACCGACACCACCAAAAATTATGGCGAAGCCAATCCCGCTTTCCGCCTGGCTTACACCGGTTTTGTTTTGGGTGAATCGGCAAGCGTATTGACAACGCAGCCAACTGTAAACACAACAACGCAGACGAACTCGGCGCCGGGTTATTATTCCCTTGATCCGACCGGCGCAAGCGCAGCCAATTACAACATCACGTACACATCGGGGCGATTGACGATTTATCCCGCTACCGGAACAAGTCAGGCGAACCTGCAAACCTTTATGAGCAACGGCAACACGCTTACCGTGCGCATTTATTCGGCGGCTCCCGATCTTGGCGACGTCTTTATTTATGACGTAAACGGCAAACTACTGCGGCGCAAAAACATCTTTATGGCGCAAGGCTTCGTATCCACAACTTTTGCTGTAAACGGTTTGCCTTCGGGCATATACGTGGTGCAGGTCATTGGCAAGAACACAACGCTTAAACGCACAACGCCCATCATTCATTAAAACAAGGAACATGAAAAAACTGGCGACTTATTTTATTGCATCGCTTTTTATTTTTCGCCTGCATGCGCAGGAAGACAGTGCGGTTATCAAGCCCGTTGAACTGCCCGCAGGCTTTACCTCGCAACTGAATGTGGTGTATGCGAAAGTGGGCGATTGGGACGGCAGGATGGACATTTACCTGCCGAAGAGCGAAAAGCCAACGCCGGTTGTGCTTAACATACACGGCGGCGGCTGGAACCACGGCACAAAAGAATCGCAAACCGGATTCAGCAACTTTTTTAAGGCCGGTTTTGCCGTGGTCAATGTTGAGTACCGCTTAACGCCGCAAGCTACTGCGCCTGCCGCCGTGGAAGACGTGCGGTGTGCTTTGCTTTACGTCATCAAAAACGCAAAGGCTTTGAACATTGACGTGAACAAGATCGTGGTGATGGGTTCTTCATCGGGCGGGCATTTGGCGTTAATGACCGGCATGTTGGGCAGTGATCACCGTTTTGATGGCAATTGTCCCGGCGTGAACAACGTGAAGGTTGCGGCCATCGTTGACAAGTACGGTATTACCGATGTGTGGGATTGGGGCTATGGCAAAAACATCACGAGCAAATCGGCCACGAACTGGTTGGGTAAATATGCGAAAGACCAACAGTTTGCGGCTTTGGTTTCACCAATGACTTACGTGAACAAGGCCACGCCGCCAATCTTTATTGTTCACGGCGATGCCGATCCTACGGTCCCGTATCAACAATCTGTTGACTTGCACACGAAGCTTGATGCAGCCGGAGTGACCAACCAATTTATTACCGTTCCCGGTGGCTTGCACGGCAAGTTTGACAAGGAAAAAAATGCGGAAGTAAACAAAGCGATCATTGTTTTTTTGAAGAAAGTCGGCGTGATTTGAGAGAAGCATTATGTACTTAGCTGTGGTACTACTATTGGACTGTCGTTGCGTCGCACTCTTGTACGTTCGGGAAGTTTACTGTACATGAATCAATAGCCAACCATTTGAAGCGGTTTTGTTTCAGTAACTTTCTGCAAAGCGAACGATCATGACTTCATTAAAAGAAATCAAAACCTGGTTGCAACAACCGGTAAAGGACAAAGGCACAAAAAGTCTCGTCGTTTTGTTCGAGGGACAACAGAACGCCGATAAAATAAAAGCCGCCGAATCGCTTGCAAAGGAAACCGGCAAAGAACTTCACCGCGTTGAGCTTTCGCAAATTCAAAGCAAGTACATCGGCGAAACCGAAAAGAATCTTCAACAGATTTTTGAACGGGCAAAAGAAAAGGCTTGGATATTATTTTTCGACGAAGCCGATGCCTTGTTTGGCAAAAGAACAGACGTAAAAGACTCGCACGATCGTTATGCAAACCTTGAGTCAACGTACCTGCTTCAACAAATCGAGACACATCCTGGCCTCGTCATCCTCGCCACGAACAAAAAACAAAATCTTGACCCGGCCTTTCTCCGGCGCTTTCAAATTGTACGGGTGCTTCCTGAAAACTGACTTCTCCCTGGATTCTGCAGGAGCCTCTTGCATAAATTTTGCAAAACTGCACTGTGGGAAAACTTGTTTGTAAAGCCTTAGCACTCGTTTGTTTTCGCACAGGGCATGATTTTTACGCATCTCTGCCGAAAAGCTAAATGGATTGGAGTAAGTTTTATGACAAGGCCTACAATTGGATTTTAATCGAAGGCCCGCGCATTCTTATTGGCGTGTTGCTGGTTTTGATTGGCTTGTGGCTCATCGGGTTTATCAAAAAATGGCTCAACCATCATTTCCACAAGCGTGAGGTTAACTCTTCGGTACGGCCTTTTCTTGTGAACCTGTTTGTAACAGCCCTGCAGGTTTTGTTGTTCATTGCCTTTATGCAGGTAGTGGGTTTGCAAATGACCATCTTCACAGCGGTCATTGGTGCGTTCGGTGTGGCAGCGGGATTGGCGCTTTCGGGAACCTTGCAAAACTTTACCAGCGGCGTGCTGATTTTGTTGTTGAAACCTTTTCGCATTGGCGACAACATCATTGCACAAGGCAACGAGGGCACGGTGGATACGATCCAGATTTTTTTCACCATCATGAAAACATTTGACAACCGCACCGTAATTATACCCAACAGCAAACTGTCCAATGAAATCATTGTAAACCTTAGCCGCGAAGACAAGCGGCGGATGGACATTGAAGTGAAGTTTCCGTTTACGGTAGATTTTGCGCAGGTGAAAAACATCGTGGACAAAAGCGTATCCAACGTAACAACTTTGTTAACCGATCCGGCCCACCGCGTTGGCGTAGCCGGCATTGATCCTGACGGGTACAAAGTAATGATCAACGTATGGTCGCATGCGCACGGATTTGTGGATACAAAACTGTTGCTGCAAGAACGAATCGTTGATGATTTGAAAAGCAGCGGCATTAAATTGCCGGGACTGTGATGCTTTAATCAAAGTCGGCCGTTACACGTTTGCGCCGCCGTTGCCAACGGTCAACTCAACACATGGTTTTCTTTGTTACCGAGTCCTTTTTAATAAAGCAAGTTCTCCCGCATTTTTTCCGCATCCAATCCCGCCAATGTTTTTATTTCATCGCGACATTTGTTGCAACCGTATCTCTCTGCGGCCGTTAACAAAAGCGGATAGCCTTCTTCAAAATCAAAGGGCTTTATTTGTTGTCCTGTCCACTCTTTTTGTTTAGAAATATAAGGATGAAAATAATCAAAGCCTTTTTTCAGCGAAGCGCCGGAAGGAGAGGTATAATGCCAAAGATCGAAGCCGTTTTTCCCGGCCATTGAAGCAACCATGAAGAAAGCGTGAAGGTCAAATACGTTGTAATGAAGAGCGATGGTGCGCTCCATTTCTTTCGGAAATTTTCCTTCTTCGTCCATCTGTGCGTCGAGGCGTTTCGTAACGTTTTGCACAATGCTTTTTGCCGCTTCTTTGTCGTTAATGAACAAAGCAAGCGACAAGCGCAAGGCATCGTAATACGTGCCGTGATTGTTCTTCGCATTCATTTCGTCTTTGCCGGTTGAACTCGTTTGCATCCAGTTTAAAAAATCAGCAAACCATTTTTGCATACCCGTTTGATCAGCCTTTGTCCAAGCCTTTGAGCCTTGCAGCAAACCAATGGCGTCAACCACATTCATAAAATGCCGCGCATCAATCAAACCCGCGCCACGTCCGTTGTTCACGCCTTTGATGGCTTGCGCAAAATTCAGGTTCGGGTTCATCTTTGTGTCTGCGTTCAGAAACCAGACTTCCAAAAGCTTGGCTGCGTGTGCGGCGTATTTTTCATCGCCCGAAAAATAATAGGCAAGGCCAAGCGTGTGCACGAGTTCGCACATCTTCGGCATGTATTCTTTGTCCTTGTAATCTTTCACTTCTGGATTGGTTTGGCCGTCTTTGCGGATGTAAGGCAGACCGTCGTTCTTTATTGGGTCGGGCCAGAAGTAAGGCGCAAGGCTCATGTAATCGTGCCTGTCGCCGCTGGGCGGATTGTTTTTCTTTTCCATCACGCTAAACGGTCCTTCGTTCAGGGCTTTGTCTGCGTCTTTCAACAGCTTTTTGTATGCCGGCATCAGTGCTGCGTCCTTTACATTGATGGCTGCTTTCTTCTGGCTCAGCACATCAGCATTTAAAATAAAAACGGCTGGCGATTGCGGTGGCACGCTGTTGCCTTTTGTGGCCGTGCACGCAGCGAAGAGGAGAGAAGCGACCAAAAGAAAATTTTTCATGGAAGTTCTTTTTGTTATTCGTATTTAACCGCAGAGAAGCAGCGATGCAGAACGTTCGCAAAGACTCTCTGCGTGACTCCGTTAACTCTCAGCGGTTTCATTATACGCTTACGAGAAATACGTGCCGCCGTTGATGTCAATGTTTGTGCCGGTAATGAAGGACGCTTCATCCGATGCGAGATAAATCACCAAATCAGCAACGTCTTTTGCATCGCCTTGTCTGCGCAACGGCGTAGATGCCGCAACGTTTGTTCTGATTTCCGGTTTCGTAAAACGATCGTGGAATGATGTAGCAATCATGCCCGGCGCTACTGCGTTTACGCGAATGCCTTTTGGCCCGAGTTCTTTTGCCATCGCTCTTGTATAAGTCATTACTGCGCCTTTGGCTGTGGCGTACAACGATGCACCGCCGCCACCACCGTCGCGGCCTGCCTGCGAACTAAAGTTGATGATGCTTGAACCCGCGGGCATTGCACCGACGCATGCTTTTGTTGTAAAGAAGATGCTCTTCAGGTTTACGTCCATCACCAGGTTGTACCATTCTTCATCCTGTTCTTCAATGGTTTTTCGGCCGAACAAACCGCCAACGACATTTGTCAAAATATGTATCTCTTTACCGAAAGCTTTTTTTGTTTCGTCAATTAAGTTGACTACTTCAGTCCATTTGGTCATGTCGCCTTTCACGGCGATGGCTTCACCGCCTTCGTCTTTAATTTGTTTTGCTACTTTAGTTGCTTCGCTCTCGCTGCCAAAATAATTCACAACGACTTTTGCGCCTTCTTTTGCCAAGCGCAGCGATACTTCACGGCCGATGTCTCTAGCTCCTCCGGTTACAATCGCAACTTTTCCTTTCAGTTTCATGTTGTTTGGTTTAATAGATGATTATCGTTTTTTGGTGGTGAGATAATTGTTTGTCTGCAAGCCGATGGCATCACCGTCAGTGCCTTTCGTTGTCAAAGGAGAACTGCTTTGCAACGAGAAGTCGTGTGTTGCAAACGAGCGATAGCTTGGTTTGAAGTTGAACACAGGCCCCGTTACAACTTTACCCCAAAAAGAATAAATGCGGCCCGAATTGTAAAGGTTGCAATTGGTTACCGCAATCTTGTCCCAATGCGTTTCGTCAAAACGCAGCGATGCACCGCCACGACCCGTGTTGGAGAACAAAGTATTTTTTACGGTAGCGTTTTGCACGCCGAACAGCCGCATGCCCGCACCGCGTTCTTTGTTGTTTACGTCTTCCAGCACGCAATGATCAACAAGAAGTGTAGGCCCAGTTGTGCTTTCGTCGCTGCCGCCGCGATAAAGGTCAAGCGCATAGCCGAGCACTTTGTAAAAAGCACAATTTTTAACTTCTACGTATTCGGCGTTGTATTTGCCGTCGTCTTGTTTTTCAGCAGCAATAGAAATGGCATCGCCACTCATGTCGCGGAACAAGCAATTCGTAAAAATCAAACTGTCTGCAAACGTTGTTCGTTGTGCTTTAAAAGGAGCGTAGCCGCCTTCCTGGAAATTGTAAAACTCGCAGTTGTTGATGTAAGCGCTGTAATGTCCGCGCATTGCAGTAGCGGTAGAAATTGCACTCGATGCAGCGGCTTTGCCGTCAAAGGCTTCGTCGTTGAAGGCAAGATTGTTCATCTCCAAAACACCGCCGTCGCTGATGGTAAAAATGGAACCGCGACCTTTTGTTCCGTTGTAACGAATAACAGGTTTTGTCTTCAGGTTTTTTGCACCTTGAATGCGGAGGTATTTGTTGACGTCAATGTTGTTGTCAACGAGGTATTCGCCTTCGCTTGAAAGTTCAATGACATCACCTGCATTTGCTGATTGAACGGCTACGATCAATGCGTTTTGTCCGGGTGCAACGCTTATTCTTTTACCGTTGAGAGCAGTTGCTGGCTTGGTTGGTTGGCGGTACCAACTTGCGCCGCATTCGTCGCGTTGCGTGTAATTTTTCAAAGCGAATTTTCCGCTCGTTCCTTTTGTTTCAACAAAGCCTTTCTGGTTAAACTTTCCCGACTTTGTTGCGACGCTGTTGTTCACAAACTTAAATCCGCTCAAATCATCATAAGCCGTGTAAACTTCAGCCTTGTTTCTGTTGAAAAAGACGTTGTTCTTCAACAACACGTTCTCTGGCTTTGCCGTTCTCTCATTGTCCTTGCCCACGCAAAACTGAATGTTGTCGCAGTTAATCCAAATGTTGTTTTCAATTGTTACATCTTTCACCTGGTTGTAACGATTGGGCAAAGAATTTGGAACGCCATTCATGATTGCCAATGCCGCAAAGAATCGATCACCGGCTAAACCTTCTAAATGATTGTTACGAATGATGTGGCCTTCGTTGATGACGCGAATGCCACCCGTGTTTGGTTTATTGTTGCCAATAAAAACGTTCCCTTCCACCAGGTTGCGGTTGCCGTGACGCAAAGCCAACACACCGGCGCTTTCGTAAAAGGTATTGTTGCGAATGATGTTGTCGCAGCTCTTGATGGAAATGACTTCTACCTCGCCGTTGCAGTGTTCAAAAAAATTGTTTTCGATAACGGTGCGGGATGATTTGAAAGCCGATTGCGATGTGCCAACTCTGGTTGTCTCGCCGCCGTTTGAACCAAGAATCGGTCGTTCACCGAAATAATTATGGTCTATCGAGTGATGGTTGTCCAAGTTGCGTTCTTCGTCAAGAATCACGGCGAAGGTGACGCCTTGATTTAATTTGCCGACAACACTGTTGTGATCGAAGCGATTGTTCTTTCCGTAAAGCAAAATCCACGAATTATCTACGTCGCGACTGGGCGGATTAAAGTCGTCAATTGCGCAATTCGTAATGCGGCAATTATTCGCAACTTCATTGCCGAAACGATATTCAATGGCAGAACCTTTGGGCGCATAACCGTTGGTGAAATAAAATCCGTTTACTTCAATGCCCACACCCGCAAGCCGAAGTGAGGATTGCCCGGAGATAATAACCCCGCCCGGCGTTTGCGCTTTCACCACAACGGGCTTTGCCGCATCGCCTTTGGCAACAAAGTTTATTTCAACGTCTTTATAAGTCCCGTTTGCGACAACGATTGTATCGCCGGGCTTTGCTCTTTGCAACGCTTTCATCGCATCCGTTAAACTCATTTGCGCACCCCCGCAAAGCGAAAGCAAAATCGAAAAGGAGAGAAGTATTTTTTTCATACAGCAATGACTGAATCAAATTGTTCGTGAATGTTTTAAAAGCGGCCAAGACACCAAAAGAAAATCCTTTTCATCTTTCCGAAATCCGCGTCATCCGTGGTTTATTGAACAAGCGATTTGGCAAAATCCATCACGCCTTTTAAATGTTTCTTCATCACGGCTGCGGCTTTTTCCGCGTCGCCGTCTTTAATGCAGGCAAAAATTTGTTTGTGTTCGTTCAGTGCTTTGCTCGAAACCGTATCGCAAACTTTGAAAACAGAATAATTGGAAATGATGTCGGGAATGATGATGAGCAGGAGCGACTTTAAAACTTTGTTCTTGCTGGCTTCGGCGATGGTAAGGTGAAACAGAAGGTCTTCGTCAACAGCCTTGATGCCGGCTTCGGCTTTTTCAAGATAAGCGTTCAGCGATGCTTCAAGCAGTTTAATGTCTTCTTTTGTTCTTCGCTGGCAAGCCAACTTGATGGTGGCTTCTTCCAACAACACTCTTGTTTCCACCAGTGATAAAAACGAAGGCGAATCAATCTTGAGCACATCGGCAATCAAACTTTTTAAAGCGCTTACGCCGATGCTGGCAACAAAGGTTCCGCTCTGCGGACGTGTTTGCAGAATGCCGTAAAACTCCAGTTTGCGCAAGGCTTCTCTTACATGTGTCCGTCCAACGGCAAACTGTTCGGAAAGCTTTCGTTCCGGCGGTAATTTGTCGCCAGGCTTTAACCGGCCCGAGACGAGCAATTCTTTTATTTGACGGATGATCACGTCAACCGGCTTCTCTAACGAAACTTCTTTCAAACTTTTGAGCACTTCGTTCATACGCAAGAATCTGTTGGACAAGAATACGGCAAATAAGCCGTTTAAAAAATTGGTTGACCAATTTTTTTTCAACTCGGAGCCAGCGTTTGGCATGCCGCTTTCCATTGCCTTCGCACCGGCAACGTTCCCGTTTTTTTCGGGAACGTTGCCGGTCAAAAATGCGAAAAAAAGACGGCGGGAACTTTAATTGGTCAACCAATTTGTCTCTATATTTAGTGCGCAATCCTGAACTGCGTTCCGGAAGATTGAACTACAAACTTGCTATTATGAATACGAGAAGGCTTCTGCTGCTCCTCTTTCTCCAATGCTTTTTCTTTTGCGCTGCTTTTGCGCAAAAACAAATCACGGGCAAAGTGGTTGATTCCGCCACGGGCGAACCGTTGAGCGGTGTTTCTGTTTTATCCGACAAGAAAAAAACGGGAGGAACAACGGCCGCCGATGGCAGCTACAAATTGTCTGTTGACAGCAAAACATCGGTTGTTCTTTTTTCATCGGTTGGTTATACACCGCAAAGTTTTCCGGTTTCAACTGTGCCTTCGGTTGTCCGGTTAACAAGGGCGGCCAGTGCACTTGACGAGGTGGTGGTGATCGGTTACGGCACTGTGCGCAAATCGCACCTGACCGGCGCGGTTTCAAAATTTAAAAACGAAAAATTAGAAGAGGCACCGGTGTCTCGGCTTGATCAGGCTTTGCAGGGAAAAATTGCCGGCGTGCAAATTCAAAACACATCCTCTGAAGCCGGTTCCGACCCAAAGATCCGCATTCGCGGCGGCAACTCTATCAATGCAAGCGCCGATCCGCTGGTAGTGGTTGACGGACATCCCGTGCCCGATGGTTTGTCTTACGTAAATCCTGCCGACGTAGAATCCGTTGAAGTGCTGAAGGACGCGGCCAGTGCAGCCATCTACGGTTCACGCGGTGCCAGCGGCGTTATTATTATTACCACCAAAAGCGGCAAAGCCAATCGTTCAAAGTATTCACTCAAAGCATCAACCGGAACAAAGTCGGCCTATGAACGTTACCCTATGCTGACGATGACCGAATACGGAAACCTGCTTTATTATGAAGCCTCGTTAAAAGCAAAAGACCCGAGTATTACGCCGCCCACCACAAGCCAGATTATGACGCCGGGCGAACGTGCGGGCTACATCATTGAACAAACTTTGCTCGGCGGACAACCGACTGACTGGCAATCGCAGGCCTTGCGTGATGCTACTGTTCGCAATCTTCAACTAAGCGTTTCGGGCGGCAGCAACACCGCGAAATATTTCATCTCCGGCGCTTATCAAAAAGACGACGGCATGATGTATCACAGCAATTACGACCGCTTCAACTTGCGCACAAGGCTTGATGTGGATTTGAGCAAACGGGTAAAGCTTTCTTTCAATATAAACCCATCGTACATCAAGCGTGAACGCCCATCGGTGAACTACATTGACTTTGTGCGCTTCTATTCTTTCCTGCCCGTTTATCACAACGACGTAACGGCTGCCTTTGCCAATCAATCGGCCTTGTGGGGTAACCTAAAACCGGGCGATTTTGCACAGGCACGACACTTCAACGGACGCATTTACAGCGGCTACATGCCCGATGGAACCTTGTACAACACGGTTACTGCTGTTGATCCTTTTTCTACCGCCAACAATACGCCGAAGTCTATTATGGAAACGAGAAGCATCACCAGCAATGATTACCGCGTGATGAGTTCGGGGGATTTAAGCGTAAACATTTTAAAAGGTCTTGACTTTAAAACAATGGCGAGTGCCTACATTGTTTATTCGAACGCACTTGATTTCGCCAAACGCAATTCAAACAAAGACGGCGACGTAAACAGGGCACAATACAACAGCCGTTTAATGACGGACCTGCTTTGGGAAAACACGCTGACATACAACAAGCGAATCGGTGGCCATTCGTTTACTTTATTAGGCGGTTTTACGGCGCAAAAAACAAGGCAAAGAGACGAACAGCAACAGGCACAAGACTTCCCGAGCGACAACTTTACCACGATGAACAACGCGGCGCAGGTTACGCTTCCTTATGTGGATGCCAACGGCGTGCAGCAGGGAACCTTCAACACGAAATTTGGCATTGGTTTGCTTTCTTATCTAGGCCGACTGACCTACGATTACAAAAGCAAGTACCTGCTTTCCGCAAGCTTGCGCAGCGACGGCTCTTCCAAGTTTGCACCGGGCCATAAATGGGGAACTTTTCCCGCTGTTTCGTTGGGTTGGGTAGCCACACAGGAAAAATTCTTGCAAGGTGTAAAATGGTTGGATAATTTAAAGTTTAGAGGCAGTTACGGCGTTACCGGTAACAACCGGATCAACGATTTTTTGTGGGTTGATTTGTTGTATGCGTCGAACTATGATTTTGGTTCGGGCAACGGTACATTGGTTTCAGGACAGGCGCCAACCAATCCCGTACTTGCCAACAAAAACATTACCTGGGAACAAACCTATCAATACAATTTCGGCGTTGACGTGTCGCTCTTTCACAACGCACTCAGTCTTTCCGTCGATGCTTATCAATCGAAAACAAAAGCCTTGCTTTTGCAACAGGCAGTGATGGCGTTTTTGGGCAGTACGCAAACCATCAACAACATTGGCCAATTGCAGAACCGTGGCATCGAAACAGAACTTACGGCAAACATTATGCGCCGCAAAAACTTTCGCTGGACGGCATTGGCCAACATAGCGCACAACGAAAACAAATTGCTGGCGCTTGCCGGCGAACAATACTTTTTGAACTACGGCGAACGCACCGAAGTTTACCGCAACATGCCGGGCCGTCCGCTGGTTGAATTCTTTGGTTACAAGACCGACGGTGTTTGGCTTTCGCAACAACAGATCAACGACGCAAAAGCAAAAGGCTTAACGTCTAACTTATCAAATTTGTTTGTAGCTGGCGGCTTAAAGCTGGTGGATGTAAACGGCGACAATGTAATTGACGACAAAGACCGCGTAGTGATGGGCAATCCTTATCCCGCCTACACTTGGGGCCTTACCAACAACGTAACCTGCGGCCAGTTTGATTTCAGCATTTTGCTGCAAGGCTCGCAAGGAGGGCAACTCATAAACGGTGATGCCAATTATAACGAAACAAAACGCATCAACAAGAATTACATTGAAAACCGCTGGTTAAGCCCGGCTTATCCCGGCGACGGCAAAACGCCTTATTCAACAAACGGCTTTAACTGGATGCTGACCGATTACGTGGTGGAAGACGCGTCGTATTATGCCTTGCGCGAAGTGATTGTGGGTTATACCTTGCCTGCGAAACTTATTCGCCTTGCGCATTTGAGCAGTGCCCGTTTTTATTTTTCTGCGCAGAACCTGTACTATCATTCTGCAAGCGGTTACCGCGGCATTAACCCCGAAGCAAGGTTTAGCACAGGCCAATACGCTACGCCGCTGGTTGACGGCTATCAGCGGGGAAGTTTTCCTTTGCCAAGAACCGTTTTGTTTGGCCTCGACATCAACTTCTAAAACTTCAATCGAAACAAGATGAAACGCATTCACTATATTTTTCTTTTAAGCTTTATTGGCCTGGCCTCGTGTAAAAAAGTCATTGACCTTTATCCTGAATCGAACTTGAACACGGAAACCTATTATTCAAATCTTGACGAAGTAAAAGCGGGGCTGACCGGCGCTTACAACTCCCTTCAAAAACTTATTTATTACGAGTGGCAGCTAACCGAACTGCGAAGCGACAACACCAAGCAGGGAAACCCGGGAAGTACAAGTTCCAACAACCGCGACCTGAGCGATCTGGATATGTTTACGCCAAGTACCAGTCACGGAGCCATTTATCAATATTGGCTTACGTCATACAACAGCATTCGCAACGCCAATTTGATTTTGCAAAAGCTGGGCGTGAAGTACGATCCGGCTGCGGGCAGCCTCAGTTTCCAAAGCATTTCCATTCCGATTACAGATGCTGACAGAAAACAACTGGCGGGGGAAGCCATGTTCATCAGGGCTTACAATTATTTCAACCTTGTGCGGCTGTTTGGCGGCGTGTTTTTGAATTACGAACCGCTTACACCCGAGCAGGCAAAAACGATGAACAGAGTGAGTGCCGCAGAAATTTACAAACTCATTGAAGCCGATTTAAAAACCGCTGCGGTCAACATGAACACGTTGAAGTTTAACCAGATTGCCGGCGCTGATTTGGGTCGTGCAAACGGTTGGGCCGCTAAAGGTTTGCTGGCAAAAGTTTATCTCACGCAAAACAAGAAGAGCGAAGCCATCACACTGTTAAACGATGTAAAGAACAACAGCGGCTATGCTTTGCTAACCGGTGCAAATGCTTACGCCAATGTTTTTTCAACAACAAACGAAATGAACAGCGAAATCATTTTTGCCATTCGCTTTAAGGCCGGTGGATTGGGTCTTGGAAATTTGTTACCAAACGTGTTTGCGCCGCTGAGCAGTGGTTCTGCGGTGATTGCCGGGGATGGTGATGGATTAAACTATCCAACGAATGATTTGGATACCGTATCCATGGGCGATCCGCGGCGTGCCACCAACATCGGTGTTTTTGGCACTGGTTCAGCAGCCAAGCTTTACGTGAAAAAATTTATTCCGCCGCAGCCATCGGTAAACGACGACACGGAGAATGATTGGCTGGTATTGCGCTACGCCGATATTTTGTTGATGCTGGCCGAAGCGCAGGGATTTTCGCAACCCAGCATTGATTTGATTAACGGGGTAAGAACCCGTGCCGGCGCAATGGCTTATGCTGCTGGTGCTTTGAGCACCGTCGCGCAATTTGAACAAGCCTTGTCCACAGAACGTCGCATCGAATTTTCTTTTGAAAACCAGCGTTGGTTTGACTTGGTTCGCTTCAATACAACACTAACAACCATCACGGCCGAACAAGCCATGAAAGATCATTTTGCGCGGGAGTATTATAATCATTATCGTCAATACACTGCACCAGCGCTTACGCTGGCGCAATTACAAAGCAACGTGACCAAAGAACATTTGCTGCTGCCTATTCCGCAGCGGGAGATTGATACAAATACCTCTCTCGTAATTCCGCAAAATCCGGGATATTAAACGCAGCAGCTTTTTGCACGGTTTATAGTTTATTCAATTCCGGTCTGCGTCGTTGTCTTGCGATGCGGTGCGTTTGTTGTCAGGAGCAGGACTAATCTTTATCAGTTGTAAATTAGCCCCGGCGGTTTAAGTTTGACGAATGAAACAATTTTGTTTGCTGCTCCTTCTCATCGCATTTTTCTCCTGCAAACAGAAAGTTGAGCTGACAAAAGCCGAAACGCAAAACATTACCGAATCGGTGTACGCATCGG